>NZ_JBVMAE010000001.1:0-353011 GCF_055597485.1 Crenobacter sp. CS_VA4
GTCAGAGTGGTCTTACCATGGTCCACGTGACCGATGGTGCCAACGTTTACGTGCGGTTTCGTCCGCTCGAACTTTTCCTTAGCCATGGCAAATTTCCCCTGAATCTGAAAACCAAAGTTAAGCGATGGTGCCCATGGGCAGAATTGAACTGCCGACCTCTCCCTTACCAAGGGAGTGCTCTACCCCTGAGCTACATGGGCCCTAAACTGACACTACGTTTGGAGCGGGTGAAGGGAATCGAACCCTCGTCGTAAGCTTGGAAGGCTTCTGCTCTACCATTGAGCTACACCCGCCTCTCACGATCTCGGGCGACTTACCACATGCCACCCAAACGCTAAATAATCTGGTGGGGGGAGAAGGATTCGAACCTTCGAAGGCTGAGCCGTCAGATTTACAGTCTGATCCCTTTGACCGCTCGGGAATCCCCCCTGAAAGAGACCCGAATAATATAGATCACCCTTTTGGCCGTCAACAGCTTTTTTGAAAAAAACTGCATCTTTTTTCGAGCCAAAACGGACAACGCCCCGATGTCGTTTCATGACATTGGGGCGTTGCATTTTGAATCAAATACTTAGGTTATCTAACAGCAAATCAGGCGGCTTGCCCGGTGATGATCAGGTATTTCTGCTGCAGTTGCTCCTGCGTCTCCGGGTTGCTCGGATCGAGCGGGATGCAATCGACCGGACAGACCTGCTGACACTGCGGCTCGTCGTAGTGGCCGACGCACTGGGTACAGAGGTTCGGGTCGATCTCATAGATTTCCTCGCCCTGCGAGATCGCGCTGTTCGGGCATTCCGGCTCGCACACGTCGCAGTTGATGCATTCGTCGGTGATCATCAAAGACATAGTAATTTCCTCAAGTATTCAATGGGCAAATTTTGGCACCCCGCCCCAGGGGCTGCAAGCATTCCCCGCTATATGGTTAGATCGGGGATGTCGTGGGCGGCCGCACGCAGCAGCGCGTAGTGCACCACCCCGGCCTTGCCCTGGCGTTCGACCTGCCAGTCAGACAAATCCGGCAGCGAGCGCCCTTCTATATAGAGATAGCCCGCTTCGGCCAACCTTGGCCGAACCAGTGGCAACAGGAGCGGCAGCAGGTCGGCGTCGAACGGCGGATCGAGCAGGATCAGGTCGAACCGGTCGCGGCAGCTTTTCAGGTACATCAAGGAGTCCATCGCGACCACGTCGATTTCGTCGGCGCCCAGCTCCTGGCGATTGGCCTTCAGCGCCATCAGCGGCGCACGCGCCTTTTCCACCATGACCACGCGCCGCGCGCCGCGCGAGGCCGCCTCGAAGCCGAGCGCGCCGCTGCCGGCGAACAAGTCGAGGCAAGTCAGGCCGTCGAGCTCCTGGCCGAGCCAGTTGAACAGCGTTTCGCGAACCCGGTCGGGGGTCGGCCGCAGACCGTCGGCGTCGGGGAACGACAACAGGCGCCGCCGGTAGCGACCGGCGATGATGCGCACCCGGTTACGGTTTGCCGACATGGCGGTCCTTTGCAAAAAGCGCAGAGTTTACCCCGATTGCCCTGCGCTTGCCTTGATCAACGCGCGTTTACGGCTGGGCTGTTGCGCCGATGACAACCGTCGACAACGCGTCGGGGTGGACGCGGCGCCGCCAGGCTTCGCGCACCCGTGCCGGGGTGAGCGCCGCCACCGCGCGCGGGTAGCGTTCGAGATAGTCGAGCGGCAGGTGGTAGGCGCCGATCACCGCCAGGTAGCCGAGCAGCTTGCGGTTGCTGTCGAAGCGCAGCGGGAAGCCGCCGATGATGTTGGCCTTGGCCTGGTCCAGCTCCGCCTCGGTTGGGCCTTCGTCGACGAAGCGCGCCAGCGTGTCGCGCGCCACCTCGAGCGCCTGTTCGGCCTGCGCCTTGCGGGTCGACAGCGAAATCGCGAACGGCCCGGCCTGCTCCATCGGCATCAGGTTGCTCGACACTCCGTAGGTCAGCCCTCGCTTGACGCGCACCTCCTTCATCAGCCGGGCATCGAAGCCGCCGCTGCCGAGCACATAGTTGCCGACCACCAGCGCGAAGTAGTCCGGATCGTCGCGGGTGATCAGCGGCGTGCCGAGGCGGATGTGCGCCTGACTGGCCGGACTGGCCTCGCGTACCACGCCGGGCTTGGCCGGCGGCACCGCCGGGATCGCCGGCAGCGCCGGGCCCTGGCTCTTCAGCCCAACGAGCAGTCGTTCGGCCAACCCTTCGGCGCCGGCCCGGTCGACGTCACCGACAATCGATACCACCGCGTAGCGCGGCTGGTAGTGGACCCTCCAGAACGCCACGAGGTCGGCACGCTGGATCGCGGCGATGCCGGCGGCGCCGAGGCGGAATTCGCTGCCGTACGGATGATCCGGATAGAGCAAACGGCCGAGCGCACGATCGGCGAGAAAGCCCGGGTTACTCTCCCGCTGCTTCAGGCCATCGATGGTGCGGCGCTTCTCGCGCTCCAGCACTGCGGCCGGAAAGGTCGGCTTGGCCAAGATGTCGGCGAACAGCGCCAGCGCCGGCTCGCGGGTGGCGGGGCGGGACAGCGTGCGCAGCGTCAGGCCGGCGCGCTCCTCGTCGGCGAAGCCGCCGATGGCGATCGCCAGGTCGGCGGTGGCGGTGCGGATCGCCTCCTCGTCGCGGCCGGCGCTGCCGTTTTCGAGCATACCGGCGGTCAGATCGGACACGCCCGGCTTGCTGTCGCGACGGTTGCCGGCGTCGAAGTCGACGCGCACGTCGAGGATCGGGTTGTCGTGCGACTCGACGAAGTACACCTGCGCGCCGCTGGGCTGCTGCCAGTGCTGGATCTCGACGGCCTGCGCAAGCCCGCTGCACAGCAACACGGTCAGCGCCACGGCGTAGGGCTTAACGGACATGGTCGCCTCCTTGCGGCAGCTCGACGGCCGGGGTCGGTTTGTTCTTGGTCGGCAAGGGCTGCAGCGTCACCACGGTCAGATTGTCGTCGATCAGGCTCCGCGCGGCGGCGCGCACGTCGGCCGAACTGACCTGCATGAGGCGCCGATCCATCGCCTCCTCGTCGCGCCAGGAGAAGCCCAGGCTCTCCAGCGTACCGATCTGCATCGCCTGCTCCTGCATCGAGTCCTTCCGGAACACCCGGCTGGCGTCGATCTGGTGGCGCACCCGCGCCAGCTCGCCTTCGCCGACGCCGTCGCGGGCAATGCGGGCGATCTCCTGGCGGATGCCCTGCTCCAGCTCGGCGACGCTGTGTCCGGCCGCCGGCATCGCCACCACGCTGAACAGCCCGCCGCCGCGGCCGAGCAGCTCATAGCCGGTGCTGACGTTGTTGGCGATGCGCGCCTCGCGCACCAGCTTGCGCGGCAGCCGCGACGCGCCCTGCCCGGCCAGCAGCGCCGACAACATATATAAGGTATAGGGATCGCGATCGTCGACCTGCTGCAGGCGCGGCGCCTTCCACGCCATCGCCAGGTACGGCAGCTCGGACGGCGCCTTGACGGTGACGCGGCGGATGCCGAGCTGTTGCGGCTCCTGCTGCGGCCGGCGCTCAGGCAGCGGCTGGGCGGCGAGCCTGCCGAAGCGCTGCCTCGCCTCGGCGATCACCGCCTGCGGATCGACATCGCCGACCACCACCAGCGTGGCGTTGTTCGGTGCGTACCACTGCCGGTACCACTGGCGCAGGTCGTCCGGCTGCATGTTCTTGATATCGTCCATCCAGCCGATCACCGGCACCCGCTCCGGGCTGGCGACGAAGGCGCTGGCGTAGAGGTTTTCGAACAACACGCCGCTCGGCTGGTCGTCGGTGCGCAAGCGCCGCTCCTCCTTGACCACCTCGAGCTCGCTCTGGAACGCGGCGTCCTTGAAGTCGAGGTTGTGCATCCGGTCGGCCTCCAGCGTCAGCGCCAAGGGCAGGCTGTTGGCCGCCAACAACTGATAGTAGACGGTGTAGTCGCGGCTGGTGAAGGCGTTGTCCCTGCCGCCGGCGGCGGCGATGCGGTGCGAGAACTCGCCGGCCGGCACCGAGGGCGTACCCTTGAACATCATGTGCTCGAGCAGGTGCGACAGGCCGGTGCGACCGTTTACCTCGTCGAGGCTGCCGACCCGGTACCACAGCTGCGACACCGCCACCGGCGCACGCGCGTCGCGCTTGACGACGATCTTGAGACCGTTGGCTAGCGTGGCTTCGACCGGGTGGTCGGCCAGCGCCATCAGCGGGGCGAGCGCCAGCACGGCGGCCGCCACACAACGCTGCACAAACAAGGGATACGGCATGATCGCTGTCCTGATCCTGTTTTGACGTTACAATCCGGGTATTTTCGACGAGTCGTGTTGACCTTAGCGAGACATGTTTAGTTTCTTCAAGAAGAAGTCCCCGCCGCCGGCCCCGCCGGCCACCGAAACCCCGCTGGTCGTGACCGAGCCGACGGCCGCGGTTTCGACCACCCACGAGCCGGTCGCACCCGCCGTCGAGACGGCGGTCGTCGAATCGCCGGCCGTTGTCGACGCCACCCCTATTATCTTGCCGGACGCCGCCCCTCCGACACCGGTCGCCGAAGCGCCCGGACAGGATGAGGAACCGCTCGAGCACCTGCCCGCGCCGAACAAGAAGCTCAGCTGGACCGAGCGGCTGAAGGCCGGCCTGTCCAAGACCCGCGACAAGCTCGGCAAGTCGCTGGCCGGCGTGTTCGGCGGCGGCAAGATCGACGAAGACCTGTACGAAGAGCTGGAAACCGTGCTCTTGACCGCCGACATGGGCGTCGACGCCACCATGCACCTGTTGAAAGACGTGCGTGACCGGGTGTCGCTGCGCGGCCTGAAGGACGGCAGCGAGCTGAAGGGCGCGCTGAAGGAGTCGCTGACCGAGCTGATCGGCCCGCTGGAGAAGCCGCTCGACGTATCCGGCCACAAGCCCTATGTCATCATGATGACGGGCGTGAACGGCGCCGGCAAGACCACCTCGATCGGCAAGCTGGCCAAGTACTTCCAGGACCAGGGCAAATCGGTGCTGCTGGCGGCCGGCGACACCTTCCGCGCCGCGGCGCGCGAGCAGCTGGTCGCCTGGGGCGATCGCAACAACATCACGGTGATCACCCAGCAGGGCGGCGACGCGGCGGCGGTGTGCTTCGACGCGATCAAGGCCGCCGAGGCGCGCGGCATCGACATCGTGCTGGCCGACACCGCCGGCCGGCTGCCGACCCAGCTGCACCTGATGGAAGAGATCAAGAAGGTGAAGCGGGTGATCCAGAAGGCGCTGCCGGACGCGCCGCACGAGATCGTGCTGGTGCTCGACGCCAATATCGGCCAGAACGCGCTGAACCAGGTGAAGGTGTTCGACGAGGCGCTCGGCCTGACCGGCCTGGTCCTGACCAAGCTCGACGGCACCGCCAAGGGCGGCGTGATCGCGGCGATCGCCAAGCAGCGGCCGATCCCGCTGCGCTTCATCGGCGTCGGCGAGAGCATCGACGACCTGCGCCCGTTCAGCGCCCGCGACTATGTCGACGCGCTGATCGACTGATTCATCAATTGACCAGTGGCGGCGGGCGGCTCGCCCGCCGCCAAGCAAGGGGAACCGTCTCGCATGATCCAGTTCGACCAGGTCACCAAGCGTTACCCGGGCGGCGTCGAGGCGCTGAAAAATCTCAGCTTCGGCATCGAGACCGGCGAGATGGTGTTTCTCGCCGGCCACTCCGGCGCCGGCAAGTCGACGCTGCTGAAGCTGATCTCCGGTCTCGAGCGCGCCACCGCCGGCAACGTGATGGTCAGCGGCCACAACCTGTCCAAACTGCGCGGCAGCCAGCTGCCGTTCGTGCGCCAGCACATCGGCGTGGTGTTCCAGGACCACAAGATCCTGTTCGACCGCAATGTGTTCGACAATGTGATGCTGCCGCTCGACATCATCGGCTTCGACCGCCGCGAGGCCGGCCGCCGGGTGCGCGCCGCGCTCGACAAGGTCGGCCTATTGGGCAAGGAAAAGGTGATGCCGATCCGCCTGTCCGGCGGCGAGCAGCAGCGGCTGTGCATCGCCCGCGCGGTGGTGCACCGCCCGGCGATCCTGATCGCCGACGAGCCTTCGGCCAACCTCGACCGCGCCTACGCGCTCGACATCATGGAATTGTTCAAGTCCTTCCACCAGGTCGGCGTCACCGTGCTGATCTCGGCGCACGACGAGACGCTGATGGAAGACTATGGCCGCCGCATCCTGCGTCTGAAGGAAGGACAGTTCGCCGCATGAAACACTACCTGTTCTTGCACTGGCAGAGCGCGCGCACCGCGCTCGCCAAGATCCTGCGCCAACCGGTCGGCAGTCTGCTGTCCCTGGCGATGCTGTCGGTGGCGATGGCGCTGCCCTTGTCGCTGTACCTGACGGTGATGAGCGTCCAGGACTGGGTCGGCAAGCTGACCGCGACGCCGCAAGTCACGCTGTTCATGGAGCAAAGCGCCGAGCAAGCGGATATCGCCGCGGTCGGCAGCGCGCTGAAGACCCATCCGCGGGTGAAGGGCTACACCTTCGTCAGCAAGAAGCAGGCGCTCACCGACCTGGAAAAGCGCAATGGCATGGCCGGGCTGACCGATGGGCTCGGCGGCAATCCGCTGCCGGACGCGTTCGTCGTCACCCCGGCGACGCTGGAGCCGAAGCAGCTGGAGCTGCTGCAGAAGGAGCTGTCCGGCCTGCCGATGGTGGAAGAGGCGCAGTTCGACGCCAACTGGGCGAAGCGGCTGTACGGCATGGTCGAGCTGGGCAAGCAGCTGACGGTGTTCCTGGCGCTGGCGCTGAGCGTGGCGCTGGTGCTGATCACGCACAACACCATCCGGATGCAGATCCTGGCGCGCCGCGACGAGATCGAGGTGTCGAAACTGATCGGCGCGACCGACAGCTTCATCCGCCGGCCGTTCCTGTATCACGCGCTGTGGCAGGGCCTGTTGGCCGGCCTGGTGGCGTGGGGGCTGACCAGCTGGCTGATCGCCACCGCCAACCCGGCGATCGCCGAATTCGCACGGCTCTACAACGAGCGGGTGGAACTTCGCGGCCTGGCCCCACTCGAACTGGCTTTGGTATTGGCTGGTGCGGCGCTGCTCGCCACGCTGGGCGCCCGGCTGGCGGCCGATCACCATCTGCGCCGGGTCAGCGCCAGCTAGCCCGAAGCCGCATTGAATCAGGCTATTGATATCATTGAAAAATTCCAACGGCGACCGGACCGGCGCCGTTTGGCACTCGCGAACGTCGAGTGCTAAGATACGGTCCATGCCCAAGGAGGAATGCCAACCTATGACAGCTACTATCGCTCTGCCCGTCCCTTCGACCAACGGCAGTCTGGAGCAGTACATCCAGACGGTGAACAGCATCCCGATGCTGACGCCCGAAGAGGAAAACGAGCTGGCGACACGCTTCCACCGCTCCGAGGATCTGGAAGCGGCCAAAAAGCTCGTGCTGTCCCACCTGCGCGTGGTGGTATCGATTGCCCGCGGCTACGCCGGTTACGGCCTGCCGCAAGCCGACCTGATCCAGGAAGGCAATATCGGCCTGATGAAGGCGGTGAAACGCTTCGAGCCGACCCGCGGCGTGCGGCTGTTCTCGTTCGCGGTGCACTGGATCAAGGCGGAAATCCACGAATTCATCCTGCGCAACTGGCGCCTGGTGCGCGTCGCGACCACCAAGCCGCAGCGCAAGCTGTTCTTCAACCTGCGCAGCATGAAGAAGAGCTTCGCCGCGCTGACCGACCATGAAGCGCAGCAGATCGCCGACGATCTTGGCGTGAAGCGCGAAGAAGTACTGGAAATGGAGACCCGCCTGACCGGTCAGGACATCGCCCTGGTGGCCGACAGCGACGACGACGAGGCGTTCGCGCCGATCGACTGGCTGGCCGACCACGACCACGAGCCGACCCGTCAGCTGGAGAAGCGCGCGTTCGACCGGCTGCAGAGCGACGGCCTGCGCGAGGCGCTGGAAGCGCTCGATCCGCGCAGCCGCCGCATCATCGAGGCGCGCTGGCTGGCCGACGACAGCGGCGCGACGCTGCACGAACTGGCCGCCGAGTTCGGCGTGTCGGCCGAGCGGATCCGCCAGATCGAGGCGAAGGCGCTGACCAAGATGAAGACGACGCTCGCCGCCGAAGTCGCCTGAGCGATTCGACCTCCCCATGAAAACAGCCCGCAGATGCGGGCTGTTTGTTTTGCTGCGGCCGGCTAACCCGGCCAAGATTCACTCGTCGCTGCCGGCGCTGGCGCTCTTGTAGCGCGCCGGCAGGCGGTCGTAGCCGGCCTGGGCGACGCGGCGCAGCCCGGCGTACTGCGGCTGGTCGTCCAGGTCGTCGAGGAAGCTCTGCGCGTAGGTCGGGAACGACGCCAGCGCCTGGCCGAGTGTCTCTTCGGCGCGGCGGTTGTCGCCGGCCAGCACCTCGAGCTTGGCCTTCTTCAGCAGCACGTCCGGGTACGGGCGCGACGCCGCCAACAGGTTCACCCAGCGGCGCTTCTGCGCCAGATTGTCCGGCGTGGCGTCGAGGTAGTTGTCGAGCGTGCTGAGCGCGTGGAAGGCGTACAGCGGCTCATGCTCGACGATGTCGGCGAGCCGGGCGATCCGCGGTGCGTCGCGCTTGGCGTTGTCGTACGGCGTGTACAGGCCGACCAGCTCCCAGTAGCGGTGATAGCCCTGCACCGACAGCACGGTCAGCACCACCGCCAGCACCGCGCTGCCGAACGGCCAGAGCCAACCGCGGCGCAGCGCTTCCGGCGGCGGCGCCAGCGCCACCGCCATCACCAGCACCGCCAGGAAGTACAGGTACCAGAGCGGGTATTCGAGCAGGCTGTGCAGCAGCGTCACCGCCAGCATCGCCAGCGGCAACGCGCCTTCCGGCCGCGCCGGGCGGCTGAAGTACGGCCACAGCGCCCAGACGAAGCCGCCGAGCGTGACCAGCGTGCCGAGCAGGCCGACTTCGGCCAACAGCTGCAGCACCAGGTTGTGCGCGTTGGTGAACAGCCCGCTGTTGAACGCCGCGTCGGCGAACTCCGGGCGCATCTGCAACAGCACGCTCTGCGTGCCGAACTGCGACCAGCCGGTGCCGAACCACGGCTGCGCCTGGAACACGATCCAGGCCTTGTGCCACTCGACGAAGCGGCGCGCGCCCATGCCGTCGCCGTTGGCGGCGAGCCGCTCGACACCGCTCGCCACCTCGACCTGGCTGTGGGTGAACAGCGATATCAGGTGGTTGGCGAGCGGCAGCACGAACTGGCCGGCGATGATCGCGACCGCGACACCGGTGAACGCGAGGCCGATGCGCCGTGACGCCGGCTCGCGCACCCGCCAGTGCCAGACCCAGCCGATCAGCACCATCGCCACCGCGTATAAGAGCACGGTACGCGAAGCGGCCCAGCCGATCGACAGCGCCAGCCACAGCACCGTCAGCACCGCCAGCCAGGGCTTCAGCCGGCGCTCGCAGGCGAGGTACGCGGTCGCGAGCGTCCCCCACGCCAGGTAATGCGCGTACTGGTTGCGCTGGCCGATATGGCCGAACACATTGGTGGTCGGGTGGCTCGAGTCGTAGAACAGCACCCCGCCCATGTGTCCGGCCAAGCCGGTCACCTGGCAGAAGCCGATCAGCGACTGCGCCAGCGCGCCGAACAGCAGCCCCCAGGCCAGCCAAACCGTCAGCGACACGCTGCCGTGCCGCTCGCGCAGCGCCGCGGCGACGTAGCCGAGCAGCACCAAGGCGGCGAAGCACAGCGAGGTCGCCCAGTTCAATCCCGGGAACAGGATGTCGACGAACCACGGCTGTACCACCCAGACCGCCGCCAGCACCAGCATCCAGACGCTGACCCGCGGCAGCCGGGCCGGCAGCGCGCCGCCCGGCAGCAGGAACAGCCAGGCGAGCAGCGCGAGCCACACCACGATCGCCTCGCCGAACCATTGCGGCAGCGGGACGTAATGGAGGCGCGACAGGAACGGCAGCGCGGCGATCAGGCACCAGCTGGTCAGCGCCAGCGGGGTGGCAACACGTTGGATGGACATGGCGAAGAACGGGAATAGAGCAAAACGCGAAGGATACCGCAAGGCGGCCGCAACACGAACTGCGGCGGCCTCGAGACAGGGTTTACTGTGGCAGTGGCCGCGCCACGCCCGGCGGCGCCAGCCGTTCGACCATCGCCCGGGCGCCGTCGTGGCGGTAGCGCGCCGCCGCCTGTTCGGCCAACTGTTTGAGTGGCAGCAACTGGCTGCCCGGCAACGGTTTGAGCAGCACGGCAAAACCCGGCGCGTAGTCCGGGTAGCTCGCCAGTGCCATCAGCAAGGCCTCGTGCGCCCGCGCCGCATCGCCCCGGTAGGCGCGCAGCACCGCCAGCTTCAGCAGCAGGTTCGGGTACGGCCGGTAGGCGGCCAAGCGCTCGAGCAGTGCCAGCTTCAGCGGCAGCAGCTCGGGGCTCGGCTCCAGGTAGCTCGCCAGCGTCAGGTCGGCGTCGTAACTCCACAAGGGGTGACGGCCGAGCGCGCCGAGCTCGACAATCCGGCTGGCATTGACGCGGGCGTCGCGGCTCGGCTGCTGCCAGTCGACCAGTGCCCAGAACTGCGAGCCGCCGCTGATCGCGTACCCCAGAGCGGCCACGCCGAGCGCGACGAGCAGCAGCCGGCGTAAGGTTGGCCGAACCGCCAGTTGCAAGGGTCGCGCCGGCGACAGCGCCAGCACGATCATCAGCCCGGTCAGGAACGGCAGGTACCAGAGCGGGTACTCGAGCAGCGAATGGCTGAGCGTGATCGCCGCCAAGGTCAGCAGCAGCAGGTTGTCGGCGCTCGCCGCATCGCGGCGGAAGTACGGCAGCAGGCACCCGCCGAGTCCCAGCGATGCCAGCAGCGTGCCGAGCAGGCCGGTTTCGGCCAACAGCTGCGCGATCAGATTGTGGCTGTGCGCGAACAACCAGCTCTCCGGTACCTTGGTGTAACCGCCGAACGCCTCGAGCCAGACGCTGTCGTAGCCGAAACCGCCCCAGCCGGTGCCGAGCAGCGGATGCGCCAGAAACACCTGCCAGGCCTTCTGCCACTCGATCCAGCGCCGCGCGCCGAAGCCGCCGTCGAGCAGCCGGTCGGCGCCGCTGCCGAGCCGCACCGGCAGGCCGAGCGCGGCCAGCATCGCGTCGATCTGGTGCACGAACAGCTGGGTGACCGCGATCGCCAGCGTCGCGACCGCCGCCGCGCGGGCAAATGCCTTGAGCGTCGCGTCGCCGCCGTTGCGGGCGCGCCAGAGCAGCGTCAGCAGGCCGAGCGCCACGCCGTACGCCAGCACCAGCCGCGCCCCGCTCCACGCCATCAACAGTGCCAGCAGCAGGCAGAGCGGCGGCAGCATCAGCCAGCGCAGCCGGCCGCGCGCGTGCAGGTAGCAGGCGGCGACCAGCCCCCAGCCGAGGTAATGGGCGAACAGGTTGCGCTGGCCGATATTGCCGATCACGCTGCCGGCCGGGTTGGCCGCGTCGAACACCAGCCAGCCGTGCGCCAGCGGCGCGAGGCCGAACACCTGCGCCGCGCCGATCAGCGCCTGCAGCAAGGCGCCCAACAGCAGGACCGCGGCCAGCGCGTCGAGCACTGTTTCCCGACCGAGCGTTTCGGCCAACTTAAACGCCAGCGCACCGGCCAGCGTCGCGAACAGCAGTGCGGCGGAGGTCAGGAGCGCCTCGCCGGGGTAGACCCGTTGCCCCCACTGGGCCACCAACAGCGGGGAGAGGGCCAAGGGAATGGCAAAGGCGACAATACTGGGGAGCCGCAACGGCGAGTCATTGCCGGTGCCACGCCGGCAGGCAAACAACAGGGTCGCCAGGCCGATCAGCGCGACGGCACCGGCCTGCGTCCACCAGTCGGCCAAGGGGGAAAAACGCCAGGGGTTGAGCAAGGGCAGCAGCAACGCCGACAGCAGCCCGTACAGCGCAAGGGTAGTGAGTCGCAAAGGAGCGTCCGGAAAGACGATAGGGTGCTGATCTCAGCACCCTATCGAGGAAGAAGCTGGCTACAGGCGCTTAGCCGCGGCAGTTGGCGGGCAAATACTTGCTAGGAGCCGGATTCGCGCTTGCACTATCACCAGCGCGGCAAGTCCAAGTGACGACACCACTAGCTAGGTGCCCTACTAGCGAGAACGTATCAGCAGTCGCAGAGATAGCAGAACCAACCGCACTGGCAAGAGTGACCGTAATAATGCCGTCATTGTTGGTGCCCGGGTTGTAATCAACCTTGCTCACATAGGTCGAAGATGCGTCGAGGATTCCAGCCGTTGCTTTATCTGCAGGCATCTTGTTATTGGTCATTGCATACTCAGACACCGAAGTCTTAGCCGCGCTCAACACCTGCAGCGCCTCGGTCACCTTGGCACGCGCGGTGTAGTCCTGGTACTGCGGAATCGCGATCGCCGCCAGAATGCCCACGATCGCAATCACGATCATCAGCTCGATCAGGGTGAAACCCTGCTGCATGGATTTAGCCATGACTACTGCCTCCAGAGAAAGATAGGTTTCGAAGCGACCGCTACGGTAAGGCCTCTTGTAAAAACATGTCAATATCATTTACAGCTGGCGGGTGGATAAGGCCGAGCCCGGCGGGCGATGAGTCAGCCTTCTCCGGCCCAGCGACACGTAGCGCATGGTGACAGCATTGCCGTGCAGGTGATAGCGCGGCCGGGTGGACGCTCGTGTCACAATGGCGCGATCGATTAGCCGAACGAGGACTCCCGATGTCGCACAACCAGGACTGGCTCGCCCGCAGCCGCGCCGCGGTCTGGCACCCCTGCACCCAGATGAAGCGCCACGAGACGCTGCCGCTGATCCCGATCGCGTCGGCCGACGGCCTGTACTTGACCGACTTCGAAGGCAAGTCCTACCTCGACGGCGTCAGCTCGTGGTGGGTGAACCTGTTCGGCCACGGCCACCTGGCGATCAAGGCCGCGATCAAGGCGCAGCTCGACTCGCTCGAGCACGTGATGCTGGCCGGCTTCACCCACCGGCCGGTGGTGGAGCTGTCGGAGCGGCTCGCCGCGCTGTCCGGCCTCGGCCACGCCTTCTACGGCTCGGACGGCGCGTCGGCGACCGAGATCGCGCTGAAGATGAGCTTCCACTACTGGCAGAACGTCGGCGAGCCGGCCAAGCGCCGCTTCGTCAGCCTGGAGGGCAGCTATCACGGCGAGACAGTCGGCGCGCTGGCGGTGACCGACGTGCCGCTGTTCTCCGACACCTACGCACCGCTGCTGAAGACCGGCCTGCGCGTGCCGAGTCCGGACGCCCGTTTGGCGGCAGCCGGCGAAACCGCCGCCGACGTGGCGCGCCGTGCCGCCACCGCGCTGGAAAACCTGCTGAAGAAACACCACGGCGAGATCGCCGCGCTGATCGTCGAACCGTTGGTGCAGGGCGCGGCCGGCATGGTGATGTATGACCCGCTCTATCTCACCCTGGCGCGCGAGCTGTGCGACCGCTACCGGGTGCACCTGATCGCCGACGAGATCGCGGTCGGCTTCGGCCGCACCGGCACGCTGTTCGCCTGCGAGCAGGCCGGCATCCGCCCGGACTTCCTCTGCCTGTCCAAGGGCATCACCGGCGGCTTCCTGCCGCTGTCGTGCGTGCTGACCACCGATAGCGTCTACGCCGCGTTCTATGACGACGACGTGACGCGCGGCTTCCTGCATTCGCACAGTTACACCGGCAACGCGCTCGCCTGCGCGGCGGCGCTGGCGGTGCTCGACCTGTTCGAACGGGACAATGTGCTTTCGGCCAACAGGGAGAAGGCCGCGCGTTTCGGCGAAATCCTGCTCCCGGTCGCCGAGCACCCAGCGGTACGCCAGTTCCGCCACGTCGGCATGATCTGGGCGTTCGACGTCGCGACCGAGCGCGGTGACTTCGCGCAGGCATTCTTCGCCGGAATGCTCTCGCGCGGCTGCCTGTTGCGCCCGATCGGCAAGACCGTCTACCTGATGCCGCCGTACATCATCGACGACGCGCAGATGCAGCAGCTGGCTGACGCGGTGTTGGCCGAACTGGATCGCCTCGCCGGCGGCCAAGGAGGAGCCTCCAGCCCGGCGTTGCCCTGACTGGCAGAGCGCTGACCCGCTGACTAGGATTAAAGCCACAGTCATGCCACCATCGAACCGACAGGACCGGCGTTGCCCTCCCACTTGCTGACCCTTCCGCCACTGGACCAGACGCCGTCGAAGGACGCGATACGCCCGGAACGCGTCGCCCAATGGCTGACCGACCTACCCGCCGCTCCGGCGCTGAGCGCGGCGCTGGCCATCCTGGAGGCCATTGCCACGCTCAACCACAGTCGGCTGCCCGCCGCCAACCGGCGCGCGCTGCTGGGCCTGTTCCAGACCGCCGTCGACGCGCGCCGCCCCGCCCTGCTCGCCGCACCGGTGTCGCGCCAGGCGGTCACCCTGCAGGTCGCACTCTACGAAGCGCTATTCACCGGCTACCGCCACTGCCTCACCCAGCAACTCGATACCGGCCACCCGCAAGCCGCACTCGACGCCGCCGGCGACAGCCTGCTGGCGGCGCGGCAGCTGGTCGAGCTGGCGACACGCCAGCACAGCGCGCTGCCGCCTGGCCTCTGGCAGCGCTGCCACGAGCTGTTCACGCTGCTGCGGCGGCAGGATTGGGAGTTCCTGCCCGGCCACGAGCCGGCGCTCGGCACGCTGTACCGCGAACTGCTGCTGCTCGGCCTGCTGCCGGCCGGCCGGCTGACCGGCGCCCAGTTCGACTGGCTGGCGCCTCACCTGCTCGAGCACGCCGTCGAGTTGGAACTGCGCGACGCCGGTCAGGCCGGCCACGGCGGCAGCGCCTACTACCTGGCGCTGGAGGCCGACGCGCCGCCGCAGTTCCACCACGGCGCGCCAAACGGGCCGTGGTTGCGCCTGGAATTCGGCCTGCTGCAGGCGCGGCTGCGCGACCGGCTGCAGGCGAGCCGCCCGGCCCCGGTCGACGGCGTCGACCCGCAGGAATTGCTGCGGCTGGTGCTGGCCGAGTGGACCGTGCCCAGTCACCGTCCGCCACCGCGCGAATTGCAACAGCAACCGCTGCTGATCCACAGCGGCCTGACACCGATCTGGTTCGTGCTGGCCGGCCAACGTTGGCCGAACGCCCAGGTCGACCCGCCGCCACCGCCGGCCCCGGCGATCGTGATGATCGAACAGAGCCACAGTCAGACCGGCTTCACGCTGCACGGTGAGCCGCACGGCTTGGTGCTGCACGAGGGGGAGCTATTGCTGTGCCGCTCGCTGTACGAGGCCGCCACCTGGCAGCTCGGTCTGGTGCGCTGGGTCACCGTCCATCAGGACGGCAGCGTGCTCAACTGCGGGGTGGAGCGGCTCAGCGCCGACGCCGCGCCGGTGCTGCTGCAAAGCGGCCCTGCTCACGCGTTCATGCTGGCGCTGGCGCTGCCGCCGCTGCCGCTGCACAACCGCCAGCCGCAGCTGCTCTTGCCCGGCCGGCCGTTCGCCCGGCTGCTCGAGTGCCGGCTGCGCAACCGCCACGGCGAGACGCGGCTCAGGCTGTCGCGGCTGGCGCAGCAAACGCCGCTCTACCAGTTGGTCGAATACCTGCCGTTCAACGAGCATTGAACCCGCTCTTTTGCCGGAACGGCGAGCGCCGTATACTTTGCCGTTAACCTATTCTTCCGGCGCCACCCCATGCACTCCGTCATCCACACCGCCTCCCGTCTGGTCGTCAAAGTCGGTTCCAGTCTCGTCACCAACGACGGCAAGGGACTCGACCTGGGTGCGCTGGCGCGCTGGGCGGCCGAGATCGCCGAACTGAAGCGGCGCGGCAAGGAGGTGGTGCTGGTCTCGAGCGGCGCGATCGCCGAGGGCTGCCAGCGCCTCGGCTGGAGCCGCCGCCCGAAGGCGGTACACGAGTTGCAGGCCGCCGCCGCGGTCGGCCAGATGGGCCTGGCGCAAGCGTACGAGACCGCGTTCCGCGAGCACGGCCTGAAGACCGCGCAGGTGCTGCTGACCCACGAGGACCTGGCCGACCGTACCCGCTACCTGAACGCCCGCTCGACGCTGACCGCGCTGTTGGCGCTGAACGTCGTGCCGATCATCAACGAGAACGACACGGTGGTGACCGACGAGATCCGCTTCGGCGACAACGACACCTTGGGCGCGCTGGTCACCAACCTGATCGAGGCCGACGCGCTGGTGATCCTCACTGACCAGCAGGGCCTCTACACCGCCGACCCGCGCAAGCACCCGGACGCCCAGTTCGTGCACGAGGCCGAGGCCGGCGACCCGGCGCTGGAAGAGATGGCCGGCGGCGCCGGCTCCAGCGTCGGCACCGGCGGCATGTACACCAAGATCGTCGCCGCCAAGCGCGCGGCGAGGAGCGGCGCGGCGACGGTGATCGCCAGCGGCCGCGAGACCAGCGTGCTGTCGCGGCTCGCCGACGGCGAGGGGATCGGCACCCAGCTGGTGGCGCCGACCACCCGGATGGCGGCGCGCAAGCAGTGGCTGGCCGACCATCTGAAGCTGACCGGCCGGCTGGTGCTCGACGCCGGCGCCGCTTTGGCGGTGCGCGAGAAGCACACCAGCCTGCTGCCGATCGGCGTGATCGGCGTCGAGGGCGACTTCCTGCGCGGCGAGGCGGTCGCCTGCGTCGACGAGGCCGGCCGCGAGGTGGCCAGGGGTCTCGTCAACTACAGCTCGGACGAGGCGCGGCTGATCATGAAGAAGCCGACCCGCGCGCTGGAGGAGACGCTCGGCTACCTGGTCGAGCCGGAGCTGATCCACCGCGACAATATGGTGACGCTGTAAGCCGACGCGCCGTTCGGCCGGCCGTCGTCGTTGATCATGCAATACGGGCCGCCCCGATCGGGCGGCCCGACTCGTTTTCGGCCAAACGGTTGACCGGGGCACGAGCGAGCACCGATCGGGCTAGCGCAGACAAAACAAAGGGCGCCCCGTGGGGCGCCCTGCCGACCTTGCGAGCGGCTCAGCGGCCGTCGTCCTGGTGCTCGTGCTTCAGCTCGATCGCGCGCACGATCACGTAGGCGATCATCGCCGCCAGGAAGAACAGCAGCAGCACCCAGGCGATGCTCTGCAGCGTGTCGATGAAGGTGCGGTAGATCTCCAGCGTCCAGCGCATGCCGTTCAATTCCAGCGCCGCCGACTCGCGGGTGGCGGTAACGTACTTCTCCAGCTCCCACAGCCGCACCCCGCCCTGCACGCCGACCACGACGATCGCGAAGCTCAGGTACTTGCGCCAGGCGTCGGCGAGGTCGCTGCCGATGATGCGCGCCAGAATCTTGTTGACCGCGGAGTCGAAGAAACGCGCGACGGCGATTGACGTGAGCAGCGCCACGGCCAGCGTGGCGCCCAGCAAGGCGTAGAACATGGAATCCCTTCGTGTGGACAATGATGAACGGTTCGCGGCGATTGTACGCGAAAGCGCAGCGGCATCGACAGGCTTGGTGCGCCAGCGAGCCTAGTCTTTGAGCGGCAGGCCGAAGTGCTGGTAGGCGAGCGCGGTCGCCATCCGGCCGCGCGGGGTGCGCTGCAGCAGGCCCTGCTGGATCAAATACGGTTCGATCACGTCCTCGATCGTGTCGGTCGACTCGCCGATCGCCGCGCCGACGTTGTCGAGGCCGACCGGGCCGCCGCCGAACTTGTCGAGGATCGCGCTCAGCAGCTTGCGGTCCATCACGTCGAGGCCGGCGTGGTCGACGTCGAGCATCGCCAGCGCCGCGTCGGCGACCGCGCGGGTCACCGTGCCGTCCGACTTCACCTCGGCGTAGTCGCGCACCCTTCTTAACAATCGATTCGCGATCCGCGGCGTGCCGCGCGAGCGCTTGGCGACCTCGAACGCGCCGTCTTCGGCCAACGTCACGTTCAACAGCCCGGCCGAACGGCTGACGATGCGGGTCAGTTCCTCGGCGTTGTAGAACTCCAGCCGCGCGACGATACCGAAGCGGTCGCGCAGCGGGTTGGTCAGCATGCCGGCGCGTGTCGTCGCGCCGACCAGCGTGAACGGCGGCAGGTCGATCTTCACCGAACGCGCCGCCGGCCCCTCGCCGATCATGATGTCGATCTGATAGTCCTCCAGCGCCGGGTAGAGGATTTCCTCGACCACCGGGCTCAGGCGGTGGATCTCGTCGATGAACAGCACGTCGTGCGGCTCGAGGTTGGTCAGCAGCGCCGCCAGGTCGCCGGCGCGCTCCAGCACCGGGCCGGAGGTCTGGCGCAGGTTGACGCCGAGCTCGCGCGCGATGATGTGCGCCAGCGTGGTCTTGCCGAGGCCAGGCGGGCCGAACAGCAGCACGTGGTCGAGCGCCTCGCCGCGCTTCTTCGCCGCCTCGATGAAGATTTCCAGCTGCTCGCGCGCCTTCTTCTGGCCGACATAGTCGTCGAGCGCCTTCGGGCGCAACGCGCGTTCCAGCGCCTCTTCCTGCGCCGACAGGCTTTGCTGGGTGACGATGCGCCGCTCCGGTGCACCGCCGATGAGGTTATCGGTTTCGATCATCGCTTGGGCCTGAATGGGAATGGGGCGATCTTACCATTGCGCTATACCCATTGCCGGCCGTTTCTGCCGCGCAGCCGGCCTGAGCGACGGACGCAAAAAAACAGGGAGCCAGCGCTCCCTGTTTTTTTGTTCTGGACGCCTTACTGGCCGTTCTTGTTCCTGGCCGTCTTCAGCCGCACCAGCGGCGAGCGGTTGCTGCCTTCGCTCGGGATCAGCACCTCGAACAGGCCGACCGCCTTGATCAGGCTGGAGAGCTTGGCGTAGCCGTAGTTGCGCGAGTCGAAGTCCGGCAGCCGCTTGGTGATCAGGCTGCCGACGCCGCCGAGCTGCGCCCAGCCCTCCTCGTCCGACGCGGTCACGACCGCCTCGCGCAGCGCCGCCTTCAGCTGCCGGTCGATCGGCAACTTCAGCCCAGCGGCGTGGACGACGGCGGGGCGGCTACCGTCCCCCACCTCCTCGTCCTCCTCGTCGTCCGCCTCGAGGATTTCCACGTAGACGAACTTGCTGCACGCCTTGACGAACGCTTCCGGGGTCTTCAGCTCGCCGAAGCCCCACACGTCGCCGCCGTCCTCGCGCAAGCGGGTCGCCAGCCGCGAGAAGTCGCTGTCGCTCGACACTAGGCAGAAGCTCTCGTAGCGGCCGGAGTGCAACAGGTCCATCGCGTCGATCACCATCGCGATGTCCGAGGCGTTCTTGCCCTTGGTGTTCGGAAACTGCTGCACCGGCTGGATCGCCTGCCGCGCGCACAGCTCGCGCCAGGTCTTGTCCTGCTTGCTGAAGTCGCCATAGACGCGTTTGAGCGCGAGCGAGCCGAGCTTGGTCGCCTCGGTCAGCACGTTTTCGATCCAGTTCGGCGACACGTTGTCCGCGTCGATCAGTACCGCGACATTGGCCATCGGTCTTCCCCTTTAAGCTTTCACCAGCCCCTTCAGCGCCAGGCGGATGCCCTCGCTGACGCCGACGCAGGCCGGCAGCACCTTCACCGCCGCGGCCGCTTCCTTCTCGTTGTAGCCGAGCGCCAGCAAGGCGTTGGCGACGTCGTCGAGCGCTGACGGCTCTCCCGCCAGCGGCAGGCCTCCCGGCGTCGCCACCGCACCACCGGTCACCAGCTTGCCACGCAACTCCAGCACCAGCCGCTCGGCGGTCTTCTTGCCGATGCCCGGCACCGCCGACAGCCGCTTGATGTCCTCGGCGGCGATCGCGATCGCCAGCTCGTCGGCCGACAAGGTCGACAGGATCGCCAGCGCGATCTTGGCGCCGATGCCGGTGACCTTGATCAGCGCGCGGAAGGTCTGGCGCTCGTCCTTGCTGGCGAAGCCGAACAAGAGGTGCGCGTCCTCGCGCACCACCTGGTGGGTGAACAGAACGACTCTGTCGCCGAGCGGCGGCAGCTGGTAGAAGGTGCTCATCGGCACGTCCACCTCGTAGCCGACGCCGTTCACGTCGAGCACCACCTGCGGCGGGAGTTTTTCGATCAGCGAGCCGCTGAGGCGTCCAATCATCGTGAGTCCTTAGGGGGAAAAGGTTGAAATCAGGCGAGCCGGCCGCCCTTGACGCGCAGCCCTTGCCGGGCCAGCGCACCGATCGCGCCGCCCGAATGGTTGGCATGCGCCAGCGCCACCGCCAGCGCGTCGGCGGCGTCGGCCTGCGGCGTGCCGGACAGGTTGAGCATGGTCACCACCATATACTGCACCTGCTCCTTCGGCGCCTTGCCGTGGCCGACCACCGACTGCTTGACCTGCAAGGCGGTGTACTCGGCGACCGGCAGATCCTTCAGCACCAGCGCCGACACACAGGCGCCGCGCGCCTGGCCGAGCATCAGCGTCGCCGCCGGGTTGACGTTGACGAACACCTGCTCGATCGCCGCCTCGCTGGGCTGGTAGGTGGCGATCACGTCGAACAGGCCGTCGACGATCACGCGGATCCGTTCGGCCAAGGTGGCGCCCTGCGGGGTGCGGATGCAGCCGGAGGCGATGTAGTGTCGCTGCTGGCCGACCACGTCGATCACGCCGAAGCCGGTGATGCGGCTGCCCGGGTCGATGCCGAGGATGCGCCTCGACATCAACTCACCCAGTGGCGCGCGATCGCGTCGGCCTCGGCCAGCCGCTCGGCGGTGCCGACGTCGATCCACAGGCCGGGGTGGTGCTCGCCGCTGATCTGCCCGCTGGCCATCGCCGCGCGCAACAAGGGCGCGAGCTTGGCCGGCTGATGGGCCGCGGTGTCGACGAATAGAGCCGGGTGGTAGACGCCGACGCCGGCGTAGGTCAACGGCGCACCGTCGGCCGGGTTGGCCGAAAGCCGGCCGTCGGCCAGCAGGCCGAAGTCGCCGCCCGGGTGATGCGCCGGGCTGTCGACCATCACCAGATGCGCCAGCCCTGTCGCCCCGTCGAGTCCGGCGGCCCGTTCGGCCAGGCCGGCGAAGTTCACGTCGGTCAGCACGTCGCCGTTCACCACCAGGAACGGCGCGTCGCCGAGCAGCGGCAAGGCGGTGGCGATGCCGCCGGCGGTCTCGAGCGCGTGGCCCTCGCACGAGTAGGCGATGCTCACGCCCCAACGCGCCCCGTCGCCGAGCGCCGCCTCGATCTTGTCGCCGTGCCAGGCGTGGTTGATCACCAGCTCGGTGATACCGGCGGCAGCCAGGCGCCGGATGTGCCAGACGATTAGCGGCTGGCCGCCGACCGGCAGCAATGGTTTCGGGGTGTGGTCGGTCAACGGCCGCAGCCGTTCGCCGCGACCGGCGGCGAGGATCATCGCCCGCATCAGAAGGTGTACCCGGTGCTGACCTCGTCGTCACCGACTAGCTGGACGATCAGCTGGTAGAGCGGCGCGAGCTCGTTGTAACGGCGGCAGGTCTTCTTCAGGTAGCCGAGGAAGCGCGGGATCTCGCCGCGGTACTTGTCCTTGCCGTCGCGGTGATAGAGCCGCGCGAAAATCCCGGCGACCTTCAGGTGGCGCTGCACGCCCATCCATTCGAAGTCGCGGTAGAACGCGTCGATCTCCGGATTGACCGGCAGGCCGGCGGCACGCGCCTTTTCCCAGTAGCGCACCACCAGGTCGAGCACGAATTCCTCGTCCCAGCCGAGGAAGGCGTCGCGCAATAGCGACACCAGGTCGTAGCTGATCGGGCCGTACACCGCGTCCTGGAAGTCGAGCACGCCGGGGCGGCCGCGGGTCAGCATCAGGTTCCGCACGATGTAGTCGCGGTGCACGAACACCTTGGGCTGCGCGAGCACGCGCTCGACGATCAGCTTGACGCTGGACTCCCAGACCTGGCGCTGCGCGAAGGTGAACGGCTTACCGAGCTCCTTGGCGGCGAACCACTCCGGGAACAGATTCATCTCGCGGGTCAACAGCGCGGCGTCGTATTCCGGCAACACGCCGGGGCGGCTGGCCTGCTGCAGCGTGATCAGCTCGTCGATCGCCTCGAGCAGCAGCAGCTTGGCGACTTCCGGGCGCGGGTCGTGCTGCAAGGCGGCCAGATACGTGGTGTTGCCGAGATCCTCGAGCAGCATGAAGCCCTGCTCGGCGTCGTGCGCGACGATCTTCGGCACATTGAGCATCGCGAACAGTTCGCGAACTTGCGCGTACGGGCGGGTGTCCATCTGCTCCGGCGGCGCATCCATCGCGATCAGGGTATGACCGTCGGGAAAACTGGCGCGAAAGTAGCGCCGGAAGTCGGCATCGGCGGCAGCAAACGCCAGCTCGATGTCGGTATTCGGATAAAGCGTGGCAAGCCAGGTTTGCAGGGCGTGTTGTCGCGGCATGTCGTCTCGAAGCAAGGTGCTGATAGAATGGTGCGATTTTATACGTCCAGACCACCCCACGATATGGCTATTTGCATGCCGTTACGACCGACCCGGCTGGCGCTGGCGCTGGCCACCGCTTTCTGCTCCCCATTCGTGCTGGCGGACGAGCCGGTGGTGCTGACCACTCCCGAGGCCCAGCCGGACCAGACCCACGTCACCGCCGACGACCTGTCGGGCACGATGGACCAGGGCCTGAAGGCGCGCGGCAACGTGGTCGTGACCCGCAATGACCAGACCGTCAACGCCGACTGGCTCGACTACTACCAGGACAAGAACCGGGTCAAGGCGGGCGACCGCTTCACGCTGACCCAGCCGGGCGCCGTCGTCACCGGCCACGAGCTCGACTACTACCTCGACAGCCGCACCGGCCAGGCGAGCGACGCCACCTTCGACGCGCAATCGCAACAGGGGCCGAAGCGCCGGCTGCGCGGCGACGGCAAGGAGATCGGCTTCGAGGGCAAGGACCAGTACCAGCTACGCCAAGGCAAGTTCAACACCTGCACGCCCGGCGACGACACCTGGTACATCAAGGCGTCGACGATCGACCTCGACTACACCCGCAACGTCGGCGTCGCACACCACGCCCACCTCGAATTCGAGGGCGTGCCGGTGTTCTACACGCCGTGGATCGACTTTCCGCTCGACGGCGGGCGCAAGTCGGGCCTGTTGACGCCGACGGTCTCGGGCGGCAGCGACGGCTTCGGCATCGACATCCCGTACTACTTCAACTTGGCGCCGAACTACGACGCTACGCTGACGGCGCGCTACAACGAGAAGCGCGGCTACGGCTTCGCCGGCGAGTTCCGTTACCTCGAGCCGAGCTACCGCGGCTCGATCTACACCGAGCAGATGCCGAACGACCGCACCACCGACACCAGCCGCTGGCTGTGGAACGGTGCACACAGCCAGACGCTGCTGCCGGGGCTGACGTTCAACTACACCGCCACCCAGGTGTCGGACGACACCTACTTCAAGGACTTCGGCGACCGCCAGGCGATCGCCGCCAGCACCAACCTCGACCGCGAAGCGTGGTTCAACTACGGCTTCAACACGGCCGGCATCGCCGGCAACGCCCAGTTGCGCTGGCAGCGCTATCAGACGCTGCAGCAGGACCCGCTCTCGCCGGTGACGCCGCCGTACGCGCGGCTGCCGCAGCTGACGCTGAGCCTCAACAAGGGGCTGCCGGAGGGCTTTTCGGCCAACCTGGCCAGCGAATGGACCTACTTCAGCAGCAATGTGCAGCAAAGCGGCAGCCGCTTCGTCGCCTACCCGTCGCTGAACTGGAGCTTCGACAAGAGCTGGGGCTATGTCCGGCCGAAGATCGGCTACCACTACACCGAGTACAGTCTCAACAGCTTCAGCGGCTCGTCGATCGCCACCGCCGCGCCGGGCAGCACCCAGACCCGCGGCCTGCCGATCTTCAGCACCGACAGCGGCCTCACCTTCGAGCGCGACGCCGAGTTCTTCGGCCGCGAGCACACGCAGACGCTGGAACCGCGCCTCTACTACGTCTACATCCCGACCAAGGCGCAGAACCAGCTGCCGAACTTCGACACCTCGGAAAACGACATCAACTTCGCGCAGCTGTTCAGCGAGAACCGCTTCTCCGGTTCGGACCGGATCAACGGCGCCAACCAGGTCACCGCCGGGCTGACCAGCCGCCTGATCGACAATGAAGCCGGCTTGGAGCGGCTGCGGCTGACCTTTGCGCAGCGCTACTCTTTCAGCCGCGACGACATCACCCTGGCCGGCACCGAAACGCAGCGCACCACGCGCGGCTCGGACATCCTGGTCGCCGCCGGCGGCGACCTGAACAAGAGCTGGCGCTTCGACTCCAACTACCAGTACAACCAGGCCGATAGCCATACTCAGCAGGTTACCGCCGCGCTGCGCTACAACCCGGCGCCAGGCAAGACCGCCAGCCTGCGCTACCGCTACGGCTTCGATCAGGACGTCGACGCCAACAACCAGCCGCAGACGCTGCGCCAGGTCGACCTGGGCGCGCAGTGGCCGATCGCCCGGCGCTGGTACGGCTTGGCCCGCCTCAACTACTCGCTCAACCAGCGCAAGCCGCTTGAGCAACTGGCCGGCTTCGAGTACAACGACGGCTGCTGGACGCTACGGTTGGTCGGCCAACGCTACGTCACCGACCTCGTCAACACCAAGAACAAGTTCTTCGTGCAAGTCGAACTCAAGGACCTGGCTGGCATCGGCAACAACCCGCTCAACACGCTGCGCCTTTCCATCCCGGGTTACAGCAAGATCAACGAGACAAGCAATGACCTCTAAGCAGACCCTGCTCGCCGTCCTCGTGGCGGGCTCCTTCGTTTCGGCCCACGCCGCGACCTCGCCGACCCCGCCGCTGACCAGCGGGTTCGCCGTCGCGCCGGCCCCGGTCAAGGAAATCGACCGGATCGTCGCCGTGGTCAACAAGCAGGTGATCACCCAGCTCGACCTCGACCAGCGCATCCGGCAGGCGCTCGACAACCTGAAGCGCCAGCACGTCGCGCCGCCGGAGGCCGAGGCGCTCAAGCGCCAGGTGCTCGAGCAGATGATCACCGAGGACGTGCAGCTGCAGTACGCCGCCAACAACGGCATCAGCGTCGACGACGCCGACCTCGACCGCACCGTCGCGCAGATCGCCAAGCAGAACAAGGTCAGCGTCGATGGCATGTACGCGCAGCTCGCCAAGGACGGCGTAAGCCAAGCCCAGTTCCGTGCCGACATGCGCCGCGACATCACGCTCGACCGCTTAAAGCAGCGCGAGGTCGAGTCGCGCGTCGCCGTCACCGACACCGAAGTCGAGCAGGTGCTCAAGAGCGCCAACACCGCCAACCGCAGCGAATACCATCTCGCCACCCTCCTGGTCAGCGTGCCGGAACGCGCCAACGCCAAGGACATCGACGCCAAGTCCAAGCGCGCCGAGACGGCGCTCGCCGACATCAAGGCCGGCAAGCCGTTCGCCCAGGTGGCGGCCACCTACTCGGACGCGCCGAACGCGCTCAAGGGCGGCGATCTGGGCTGGCGGCCGGCCACCTCGCTGCCGCCGGAGCTCGCTTCGCTGCTCGAGACGCTGCAGCCGGGCGACAGCAGCGGCGTGATCCGCAGCCCGCAGGGCTTCTACATCTTCAAGCTGATCGAGAAACGTGCACAGGGCGCCGCGCAGCTGGTCGAGCAGTTCCATACCGAACACATCCTGATCCGCACCAACGAGGCGGTGTCCGAGGCCGACGCGCGCACCAAGATCGAGCAGATCCGCGACCGCATCGCCCGCGGCTCCAGCTTCGAGGAGATGGCGCGGCTCTACTCGGAAGACGGCAGCAACACCCGCGGCGGCGACCTCGGCTGGGTCAACCTCGGCGACACGGTGCCGGAGTTCGAGAAGGCAATGGTCGGCCTGCCGCTCAACCAGGTCAGCAGCCCGGTGCGCAGCCCGTTCGGCTGGCATTTGATCAAGGTGGTCGGCAAGCGCACCCAGGACGTCGCCGACCAGCGCGAACGCCTGGCGATCAAGCAGCAGCTGCGCGCGCGCAAGGTCGAGCAGGCCTACCTCGACTGGGTGCGCCAGCTGCGCGACTCGGCCTACGTGCAGGAACGGCTCGACGACAAGTAAGCGTCGTCCGTCCTGCCCGACACCCGGTCGCGCCCTGCCGACCGGGTGTTTTGTTTTGGCTATGACATGAGAATGGCGCGATGGGCGGGCGGATTTCCCGCCGCCCGCGCCGGTCGTAGCCGGTATCGGAACTGCGCATTGACGAGGCCGCGGCCTCCTGAACGGACACATCATGCTTCCCGTCATCGCCATCACCGCCGGCGAACCCGCCGGCATCGGCCCCGACCTGGTGCTGAGCCTGGCCGAGCGCGCCCATCGCTGCCGCCCGGTGGTGATCGCCGACCGCACGCTGCTCGCCGAACGCGCCGCGCAGCTCGGCCGCCCGGTCACGCTGATCGACTACCGGGCGGACACGGCTCCCCCGCCGGGCGTGGTCGAGGTGTGGCACGTGCCGCTCGCCGCCGCCTGCCGGCCCGGCGAGCTCGATCCGGCCAACGGCCGCTATGTGCTCGCCACGCTCGACACCGCGATCGACGGCTGTGTATCCGGGGAGTTCGCCGCGATGGTCACCGCGCCGGTGCACAAGGGTGTGATTAACGACGCCGGCGTGCCGTTTACCGGCCATACCGAGTACCTGGCCGAGCGCACCGGCACAGCGCGGGTAGTGATGATGCTGGCCGGCGGCAGCCTGCGCGTCGCGCTCGCCACCACCCACCTGCCGCTACGCGAGGTCGCCGACGCGATCACTCAAGACAGCCTGACCGAGGTGATCCGCATCCTGCACCACGACCTTGTGCACAAGTTCAGCGTCGCCCACCCGCACATCCTGGTCGCCGGCCTCAACCCGCACGCAGGCGAGGACGGCCACCTCGGCCGCGAGGAAATCGACGTGATAGCACCGGTGCTGGAGTCGCTACGCGCCGAGGGCATGGACCTCACCGGCCCCTTGCCGGCCGACACGCTGTTCCAGCCGCGGCTGCTCGAGCACGCCGACGCGGTGCTGGCGATGTACCACGACCAGGGCCTGCCGGTGCTCAAGTACGCCAGCTTCGGCCGCGGCATCAACATCACCCTCGGCCTGCCTATCGTCCGCACCTCGGTCGATCACGGTACCGCCCTGGAACTGGCCGGCAGCGGCCGCGCCGAGCCGGGCAGCCTGTTCGAGGCTCTGACCTTGGCCGAACAGCTGAGCACCCGCAAGGCATGAAAAAAGCCGCGAAGACCGCACGGGTTAACCGTGCCGTTTTAGCGGCTTTCTCTCAAAGAACCGGTAATTAGCCCACCGCCACCGCCAGCGCGAAGCCCTGATCCAGCACGCGGCAGACTAGCTCCGTCCCGCACAATATCGCCGCGCGATCTGTGCTCCATTCGGCGAGACCGACCCCGCGCGCCTTGCCGCGCGCCTCCAGTTCCGCCCACGCCAGACAAAACGCCGCCGTCTGTTCATGCTCCGGCAGCGCGATCAGCTCGCGCGTCGTTGCCGGCCCGAGGAAGTCGTACGCGACGTCCTGCCAGTCGGGCAGTGCGCCCAGCTCGACCAGGTCGACGCCGACCGGTCGCGCCGCCAACGCGAACGCCACGCGCTCACCGGCGTACGACAGCGACAGCCGCTCGGCGCCGGCGAGACCGATCAGGCGCGGCGCGGGCTCTCCGTCGACCAGCCGAAGCGACTCCAGAGCTTGGCCGGAGCCGGCCGCGACCAGCGCCGGCAGCGCCCGTCGCACCGCCAGCCGCTGCACCGCGCGCGGCCCCGGCAGCCCCAGCCAGCCGACGCAGACACCGCGTTCGGCCAACGTTGCCGGTGGCAGCCACCAGCCGTGCGCTAGCGCGGCCACGGCACCGCCGGCGAGCCGGTCCAGGCGCTGGCGGCCGGGATGTGCTCACCCTTCATCACCAGGGTCAGCGGGCCAAGCGTCGCGCCGTCGCCGATGCTCGCGTCGTAGAGCACGGTGGCGCGCGCACCGACGGTGACGCCGGCGCCGATCTCGACCCGGCCAATCTTCATCACCCGGTCTTCGAACAGGTGGGTCTGCGGGCCCGACCAGGCGTTGAGCACGCTGTAGTCACCGATGCGCACGCAGTCGAATTCGGTCACGTCGGCGGTGTCGAGATACACGCCGCGGCCGATGGTCACGCCGAACAGGCGCAGCGCGTACGGCAGTAGCGGCGTGCCGCGCAGGAAGTTCAGGCAGTTCGGGATCGCCATCGATTCGTACACGCTGGTCACCGCCTCCGACACCCAGACGAAGCGCGTCCACATCGGCGCGGCGCGCGGCTTATAGCGGCCGATCAGCAGCCACTTGAGCGCAACGACCAGGAGCAGCGAGCCTGCGCCGTACACCAGGCCGGTCGACGCCATCAGCGTGATCGCCTCGAACCAATCGCCGCGCGCGGCGATCGGCAGCACCGACAGTACCGTCCAGTAGCCGACCGCGATCACCAGCGCCAGCGGCAGCACGGTGCGCAGCGCCTCGATCGCGCCTCGCGCGATGCGGCGGCCGGTCGACGGGCGGAAGGTCAGGTGAGCGGGGAAGCCGGCGAGCTGCTCGCGCGCCGGCAGCCTCATCGGCGGGCAGCCCACCCAGGTGTCGCCTTGCTGCATCGCGGCCGGCGCCTTCGACTGCACGCCGATCAGCACGTCCTCGGGCAAGGTGGTGCCGTCGGGGATGTAGGCGCCGTTGCCGACGAAGCTGCGGTTGCCGACCACGGTCGGGCGCAGCCGCATCCAGCCGGCGTCGATCTCCTCGTCGCCTAGCATCACCGCGTCGGCGATGAAGGTGTCGTCGCCGAGCGTCAGCATGTCGGGCACCACGCCCATCGCGGTCGAGATCTCCGCGCCGCGGCCGACGCGCGCGCCCAAGAGCCGGTACCACCATGGCGCGAACACCGTCGCGTACAGGCCGTGCAAGGTCTGCAGGCTCGACTCCTGGATCTGGTTGGTGATCCACTTGCGGAAGTAGACGCGGCTGTGCACCGGCCACTGGCCGGCCGTGAGCCTCGGCAGCACCAGCCAGCGCAACGCCGCCGCGGTCAGCATCGTCGCGACGACCAACAGCGCGCTCGCCGGCAGCGCCAGCAGCAGGTAGATCGCGAAGGCGGCGACGCCCGGCGGCGCGTCCTGCGACGACAGGTCGAGCCAGCTAGCGTCCAGCCAGTCGATCAGCATGAAGCTCGGGAACACCGGCATGAAGAACAGCGCCGCCACCAGCGCGGCGCCGCCGAGGTAGGCGAGCGTCGCCAACAGCCGCGCACCGCGCCCCGGCTGCGGACGCGGCGGGTAGCGTTCCGGCTGGCGATCGGCTTGCCAGCGCGCCGGCGCGCCGTCCCAGACCTGGCCGGCCGGCACGCGCTGGCCCGAGCCGAGCGCCGACAAGCCATCGAGGTGTCCGCCCGCCTCGATCACCGTGCCGCCCTCGAGCGTCGCGTACGAGCCGACGTAGCCGTCGCGGCCGATCTCGATGGTGCCGAGCAGCAGGCTGCCGCGCTCAACGCGCGCATTCTCGAGGTTGACCGACGCACCGATGCTGACGCCGTCGCCGACCGTCAACAGGTCGGGTGCGCGCAGCGAGATCGAGCCTATCGTCGTGTCGCGGCCGATCCGGGCCCCGAGCAGGCGCAGATAGATCGCGTGCAGCGGCGAACCGGCGATCAGGTAGACCGACGGGATCTCGGAGAGGCGATCGGCCAGCCACCAGCGGAAGTAGTAGCCGCCCCACAGCGGGTAGCGGCCGGGCTTGGCGCGGCCGAGCACCAGCCACTTGCCGGCGACGGCGATCGCGAAGCTCGCCAGCTGCGCGGCGAGGAACACGCCGAGCGAGGCGAGCACCGCAAGCAGCATGCTGTCGCCGTCGTCGCCGGTCAGGTAGTTGTAGGTGAAGAACGGCGCCAGCCAGTGCAGCATGCGCAAGCCGATCAAGGGCGGCAGGCACAGCGCCTGCGCCGCGCCGCACAGCGTGCGCTTGAAGCGCGACGTGGTCGCGATCACCGGTTCGGCCAACGTTGGCGCGTCATCGACGCGGCGCTCGTCCATCACCACGGCGATCGCCGCCAGCGTGCGGCGCTGGTAGACGTCGTGCACGGTGATCGCGGCAAAGCGCGCGTCGCGACGCAGCGTCGACACCAGCCGCGCGGCGAGCAAGGAATGGCCGCCCATGTCAGTGAAGAAGTCGGCCGAAAGGCGCAGCGCCTGGCCGGGGAACAGCGGGACCAGTGCATTGAACAGCGCGAGCTCCGCGTCGCTGACCGGCGTATCCGATTCGCCGTCCGGCGGCGCGTCGGCCACCGGCAACGCGCGCAGCGCCTTGCGGTCGATCTTGCCCGAGGTCAGCCGCGGCAGCACCTCGACCGGCTCGAACAGGGCCGGCACCATATACGGCGGCAGCCGTTCGCGCAGCCGCTGGCGCAGCACCGGCATCGCGATGTCGGCGCCGCCCTCGGTCGCGAGGTAGGCGACCAGCTGATCGACGCCGGCCAAGGGCTTGAGCACCACTGCCGCGGTGCCGACACCGTCCAGCTCGCACAACGCCGCCTCGATCTCGCCGAGCTCGACGCGGAAGCCGCGCACCTTGACCTGGTCGTCGGCACGACCGAGGCACTGGATCTGGCCGTGCTCGTCGATGCGCGCCAGGTCGCCGGTCTTGTAGAGGCGCAGCTCGTGCTCGTTGTGCGCGTACGGGTTGGGCAGGAATTTCTCGGCGGTCAGCTCGGGGCGGCCCAGGTAGCCGGCGGCGACGCCGGGGCCGATGATGCACAGCTCACCGGTTTCGCCGGCCGGCAGCGCGTTGAGGCCGGCGTCGACCACCAGCAGACCGTAGTTGGGCAGCGGTTTGCCGATTGTCACCGGCTCGCCGCGTTTCAGTTCCGCCAGGCTCGCCGACACCGTCGCCTCGGTCGGTCCGTAGGTGTTGAACATCAGCCGATCCGGCGTCGCCCAGCGCTCGACCAGCGTCTCGGGGCACATCTCGCCGCCGAGGTTGATGATGCGCAAGTCCGGCACGTCGCTGCCGAACAGCGCCAGCAGCGTCGGCACCGCGTGCAGCACGGTGACCTGTTCGCGGATCAACGCCGCCGGCAGCGCATCCGGGTCGCTGACGATCTCGCGCGGCGCGAGCCACAGCGTCGCGCCGACCAGATAGGAGATCCAGATTTCCTCGAACGACATGTCGAACGCGACCGAGAAGCCCTGGTAGACCTTGTCGTCGCCGCGCACGCCGAGGATTTCGTTCTCGCTCCTCAGGAAGTGGCAGATGCTACCGTGCTCGATCGCGATGCCCTTCGGCTTGCCGGTCGAGCCCGAGGTATAGATCACGTAGGCCGGGTGCTCAGGGCGCAGGCCGGCGCGGCGCGCGAGCGGTCCGGCGACCGGCGCCAGCAGCGCCTCGGCGGTCCATACCGGCAAGGGGAAGCCCGCCAGCGCCGGCAGCAGCGCGGCGCAGCCGACCAGGCCGGTCGCGCCGGCGTCTTCCAGGCAGACCGCGATGCGCTCGACCGGGGTGTCGGCGTCGAACGGCAGCCAGGCGGCGCCGGCCTTGGTGATCGCCGCCTGCATGATCAGGAGGTCGGCGCCGCGCGGCAGCCACAGGCCGACGATCTGGCCCGGCGCGACGCCGGCCTGGATCAGGTGGTGCGCGGCCAGGTCGGCCAGCGTGTTCAGTTCGCCGTAGTTGACGACGCGTTCGCCGTCGATCAACGCCGGCTGGTGGGGCGCCCGGGCGGCGGTGGCCTCGAGCAGATCGGGCAGCACCTCGTGCCGCAGCAGGTCGGGGCGGTGGGGGCCGCGTAATACCATGTTTTTTTCCTAGTGACGCAGGAACCGTTCAAACGGCTCGAAGCGTCGAAATGTAGCAAAATAATGTGATTTTCATGGTATCGGTTTGTATCCTCCGTCCGTTCGTCGGTTACCTTCCGTTACAGCCACGGCGCCGAGCCGTCTCCCTCACCCGTTAGGCCTAGACAAGCCGGCAGCGTTACACTCACGGCATGAAAACACCGATCGTCTACGCCCATCCGAGCCATCGCGACTCGCGCGCCAACCAGGCGCTGCTCGGCGCGATGCGCGAGTTGTCCGACGTCACCCACGGCAGCCGCGGGGTCGGTGTCGAACCGTTGGTCGGACGGGCGCTCGCCTACCGCGACTACCTGAGGGCGCTGCGCGCCGACGCCTCGCCCTATAGGCTCGACCGCCGCCATGGGGGCGCCCGATGAGCGTGTTGTCGTCCCCCGACTTCTTCCAGCAGGCGACCATCTATCTGGGCGCCGCCGTGCTGATGGTGCCGCTGACCAAGAAGCTCGGCCTCGGCTCGGTGCTCGGCTACCTGGTGGCCGGCATGGCGATCGGGCCGTGGGGGCTGGGGCTGATCGGCCAGGTCGAGGAGGTGCTGCACTTCTCCGAATTCGGCGTGGTACTGATGATGTTCCTGATCGGCTTGGAGCTGGAGCCGCGCCGGCTCTGGCAGCTGCGCGGCACCATCTTCGGCCTCGGCGGCCTGCAGGTGGGGCTGACCTTGGCGGCGGTGTGGGCGCTGGCGCGCTGGGCCGCTTGGCCGAACGAGGTAGCGGTAGTCGCCGGCATGGGCGTGGCGATGTCGTCGACCGCGATCGTGATGCAGACGCTGACCGAACGGCAGCTCGCCAATACCGCACCCGGTCACGCCGCGTTCGCGATCCTGCTCTTGCAGGACCTGGCGGTGATTCCGCTGTTGATGGCGCTGGCGCTCTTGGCCCCGACGTCCGGCGGCGGCTTCGACCCGATGGCGGCGGCGCGGGCGCTGGCGGCGATCGTGGCGATCGGCCTGTTCGGCAAGTTCCTGCTGCGGCCGTTGTTACGAATGATCGCCGGCGCCGGCTTGCGCGAGGTGTTCATCGCCTTCTCGCTGCTGTTGGTGGTCGGCGTCGCGCAGCTGATGCTGGCGGTCGGGCTGTCGATGGCGCTCGGGGCGTTCCTCGCCGGCGTGCTGCTTGCCGACAGCGAGTACCGCCACGAGCTGGAACTCGACATCGAGCCGTTCAAGGGGCTGCTGCTCGGGCTGTTCTTCATCGCGGTCGGTATGTCGGTGAACCTGGCGCTGGTACTGCGCGACCCGCTGACCGTGCTGGCGCTGGCCGCCGCGGTGCTGCTGCTCAAGAGCGTGCTGCTGTTCCCGCTCGGCCGGCTGTTCAAGCTGCCGACACCGCATGCGCTGCCGTTTGCGCTCTTGTTGTCGCAGGTCGGCGAGTTCGCCTTCGTGCTGTTCGCCGAGGCCAACCGGCTCGGCCTGCTCGACGAGGCCCGCGCCGCGCAGTTCAAGGCGGCGGTGGTGCTGTCGATGGTGGCGACGCCGCTGCTGTTGATGCTGTTCGAGCACCGGCTGCTGCCCCGGCTCGAGCGCCAGGGCAACCCGCGTCCGGCCGATGTGATCGACGAACAGCACCCGGTGATCATCGCCGGCTTCGGCCGCTTCGGCCAGGTGGTGATGCGGCTGTTCCACGGCATCGGCCAGCGCGCGACCATCGTCGAGCACGACCCGAACCAGATCGACATGGTGCGCCGCTTCGGCTGGAAGGCGTATTACGGCGACGCCAGCCGGCTCGACATCCTCGAGTCAGCTGGCGCCGCACGGGCGCGCCTCTTGGTGCTGGCGCTCGACGACCCGGACACGGTGATCAAGATCGCCAGGGAGGTGCGCCAGCGCTATCCGAACCTGGCGATCATCGCGCGCGCGCACGGCCGCAGCGACGCGGCCGACCTGCTGGAGCTGGGCGTCGAGGTGGTGCGCGAAACGTTCGGCTCGGCGCTGATCGCCGCCGAACTGGCACTGCGCCAGCTCGGCCACGAGCCCTACACCGCGCGACGCCTGGTCTGGCGCTTCCGCCAGCACGACGAGGCCTTGTTGGCCGAAGGCCTGAAGCACCGCCACGACCGCGGCCGGCTGATCTCGCTGATGAATCGCGGCCGCCGCGACCTGGAAAACCTGCTCGGCGCCGAGCTGAAGCGCCCCAACGAACACGACGAGCCGGACTGGCATTGAAACCGTCCAGCACAGATGACTGGCATGAACGGTGCTTACCGCCGGATTCTGCAGTGAAAAAGGGCAAACTCGCCAAGCTCGGCAATTAATCGCCCCAGACGGCAGGCTGGGCGACAACATCCCCCTCATGCCAACTGTCGAACAAAAACCATGCCGGGAATGCCATTTTTCGCGGCGCAGCATTTCGGATACACTTTAAAGCATCCCCCCATCCGATTGCGGCTTGAGCACGATGACCACCCAGCCCCGACTACGCGAAATCCCCTACAACTACACCTCGTTTTCCGACCGCGAGATCGTCATCCGCCTGCTCGGCGAAGAGGTCTGGTCGGTGCTCGACGAGCTGCGCGGCGAGCGCCGCACCGGCCGTTCCGCCCGTATGCTGTTCGAGGTGCTCGGTGACATCTGGGTGGTGGAACGCAATCCCTACCTGGTCGACGACCTGCTCGACAACCCGAAGCGGCTGAGCGCCTTGGTCGGCGCGATGCACCACCGCCTCACCGAAGTGGAAAAGCGCCGCGAGGGCAACGACAAGGTCGGCGGCATGATCGGCGCGGCCCGACTGGCGGTCGAGCGCTTCGAGCAGAGCTTCGTCGAGACCCGCGAACTGCGCACCAAGATCCTCAAGCGCCTGGGCAAGACCTCCCGCAAGGACAACATCCTGTTCGACGGGCTGGCGCGCGTCTCGCACGTCACCGACGCCACCGACTGGCGCGTCGAGTACCCGTTCGTGGTGCTGTGCCCGGACACCGAGGCCGAGATCGCGCCGCTGGTGAAGGGCTGTATCGAGCTCGGGCTGACGATCATCCCGCGTGGCGGTGGCACCGGTTACACCGGCGGCGCGGTGCCGCTCGATCGGATGAGCGCGGTGATCAACACAGAAAAGCTCGACCTCCACAACGGCGTCGAGTACATCGAGCTGCCAGGCCTCGGCGGCAAGTACCCGACCATCCAGTGCGGCGCCGGCGTGGTAACCCGCCGCGTCGAAGAGGCGGCGTACGCGGCCGGCGTGGTGTTCGCGGTCGACCCGACCTCGGCCGACGCCTCCTGTATCGGCGGCAACGTCGCGATGAACGCCGGCGGCAAGAAGGCGCTGTTGTGGGGCACCGCGCTCGACAACCTGGCCAGCTGGAAGATGGTCGACCCGGACGGCCACTGGCTGTTCATCGAACGGATCGGGCACAACTTCAGCAAGATCCACGATGTCGACAAGGCCACCTTCCGCATCACCAAGTTGGCCGAAGACGGCAAGACCGTGCTGGACACCCGCGAGCTGGCGATCCCCGGCAGCACCTTCCGCAAGGTCGGCCTGGGCAAGGACGTCACCGACAAGTTCCTCGCCGGCCTGCCTGGCATCCAGAAGGAAGGCTGCGACGGCATCATCACCAGCGCGCGCTTCGTGCTGCACCGCATGCCCAAGCACACCCGCACCGTCTGCCTGGAGTTCTTCGGCACGGTGGCGCAGGCCACCCCGGCGATCGTCGAGATCACCGACTACTTCAAGCCGGGCGGCGCGGGCTTGGCCGCCGGCGTGCAGCTGGCCGGCCTCGAGCACCTCGACTGGCGCTACGTGCGCGCGGTCGGCTACGCCACCAAGGCCAAGTCCAAGGGTCGGCCGAAGATGGTGCTGATCGCCGACATCGTGTCGGACGACGAAAACGCCGTCGCCGAAGCGTCCAGCCACGTGGTACGGCTCGCCAACGCCCGCTCGGGCGAGGGCTTCATCGCCGTCACTCCGGAGGCGCGCAAGAAATTCTGGCTCGACCGCTCGCGCACCGCGGCGATCGCCAAGCACACCAACGCGTTCAAGATCAACGAAGACGTGGTGATCCCGCTGCCGCGCCTCGGCGACTACTCCGACGGCATCGAGCGGATCAATATCGAGTTGTCGATCCAGAACAAGCTGGCGCTATGCAACGCGCTGGCCGACTACTTCCAGGGCAAGCTGCCGGTCGACAAGCTCGGCGCCGACGTGTCGTCGAACGAGCTGATCGGCGACCGCCGCGACGACGCGCTGACGCTGATCGAGACGGTGCGCGAACGCTGGCAGTGGATGCTCGACAACCTCGATGCGCAGTTCGGCGAGTACACCGCCCGCTACCCGGGCGCACCGCTGGAAGACGGCCCCGCCGATGCGGCCGACTCGCTGTTTATCGCGATGCGCGACGTCCACTTGCGCATGTCGTGGAAGCGCGAACTGCTGGCCGAACTGGAAACGCTGTTCTCCGGCAAGAGCGACGCGCCGCTGATCGAGCAGGTGCACGCGCTGCACCAGAAGGTGCTGCGCGGCCGGGTGTTCGTGGCGCTGCACATGCACGCCGGCGACGGCAACGTGCACACCAACCTGCCGGTCAACTCGGACGACTACGAGATGCTGCAGACCGCGCACCGCGCGGTCGCCCGGATCATGGCGCTGGCGCGCGCGCTCAACGGCGTGATCTCCGGCGAGCACGGCATCGGCATCACCAAGCTCGAGTTCCTCACCGACGAGGAAATGGCGCCGTTCACCGCATACAAGCAGCAGGTCGACCCGAACGGCCACTTCAACCGCGGCAAGCTGCTGGCCGGCGCCGACCTGTCGCGTGCCTACACGCCGTCGTTCGAGCTGTTGGGCGCCGAGTCGCTGATCCTCGAGCAGTCCGACATCGGCCAGATCTCGTACATGGTCAAGGACTGCCTGCGCTGCGGCAAGTGCAAACCGGTGTGCTCGACCCACGTGCCGCGCGCCAACCTGCTGTACAGCCCGCGCAACAAGATCCTCGGCACCGGCCTGTTGACCGAAGCATTCCTTTACGAGGAACAGACCCGTCGCGGCGTCAGCATGAAGCACTTCGACGAGCTGTCCGACGTCGCCGACCACTGTACCGTCTGCCACCGCTGCCTGAACCCCTGCCCGGTGAAGATCGACTTCGGCGACGTGTCGGTGGCGATGCGCAACTTCCTCAGGAAGACCGGCAACAAGAAGTTCAACCCGGGCACCGCGCTCGGCATGGCGTTCCTCAACGCCAAGGACCCGGCCACCGTCAAGTTGCTGCGTAAGGGCATGATCGAGTGGGGCTACAAGGCGCAACGCGCCGGCCACAATCTGGCGAAGAAGTTCCACCTGATCAACGGTCAGACCCGCCAACCGCCGGTCACGCTCGGCAAGCCGCCGATCAAGCAACAGGTGATCCACTTCGTCAACAAGTCGCTGCCGGGCGGGCTGCCGAAGAAGACTGCGCGCGCGCTGCTCGACGTCGAAGACGCCAGCATCGTGCCGGTGATCCGCAACCCGAAGCTCGCCGACGACGCCGAGGCGGTGTTCTACTTCCCGGGCTGCGGCTCGGAGCGGCTGTTCAGCCAGGTCGGCCTCGCCACCCAGGCGATGCTGTGGCACGCCGGCGTGCAGACGGTGCTGCCGCCGGGCTACCTGTGCTGCGGCTACCCGCAGACCTCGGCCGGCTTCGCCGACAAGGGCGAGCAGATCACCACCGAGAACCGCGTGCTGTTCCACCGCGTCGCCAACACGCTCAACTACCTCGACATCAAGACCGTGGTGGTCAGCTGCGGCACCTGCTACGACCAGCTCGCCAAGTACCGCTTCGAGGACATCTTCCCGGGCTGCCGCATCATCGACATCCACGAGTTCCTGATGGAGAAGGGCATCAAGCTCGACGGCGTCAGCGGCCAGAAGTACATGTACCACGACCCGTGCCACACGCCGATGAAGGCCTACCAGCCTATCCAGGTGGTGAACGAGCTGATGGGCGGCGGCGTGCCGCTGTCCGACCGCTGCTGCGGCGAATCGGGCACCTTCGCCGCCACCCGCCCGGACATCGCCACCCAGGTGCGCTTCCGCAAGCAGGAAGAGATCGCCAAGGGCGTGGCGGAGCTGACCGGCGGCGCTGTGCAGGAAAAGCCGGTGAAGATCCTCACCAGCTGCCCGTCCTGCCTGCAGGGCCTGTCGCGCTACGACGACGACACCGGCACCGAGGCCGACTACATCGTGGTCGAGATGGCCAAGCATGTGCTCGGCACCAACTGGCTGCCCGAGTATGTCGAGAAGGCGCGCAACGGCGGGATCGAACGGGTTCTGCTCTGACCCTTGTCGTAGGTGGAAAAGCCCAGTCTTCGGACTGGGCTTTTTGTTGGCCGAACGGGGCCGCGCTTCAACCCGGCGGCCGACGACGACGGCCGGGTTGATGCGCGACAATAAAAAAAGGGAGGCTTGCGCCTCCCGCCGATCTACCACCTACCCCCTTACTTAGCCGGTTTGCCAGACTTCTTGTGGCCCTTCTTGTGCGTCTTGGTCTTGTAGTGCTTGCTCGACTGGGCCTTCTGCGGCGCGGCTTTCTTGGCTGCATGGTGATGCTTATGGTGCGTCTTGTGATGATGCTTCTTGGCAGCCTGGGCCTTCTGCGTGGCGGCCGGTTTCTTGCCCGACTTGTGATGCTTCTTGGCCTTGTGCTTAGAGTGTGCCTTCTTGGCAGCCTGGGCTTTCTGCGCGGCCGGCTTGCTGGCAGCCTTCTGTTCGGCCGGCTTCGAGGCCGATTTTTTCTTCAGATGGGTCTTGTGGATGGTCGACGACTTGGCCGGCGCCTTGGCTTCGACCTTCGGAGTCGGCGCCTGGGTGGCCGGGGCATCGGCGGCGAAGCTGCCGGCCGATACCAGGCCGAATACGGTGGTCAGGGCGATCAGTACGAACTTTTTCATGGCGGCCAACTCCTTATGAATTGAATCGAGCATCTCCGGAACACCGCTGTTCGGTGCGTCCTTGTGCTCAATACTAGGTAGGCCCCCCGGTAGGGTATGTAAGGCAAATGTGAGCAGATGTAACCGCCTGTACCGCACGGCACAGCATGCGGCGACCACGAAAAAGGCCGGCTAACGCCGGCCTGATGGGAAAGAAGGGGGGACCTTAGTTGGCCACTGCCGGTTTCACGTCCACGGCGACCGCACGGGTGAACTTCACCTTCAGGAAGTCGCCGGCCTTGATCGACTTCAGGCGCTCCTGCAGTGCCGGGTTCTGCACCTTCAGGGTTTCGACATTCTGCTTCGCATCCTGAACGGTCACCAGGTTCTTCTGTTGGTCGACGTTGAGCACTTTCACCGAGGTGGCCACCTGGCGCACCACCGCGCCCAGCGGCTTCTCGCCCTTCACGGCCTTGACGGTGGTTTCCTTCTCGACGATCGCCGTGCTTTGCTCCTTGGCGCGCTCCAGCGCCACGGCCAGTGCGGCGACGGCATTCACCACCAACTTATCGCCCGGCTTCACCCGGTCGAGGTTCTTGACGGCCTTGCCCACGGCCACGACGCGAGTCGAGCCGTCCGCTTCGGTCAGCGTCACCAGGCGCTTCTTCAGGTCGACGCTCTGCACTTCAGGCCGCACTGCCGACGCTACGCCAGCGCCTGAACATCCCGGGGCCGAGCGTGCCGAGCATGGCGCCGCCGAGGATCAGCAGGATCGCCCAGCCGGCCACCGCGTTCAGTTCACCCTGACCGCTGGCGACCAGCAGCAGCGTCGACAACAGCGGCGTGGTGTACGACAGCGAGCCGATCTGGCGCGGGTCGCCGGTTTTCAGCGCGCGATCCCACAGGAAGAACGCGCCGCCCATCGGCCCCAACCCCAGGCCGAACAGCGACAGCCACTGCGCCGTGCTCGGGCTGACCGCCGGTTCGAACAGTGCGTGGCAGAGCAGCGCCAGCAGCCCGGACAGCAGGCAGAAGCCGCCGACCGCGCCGTTCGGGAAGGTCAGCCGCCGCGTCAGCAGGCTGTAGGTCGACCAGACCAGCGCCGCCGCGATCGCCAGCAGGTAACCGGGCAGCGCCTCGCCGGACACGGTCAGCGGACCGCCGGTGACGATCAGCCCGGCGCCGACGAAGCCGAGCAGGCCGCCGACGATGTGGCGCGCGGTCAGCACCGTTCCGGGCAGGATCAGCGGTGACAGCAGCACGATCAGCAACGGCCACAGGTAGTTGAGCAGGTTCGCCTCCAGCGCCGGCGCGTGGCGGAACGCGAAGAACAGCAGGAAATGGTAGCCGAACAGGCCGTACAGGCCGACGCCGAACACCGGCAAGGGGACCTTCCACTCGCGCAGCCGGTTGACCGACAGCAGGCTGCCGATGACCAACGCGACGCCGACCACGAAGAACGGCGGCAACGAACGGGTCAGCGCGCCGAGCGTGGCGAGCGACGCCCACAGCAGGATCGCGCCGGCGGCAAACAGCATCGGGTGGGAGCGCATGCGGGAGAATTCCTTGATCTGAAAAAGCTTGGCCGAAGGGCCAAGCTGGCAGCATACCGTAAGCCCGTCCTCGCCCCTACGCCCGGGGGACGACCGGCGCCGTGATTACGGCGGGGGCGGCGGCGCTTCGATCTTCAGCCGGGTCACCAGCAGCTGGTCGATCCGGTAATTGTCGATGTCGACCACCTCGAACTTGTAACCGGCAAACTCGACGCAGTCGGTACGCTTCGGGATCTTCTTCAGCATGTACATCATGAAGCCGGCGATGGTCTCGTAGTTCTGGTCGTCCGGCATTCCCTCGATGTCGAGCGCGCGCAGCACGTCCTCGACCGGCGTCACCCCATCGATCAGCCAGGAGTCGGTGTCGCGCTTGACGATCTGATCCTCGGGGGACGGGTTGACCAGGTCGCCCATCAGTGTGCTCATCACATCGTTGATGGTGATCACGCCGACCACCAGCGCGTATTCGTTGAGGATGATCGCGAAGTCCTCGCGGCTGCCCTTGAAGCGCTCGAGCATCTCCGACTGGGTCAGCGTGTCCGGCACCACCAACAGGTTGTGCACCAGCTTGCGGTCGGACAGCGAGATGCTCTGGCCGGTCAACAACCGCTTCAGGATGTCCTTCGAGTCGACGTAGCCGACCATCGCGTCGATGCTGCCGTCACAGACCAGGAACTTGGAGTGCGGGTGCTCGGCGATCTTCTCCTTGATGCTCGCCTCGCTCTCCTGCAGCGTGAAGTAGACGATGCTCTCGCGCTGCGTCATCGCCGATGGCACCGAGCGCGACTCCAGTTCGAACACGTTTTCCAGCAGATGGTGTTCCTGCCGCTGCAACATGCCGGCCTCGGCGCTGGCGTCCATCATCGCCAGGATGTCGGCCGAAGTGACCACGTCGCTGCGCGCGGTCGACACCTTGAGCAGCCGGAAGATCAGGTTGGCGAGGCCGTTGAACAGCCACACCAGCGGCCTAAACAGCCGGATACAGAACAACACCGGCTCGACCACCCGCACCGCCAGCGCCTCGGGCGACACCATCGCCAGCCGCTTCGGCATCAGGTCGGCGATCAGGATGAACAAGGACGTCACCAGCACGAAGGAGCAGAAGAAGCCGACCCGTTCGGCCAACGCCGCGTCGTGCAGCAGCGGCTGCAGCGCGGCGGCGAAGTACGGGGTGAACGCCGCCTCGCCGAGGATACCGCCGAGGATCGCCACCGCGTTCAGACCGATCTGCACCACGGTGAAGAAGTTGCCCGGGTGCGCCTGCAGGTGCAGCACCTTGGTCGCACGCGCGTCGCCTTCGTCGGCCAGCAGCTGCAGACGCAGCTTGCGCGCCGCCGCCAGCGAAATCTCGGAGATCGAGAAGAACGCACTGGTAGCGATCAAGAGGGCGATGATCAGGAGGTGATTGAGTAGACTCATGGTGTGTGGCGTAGAAAATCGACGATAGGCGCGAGCGTACCGCAGTCTAGCATATGGCCCGCTCCACCTTGATTGACCCGTCATGAGGGCCGCGCGGCGGCAGCGGCCGGCTGTGCTAGCATCGCTTTTCCGTGCTTCACCCTGATGGATTGCCTGCGATGACCTGCGAACTGTGTACCCGCGACGCCGGCCAGCTGCTTTACCGCGACGACTTCCTGCGCGTAGTGCTGGTCGACAACGAGCCTGACTACCCGGCGTTCTGCCGGGTGATCCTGAACGCCCACGTCAAGGAAATGACCGACCTGACGAGCGACGAACGCCAGCGGCTGATGGACTGGGTGTTCCGTACCGAGGCCGCGCTGCGCTGCGTGCTCAACCCGGACAAGATCAACCTCGCCACGCTCGGCAACGTGGTGCCGCACCTGCACTGGCACGTGATCCCGCGCTTCGCCGACGACGCGCACTTCCCGGCGCCGATCTGGGCGCCGCGCCAGCGCGACGGCGTCGCGCACCGCACCGACACCTTGGCCGAACGGTTGCGCTCCGCCTTGCAGGAGAGCTGACCCCCCTGCTAGCGCCACGCCATGACGGCACCGTCGGTCGGACTTGCCCCGTGCCCGCCGGCCTTGTAGGCTAATCCATCAGCATGGGAACCGCTCCCAAGCCGGCCAGCACGGCCGGCTCGCAAGCGGCTCCCCCGGCACCCTGCTCAAAGGGTGCGCCCCGCGCGTCGCTCGAACGTGGCGCGCCGTCCCGACGGAGACGTCATGTTCACCACCCTAATCAGCGCCCGCGAACTCGCCGCCCTGCCCGCGGCGCAGACCGTGATCCTCGACTGCCGCTTCAAGCTCACCGACCCCGGCTGGGGCCAACAGGCCTACGACGCCGGCCACCTGCCCGGCGCGCACTACCTGAATCTCGACTACCACCTGTCCGGCACCAAGACCGGCCAGAACGGCCGCCATCCGTTGCCGGACGGCCAACGGCTGGCGGTGGTGCTCGGCGCGTTCGGCGTCACCCCGGCCACCCAGGTGGTCACCTACGACGACGCCGGCGGGCTGTACGCCGCGCGCGCCTGGTGGCTGTTGAAGTGGCTAGGCCACAACGCGGTAGCGGTGCTCGACGGCGGCGTGGCCGCCTGGCAGGCCGACGGCGGCACGCTGACCGCCGACGCCCCGGCCGGCCACCCGACCCGTTTCGCGCCGCGCAGCGCGCTGAGCGGCAGCGTCGACGTCGACGCGGTGCTCGCCAATATCGGCCAGGACGACTTCCTGCTGGTCGACGCCCGTTCGCCGGAACGCTACCGCGGCGAGGGCGAGACGATGGACCCGGTCGGCGGTCACATCCCGGGTGCGGCCAACCGCTTCTTCCAGCACAACCTCGGCGCCGACGGTCGCTTCAAGCCGGTCGATGCCTTGCGCGCCGAATGGCAGACGCTGCTCGGTGGCCGCGAGCCGGCCGAAGTGGTGCACCAGTGCGGCAGCGGCGTGTCCGCCTGCGTCAACCTGCTGGCGATGGAGCACGCCGGCCTCGCCGGCAGCCGGCTCTACCCCGGCTCGTGGAGCGAATGGTGCAGCGACCCGGCCCGGCCTATCGCAACCGACCAGCCATGAAAAAAGCCGGCAAACGCCGGCTTTTTTCTCGCCTACCCAAACCTCAGCCGAGCATCAGCCGCTGCAGCAGGCGTTGCCCGGCCGGCCAGCTGCCGAGCCCGCTGTCGCTGCCCATATGGCCGGCCCGGCCGGCGTCGATCAGCGGCATGCCCCAGCCCTCGGCCATCCGCTCGGCCTCGGCGAAGCCACAGAACGGGTCGTCCCGGCTCGCCACCATCAGCGTAGGCACAGGCAGGCGCAGCAGGCGCGGCGCTTCGAAGCCGGCGAAATCGGGCAGCGGCGCGTCCTGCGGCAGCTCCCCGCTGGCGCGCGCCAGTTCGGCGTGGATCGGCAGCGCCGGCGGCGCGACCAGCAGCATCCCCTGTACCCGGCGCTGCTCGACGAGCGACGCCGACAGCAGCCACTCGACCGCCGTGTGGCAGCCGAGGCTGTGCGCGGCGATCACCACCCGGCCGTCGACATCGGCAAGCGTGCCGGCCAGCGCCGCCACCCAGGCGTCCCGGCTCGGGTACAGCCAGTCGCGCTGTTCGACCCACGCCGCCAGCGGGTAGCCCTTCTCCCAGTTACTCTGCCAGTGCAGCGGCCCGGAGTTGCCCCAGCCGGGCACCAGCACCAGCGTGATATCCTCGTCGAACATGTTAGCTCCAGTCGTAATCAACGGTCAGCGGCGCGTGGTCGGAGAACTTCACCTCCTTGTAGACGCTCGCCGCCCGGGCCTTCGCCGCGACCCCCGGCGTGGTGATGTGATAGTCAATGCGCCAACCGACGTCCTTGGCGTAAGCCTGGCCGCGGTTGCTCCACCAGGTATAACCGGGCACCTCCGGGTACAGCGTGCGCCACACGTCGACCCAGCCGACACGGTGGAACAGCTCGGTCAGCCAGGCGCGCTCCTCGGGCAGGAAGCCGGAGTTCTTCACATTGCCCTTCCAGTTCTTCAGGTCGATTTCCTGGTGGGCGATGTTCCAGTCGCCGCAGATCACGATGTCGCGGCCCGCTTCGAACAGCTCCTCGAGGTGCGGCAGGAACACCTCCATGAACGCGAACTTGACGTCCTGGCGCTCGTCGCTCGACGAACCGGACGGCAGGTACAGCGAGATCACCGTCAGCGTACCGAAGTCGGCGCGCAGGTAACGGCCCTCGGCGTCGAACTCGGGGATGCCCAGGCCCTCTTCGACCCGGTCCGGCACCCGTTTGCTGTACAGCCCGACGCCGCTGTAGCCCTTCTTCTCGGCGTAGTGAAACAGGCCGTGGTAGCCGGTCGGCGCGCGCATCCGTTCGGACAGGTCGCCGTCCTGCGCCTTCAATTCCTGCACGCAGACCACGTCGGCGCCGCTGGACTCCAGCCAGTCGAAGAAGCCCTTGCGATCCGCCGAGCGGATGCCGTTGAGGTTGGCCGAAACGATTCGAAGCATGGGTTCTCCCGTGGTATCCTTGCCGGCGATTTTTTGCCGACCAATCAGATGCTTGTAATAGACAGAGGAATGCGATGAGCGATTTTCGTCAGGATTTTATTCGTTTTGCGCTCGAGAAGCAGGTGCTCAAGTTCGGTGAGTTCATCGTCAAGTCCGGCCGCAAGTCGCCCTACTTCTTCAACGCCGGCCTGTTCAACGACGGCGAGAGCGTGCTGAAGCTGTCGCGTTTCTACGCGCAGGCGATCAACGCCAGCGGCCTCGAGTTCGACATGCTGTTCGGCCCGGCCTACAAGGGCATCATCCTCGCCGCCGCCGCTGGCATGGCGCTGGCCGAAGGTGGCCGCAACCTGCCGTTCGCCTACAATCGCAAGGAAGCCAAGGCCCACGGCGAGGGCGGCACCCTGGTCGGCGCGCCGCTCAAGGGCCGGGTACTGATCGTCGACGACGTAATGACCGCCGGCACCGCGGTGCGCGAATCGCTACAGCTGATCCGCGACGCCGGGGCTACACCTGCCGGCGTGGCGATCGCGCTCGACCGGATGGAGCGCGGCACCGGCGCGCTGTCGGCGGTGCAGGAAGTCGAACAGCAGTACGGCCTGCCGGTAGTGGCGATCGCCACCCTCGACGACGTGCTCGGCTTCCTCGGCAACAGCCCGGAGCTGGCGGCCAACCTGGCCGCGGTACAGGCCTACCGCGCCGAATACGGCGTGGACTGAATCCGCCTCACGTAACAACGGCCCGCCGGCATGCTGCCGAGCGGGCCGTTTTTCCATCAACCGCCGCTTTCCTTGCGCTGCCAGGCCTTGTTCAGCGCCTGGGTGGCCTGCTGCAGCGCGCCATCGGCCGCGCTCTTGGCGCTCTTCGCGGTCGCCAGCTCGGCGTCAGCCTTCTGCACCGCCGCCTGCGCATCGGCCAGCCGGGCGTCGGCCTGCTGCTTGGCGGTTTCGGCGCGCTGCTGCGCCGCACGGCTGGCATCGGCCTGCTGGCGGGCGTCCTGGAACGCCATCTGCGCTGCCAGCAGCTGTTCGTCGGTGTTCTGCGCCAGCGCGCTGCCCAGCCACAGGCTGGCGATCAGCGCGAAGCCGGCACGGGGTGCATATCCGATCATGCTCATTCCTTGAAGTTGGCCGAAAACAGCATCGAGCCGGCATTATGCCGAGTGCGGGCTGTTTGATCCAATGTCGGCCAAAACAAAAAACCCCTGCCGTTTGGCAGGGGTTTTTCAAAATTCATGCTGGTGGGTCGTGCGGGATTCGAACCTGCGACCAACGGATTAAAAGTCCGCTGCTCTACCAGCTGAGCTAACGACCCGACCTGGGCTCTATTTTATGGTGGGTCGTGCGGGATTCGAACCTGCGACCAACGGATTAAAAGTCCGCTGCTCTACCAGCTGAGCTAACGACCCCCAAAAAAAGCCTGGGTTCTCGTGGTGGGTCGTGCGGGATTCGAACCTGCGACCAACGGATTAAAAGTCCGCTGCTCTACCAGCTGAGCTAACGACCCTCGAGAGGCCGCAAATATACAGAGGGGCGGCTTTCCGGGTCAAGCGCTTTTTTGTTGCCTGGCACAAATATCCCATCGGCAAGTCGGGCCAAAGACGAGCCGCACCGCGCTGCCCGCCCGGCAAAAAATCGGCTATCCTCTTGAATTGGCTTGTTCGGCTACCCATGTTAAGTAGGACGGCAAGCCGGCTTCGACCGGCAGCGCCAGGATTTCCGGCACCTCGTACGGATGCAGTTCGGCCAACCTGGCTTCGAGCCGCGGATACGCCGCAGCGGTCGTCTTGATGATCAGCGGCACCTCGCTCGCGCACTCCAGCTGGCCCTGCCAGCGATACACCGACTGGCACGGCGCCAGCAGATTGACGCAGGCGGCCAGCCGCTCCTCGACCAGCGCGCGGGCCAGCCGCTCGGCGGTCACCGAGTCGGGTGCCGTGCACAACACAACCAGATTTTTCATAGTGGCTCCGTTTCCATGCGTGGATTATTGCTTTTACTCCTGTTGTACCCGTTTGCCGAGATCGCCACGCTGGTAATGCTGGCCGACAACATCGGCGCCGGCTGGACGCTGCTGTTCGTGGTCGCCTCGGCGCTGTTGGGCCTGACGATGCTGCGCAACCAGAAGGTCGGCGCGCTACTGACGCTCGGCGCGGTGTTCCGCCAGGGCGAACAGGTGTCGCTGTACAGCCTGCTCTGGCCGCTACGCTACCTGCTGGCCGGAGTGTTCTTCCTGATCCCGGGGCTGATCTCCGACGTGCTGGCGGTGCTGCTCCTGCTGCCGCTGAAGGGCCCGTCGATCACGATGCGCACCGGCACAGGACCTGGATCAAGCCCAAACGGCACCGGCACCGATATCATCGAAGGCGAATACACCCAGGTGGATGAAACGGTCGAACGCGACCGCCACCTACCCTAATTCCTTTCGCCTCCGGCCGCGCACCATCCCGCCGGCCGGGCTTTTTGGCCCCATCGCGGGGCCGGGCAATGCCAGGCAGGGCCCCCTGCCGCCACAAGGAGATGCTTCATGGATATCGGAATCAACGAGCAAGATCGCGCAGAAATCGCCCAAGGTCTGTCTCGCCTCCTGGCCGACACCTACACGCTCTACCTGAAGACCCACAATTTCCACTGGAACGTCACCGGCCCGATGTTCCGCACCCTGCACCTGATGTTCGAGGAGCAGTACAACGAACTGGCGCTGGCAGTCGACTCGATCGCCGAGCGGATCCGCGCGCTGGGCTTCCCGGCACCGGCCACCTACAGCGAGTTCGCCCGCCTCTCGAGCATCCCGGAAACCACCGGCGTGCCGAGAGCCGAGGACATGATCAAGCTGCTGGTCGACGGTCATGAAGCGGTCTGCCGCACCGCCCGCGGCGTGTTCCCGGTGATCGACAAGGCTTCCGACGAGCCGAGCGCCGACCTGTTGACCCAGCGTCTGCAGATCCATGAGAAGACCGCGTGGATGCTGCGCAGCCTGCTGGAAAAATAAGCCCACCGGCGCCGTGCCCGCCGCCCGGCTGGCACGGCCTTGGCCGCCGCCCGCGTCATGCTAGACTAGCGACGATGACCGGGTTTTCTCATGTCCAGCCAAGCATTTAGCGCCTACTCCCCCTCCCCGCGGCTTCCCCTGATGGTGATGCTGCTGGTCTCGCTCGCCGTGCACCTGGCGTTGCTGGTCGTGCGCCCGTTCGGCTGGCTGCCAAGCGCGCCGCCGCCCAAGCCGGTGCCGCTTGTCGTGACGCTGGCGCCGCCACCGGTACCCAAGCCACTCGCCGCGCCGATGGCCGAACTGGCCGTGCCCCCGGCAACGCCGACCGTGGCACCGCCCGCGCCCAGCCATCGCATCCCGACCAAACCGCCGCATAAGTCGGCCCCGCACCATACGCCGGCGCCCAGGCCGGTACTGAGCCGCGACAGCGCCACGCCGGCCATCGCCCGGCCGGCCAAGCCCGCACACGCCGCCCCGACCGAGCCCGACACCCCTCTGCCATCCACCGGCCGTTTCAGCGCACAGAGCCTGCTCGCGCAGGGCCGCAACGCCGCCCGCGCGCTCGACGGCGCCGACGATGCGGCGGACAGCGACACTGGCAGTGCCAGCGCACGCCGGCTGCTGGTCTACGGCCGCAGCGCCAGCGGCACCGAATGGAACAGCTATGTGGAGGGCTGGCGGCAGAAGATGGAACGGCTCGGCACGCTCAACTACCCGGAAGTCGCACGCGACCAGCAGGTGTCGCTGGAGCTGGCGGTGGTGATCGACAGCAGCGGTGCGCTGCGCTCGGTGAAACTGCGCCGCGGCTCCGGCCAGCCGGCGATCGATCAGGCGGCGATGGACCTGGTGCGGATGGCCGCGCCGTTCGCGCCGTTCCCGGCGCAGCTGGCGGCGCGCGCCAGCGCGCTGGAAATCGTCCGGCCCTGGAGCTTCACCCGCGACAACCGCTTCGCCGGCCGCTAAGCTAAGCGTTTCTTTCGCAGGATCCGTCCATGTACGAAGTCAACCGCAGCCTCGCGCTGATCAAGCCCAAGGCCCCGTTCCTCGCCTGGCTGCAGGGCTTGCCCGGCAACAATACCGCCGGCCTGACGCTGGCCGCGCTGCAGCAGGGCTGCAACGCGCTCTTGGTGCCGCCGGCCGACGACGCCGACGAGGCGCACGCCTTCGTGCTCGAGCAGTACGCCACGCTGTTCGCCGCCGAGCTGGCCGACTGGTGCGAGGACGAGGCGCTGTGGCCTACGCCGCTGACGCCTGCGCTGTTTGCCGACTGGTTCGACATCGAGATTCACCCGGTGCTGACCGACCTGGTCGACGTGCCGCTCGAGCGCGAAGCGTTCGTGCCGTTCGAGTTGCCGGACGCCTGAACCGGAGCACCGCCATGCCGGCCATCGGACTCAGCCACTACAATCTACGCGCGCCGCGCCCGCTGCTCGACGAGCTGAAAACGTTCTACGTCGCCGCGGTCGGACTTACCGAGGGCCCGCGCCCGCCGTTCCAGCGCTTCGGCTACTGGCTGTACGCCGGCGACGAGCCGGTACTGCATCTGACCGAGGCCGACCCGGGCGAGCGCCGCGGGACACACGCGGCCGGCACCTTCGACCACGTCGCGTTTCGCTGCACCGACCCAGCGGCGATGGCGGCCCGGCTCGACGCGCTCGGCATCGCCTACCGGCGGGCCGAAGTGCCGCAAACCGGGTCGCGCCAGTTGTTCTTCCACGACCCGGCCGGCAACGGCGTGGAACTGAACTTTTCCGGCGACAACACCTAAGCACCATTACAAACAACGCGATGCCCGGTCTCCGTAAGGTTGGCCGAAGGCGCCGCAATCCACCGGCCGGGCTGTCCACACGCCCGCCGGCCCACCACGAGAACGCAAGGGAAACACATGACTCACAGCACACTGATCAAGGTGCGCGGCTATCACCTCGACCTGTACAGCCACGTCAACAACGCCCGCTACCTAGAATTCCTCGAGGAGGCGCGCTGGAGCTTCTTCGAGGAGCGCGGCGACCTGCCGTGGTTCCTGCAGTCGGGGCTGGCGCTGGTGGTGGTCAACATCAACATCGATTACCGCCGCGCCGCGACGATGAACGACCTGCTGGCGATCGACACCGCGGTGAAGAACGTCGGCCGCCGCAGCGCGGTGATGCACCAGACGGTGCGCCTCGACGGCACGGACACCGTGGTCGCCGAGGCGGACGTGACCTTTGTCGTGTACGATGGCGCCCAGCAGAAAGCCGTGCCGCTCGAGGGGACGCTGAAGGAACTTCTCGAAGCGATGCAGGGCGAATGACCCACCCACATGTTTGAACGATTGCGATGAAGAAGGCCCTGTTTGCCCTGGTCGGTGTGGCGATTGCCGCACTGGTCGCGTACACCGTATTTTTCGACAAGGAGTCGGCCCCCGAGGTCAACTACACCTCGCTGACCGGCCAGACCGCCAGCACCGGCTCGCTGAAGGGCAAGGTGGTGCTGGTCAACTTCTGGGCGACCAGCTGCACCGGCTGCGTCGCCGAGATGGCCAAGCTCAAGGCGACCCACGAGCGCTACGCGCCGCAGGGCTATGAGACGGTGGCGGTGGCGATGAGCTACGACCCGCCCAACTACGTGAAGGCGTTCGTCACCGACAACCGGCTGCCGTTCTTCGTCACGCTCGACACTTCGGGCAGCATCGCCAAGGCGTTCGGCGACATCCAGCTCGCGCCGACCACCTTCCTGATCGACAAGCACGGCAAGGTGATCAAGCGTTACGTCGGCGAACCGAACTTCGCCGAGCTGCGCGGCCTGATCGAACAGGCGCTGAAAGCGTAGGTCGTTCCGGCAAGCAAAAAGCCCCGCATCGCGGGGCATTTTTTTCATGGCACAGGCTGTTCGGCCAACTGCCGGGCTCAGACCGGCCGGCTCGCACACACCGGGCAGGCCGGGTCGCGCGGGACCTTCATCGCGCGGAACTCGCCGGACAAGGCGTCGTACAGCGTCAGCCGCCCCAAGCTTGGCCGAATCCCGGCCAACAGCTTGATCGCCTCGACCGCCTGCAGGCTGCCGATCACGCCGACCAGAGGCGCGAGCACGCCGAAGGTCGCGCACGGCCCGTCGCTCGCCTCGCCCTCGTCCGGGAACAGGCAGTGGTAGCACGGCGACGCCGCATCACGGGTGTCGAACACCGCCAGCTGGCCGGAAAAGCGTACCGCCGCGCCCGACACCAGCGGCACGCCGGCGGCGACACAGGCGACGTTCACCGCGTGGCGGGTGGCGAAGTTGTCGCAGCAGTCGAGCACCACGTCGTGCTCGGCCACCCGTTCGGCCAGGCTGGCGGCATCGAGCCGCGCGGCGAGCGGAATCACCCGGATGTCCGGGTTCAACGCGTGCATCCGCCGCGCCGCCGACTCGGCCTTGTTGGCGCCGAGGCTGTCCATGTCGTGCGCGATCTGGCGCTGCAGATTGGTCAGCTCGACCACGTCGTCGTCGGCCAAGGTGATCGTGCCGACCCCGGCGCTGGCCAGGTACAGCGCCACCGGCGAACCGAGCCCGCCGGCGCCGACCACCAGCGCGCGCGCGCCGACGAGGCGCTGCTGGCCCTCGATGTCGATTTCCGGCAGCAGGATGTGGCGGCTGTAACGCAGCAGCGCCTGGTCGTTCAGTTCGGTCATGGCAGGTCGGATGAAATAAGGGGCCTGGCGCCAAACGGGCGCCCTGGCGATGGGACGATTCTAGCCGAAGCGAACGCGCCGGTGTACGCAAGATCGCCCGGTCGGCCGCGCTGTAGGGCGTGGCCGACCGGGCGATCTCAGGAAGGGCAGTCCCGCCGGCTCAGGAAGAAGACGGCTCTTCGGCGGTACGGCGCGAGAACTTGATACCGAGCTGTTTGAGCTTGCGGTACAGGTGGGTGCGTTCCAGCCCCACCTTCAGCGCCACCCGGCTCATATTGCCGTTTTCCAGCGTGATGTGATACTCGAAGTAGCGCCGTTCCAGCTGCTCGCGCAGTTCGCGCAGCGGCAGGTTGAAGTCGAAGCCAGTCTCTTCCACCGGTTTCTCGTGCTTGAACTGCGCCAGCACCTTGTTGACCTCGGGTGCGTCGATCGCGTCGGCTTCGGCGGTCAGCGCGATGCTCTTCAAGATGCTGCGCAACTGCTCGAGGTTGCCCGGCCAGTCGTACTGGCGCAGCGCGTTCAGCGCCGCGGTGGTCAGCTTGCGCGGCGGCACCTGCTTCGATTCGACCAGCTCACTGAGCAATTGCTCGGCCAGATGGATGATGTCCTCGGCGTGCTCGCGCAGCGGCGGGATCGGCACGATCACGCTCGACAGCGCGGTCAGCAGCCGGTTGTCGCACTCCGGGTCGACCAGCAGCTCCTGCAGCGGGCGGCTGCACGAGCACACCAGCCGCACGTTGAAGCGGTCGAGCTTGGACAGCAGGAACAGCAGGCCCTGCTGGATGCGGCGCGGGTACTGGCCGATCTCCGGCAGGTAAAGCACACCGTTATTGGCCTTCTGCAGCAATTCCAGCGGCGCGTCGGCGAGTTGTTCGAGTTTGGCCGGCGTCACCCACGGCGTATTGCCCTGGTGGAAGAAGCGCGCGACCAGTTCGAAGCCGGAACCCGGCTCGCCGGTCAACAGCACCGGCGACTTGACCTTGGACACCCGCTCGAGCTGGCGCTTCAGTTCCTGGATCGGCTCGCTGCGCCCCAGCTTGTCGAGCGACAGCGAAGTATTGGCCTGCATGTCCCCGTATTTCAGGCCGCGCTGTACCGTCGCCAGCAGCTTCTGCAGCGCGATCGGCTTCTCCAGGAAGTCGAAGGCGCCGATCCGGGTCGCCTCGACCGCGGTGTCGATGCTGGCGTGACCGGACATCATCACCACCGGCATGTTCAGTTGGCCGGACTTGGCCCACTCCTTGAGCAGAGTCACCCCGTCGCAGTCCGGCATCCAGATATCCAACAGCACCAGCGCCGGGCGGATCTGGTTACGCAATTGCCGGGCCACTTCGGCGTTTTCGGCCAAGGCCACCGAGTACCCCTCGTCCTGCAGGATCTCGGACAGAAGCTCGCGAATGCCGATTTCGTCGTCGACAATCAAGATATCGCTGCTACGCATTAAGCCTCCAGCAACGGCAAGGTGATAAGAATGCGCGCGCCATGTGGTTCGGCGTTGCTAAGCGTGATCGCACCGTGATGTTCCTCTATTATTTTTTTCACCACTGCCAAACCGAGACCGGTCCCCTTTGGCTTGTTGGTCACGTAGGGCTCGAAAGCACGCGGCAGAATGTCCGGGCTGAAGCCCGCCCCACTGTCTTCGACACTCAGCTGCACCTCGTGGCCAACCAGACGGCTGCTAATGTGAATCATCGGGATGTCAACGTCAAGAACCGCATCCTGTGCGTTTTGCAGCAGATTATGCAGCACTTGGCGCAACAGTGCCGCATCGCCCATGATCCGCAGCGGTCCGTCGGCAATGGCCGTGTTCAGCGCCGGGTTCGCCTCATAGAGCGTCAGCACCTCGCGGATCACCCCATTCAGGTCGAGCGGCGACAGCTGGGTGCGCGGCGCGCGGGCGTAATCGCGGAACGCGTCGACCATGCCCTTCAAGGCGCCGACCTGCTTGACGATGGTGTCGGTCGAGCGGCGCAGCATATCGGCATCGTTGCCGGCGAGCTTGTCGGCAAGCTTCATCGCCAGCCGCTCGGCGGCCAGCTGGATCGGCGTCAGCGGGTTGCGGATCTCGTGCGCCAGCCGCTTGGCGACCTCACCCCAGGCGGCGTCGCGCTGCGCGCGCAGTAGTTCGGTGATGTCGTCGAACACCACCACGTAGCCGCTGCCCGAGCGCTCCGGCAGCGGCGTGCCGCGCGCCAACAGGATCAACGAGGCACTCGGCGTGACATAGTCGAGTTGCTGCTGCCACTCGCCCTTCTTGGCGGTAGCAGCCCGCTCGAGCACGATGTCGATCAACGGCGACATCGCCGGCTTCAGCGTCGCCCAGGCGGTGAACGGCTCGCCGACCAGTTCGGAGAAGTCGACGCCGAGGATGTGCGCCGCGCTGGTATTGGCGGCGCGCAGATGCCAGCTGGCGTCGAACGCCATCACCCCGGCGGTCAGGTTGGCAAGGATGCTCTCCAGATACAGCTTGGCCGCCTCTTCCTGGCGACGGTTCTCGTCGGCGCTGTGGCGCGCCTCCTCGAGCTGCTGGGTCATCCGGTTGAACAAGGTGGTCAGCATCCCCAGCTCGTCGCGCCGGTACACCGGGTGGCGCTTGGAGAAGTCGCCCTGCGCCACCGCGCGGGTACCGGCGGCCAGTTCGGACAGCGGCGCCGACAGCCGTTCGGACAGGAACAGCGCGAACGCCAGCGCCGCGGTCAGCGCCAGCAGGAACGACAGCAGCAGCGTCAGCATGTAGAAGGTCTTCAGCCCGTCGCGCGAGATCAGCAGCTGCCGGTATTCGGAACGGGCGTTCTCGATCAGCGAGGCGTCACGGGCGATCCGGTCCGGCGCGCTCTGGCGCACCGCCAGGATGCGTTGCTGGTCGTCCAGCGTGCGATAGCTCGCCAGCACGCGCAGCACCAGGCCGCGGTCGCCCTCGTTCTCGATCGTTGCCAGCGGCCGGCGCGTCTTGATCTGGCGGATCGCCTCGCGCGACGGCGGCACCGGGATCGCGGACGCCTGCGCGGCGGCGAAGCCGACCAGCTGGCCGTCGCGGCTGAACACCGACACCTCGGACAGACCCAGCTGCTCGCGCAGCCGCTCCAGCCGCGACGGCAGCAGCCCGTCCGAGCTGTCGGCGATGTCGTCGAGGATCACCCGCGACTTGCGCGACACGTCGTCGAGCATCGCCCCCAGCGCGTTGCGACCCAGATCGAGGCCGCGGTCGAGCGCGCTCTCCACCCGCACGTCGAACCAGCTCTCGATGCTGCGGGTCAGGAACTGCGCGGAGATGGTGAACACCAGCACACCGGGCACCAGCGCCACTAGCGCGAACATCACGGTGAGTTTCTGGGTCAGCTTGGCACCGAACTCGCGCTGCTTCAGGCGGCGGCGCAGCCGCAACAGCTGGCGGGCGATCACGCCGACCAGGCCGGTCAAGAGCAGCGCGTTCAGGCCGAACACCCACCAATAGTATTCGGCCAACTTGGAAGTGTTGCCGGTGGACAGCGCCAAGAGGTACAGCAGGATGGTGCCGAGCGTGGCGACGGCGAGGATGACCTGGCGCATCAGTTGGCTCCGGCCGGGCGCGGCGGCGCCACGGTCAGGTCGGCCCAACCGGACGACAGCGCCCAGTCGGACGAGCCCAAGGCATTGAACTGGAACGGTTTTGGCAGCTCGCCGAAGTCGAGCGCCAGCCGCACCCGGCCGGCCACGTCGCCGGCCTTAACGCCGTCGAGCGTGCCCGAGTCGAGCACCCGCCAGCCGGTGATCGCCCCGGTGGCGTTGAGCGCCTCGTTGAGCGTGGCGTAGTGATTGGCCAGGCTGCCGATCGAGACGCGATAGCGGTTGGTGAGGCTGTGGTAGCTGAGCTTGAAGTCGATGGAGGCGGTCGGGTCGAACCAGTTGCCGAACTTCAGGCGGTACGCGGTGATGCGCGGCCGGGTCAGCTCGAACTCGAGCCGGAAGTTCAACGCCACGCCCTGCGCCAGCGCCTGCGACAGCGTGCTCGGCAGGCGCAGGCCGAAGCGGGTGCTCAGCGACAGCTGGCCGTCGCTGGTCAGCTCGGCCTCGGCGCGGCGTACCTCGATCGACTCGGCGCGGCTGATGAGCGGCACCAACGCCAGCCCGACCAGGAGGACGAGCAGGTTAATGCTTTTCAAGCAGCGCGTAGTAAAAGCCGTCATGACGCTCGCAGGGCAGCAGCTGCTCGTCGCCGGGGCAGGCCGCGTCGGGATGACGGGCGAGGAAGGCGTCGAGCTGCTGACGGTTCTCTTCAGGGAAAATCGAGCAAGTAGCGTAAAGCATTTTGCCGCCCGAGGCGAGCAGGGGCCACAGCGCGTCGAGCATCGCCGCCTGCTGCCGCGCCAGTTCGGCGAAGTCGCCGGGGCGGCGCAGCCACTTGATGTCCGGGTGACGGCGCACCACGCCGCTGGCCGAACACGGCACGTCGGCGAGGATGCGGTCGAACGGCACGCGGTCCCACCAAGGATTCGGTTGCGCCGCATCGCCTTGGAGGACGTCGGCCGACAGGCCCAGCCGGGACAGGTTGTCCGCGACCCGCTCGAGCCGCGCCGCGTCGACGTCGAGCGCGGTCAAGCTCACGTCGGCGCTCTCCAGGATGTGACCGGTCTTGCCGCCCGGCGCGGCGCAGGCGTCGAGCACGCGCTGGCCGGCGGCGAGTTCCAGCCGCGCCGCCGCCTGCTGCGCGCCCCAGTCCTGCACCGACACCCGGCCCTCCACAAAGCCCGGCAGCTCGCGCACATTGCACGGTTTGGCCAGCCGGACCGCGGTATCGTCGAGCGCCTCGGCGCTCACCCCTTGTTCGGCCAGGTGGGCGACGTAAGCCGCCGCGTCGCCGTGGCGGCGGTTGACGCGCAGCGTCATCGGCGGGTGGTTATTGTCGGCGGCGACGATGCCCGACCAGTCGGCCGGGTACGCCGCCTTCAGGCGCTCGATCCACCAGCGCGGATGATTGGTGCTGGCCTCCTGGTCGCGCTCCGACTCGGCGAGCAATGCGTCCTGCTGACGCTGGAAATTGCGCAGCACGCCGTTGACCAGACCCTTGAACTTGCCGTTGGCGAGCTTTTCGGCCTCGCGCACCGCGTTGTCGACCACCGCGTAGGCGGCGGCGCGGGTGTGCGCCAGCTGGTAGAGCGCGACCAACAGCAGCCGTTCGACCGCCGGTTCGGGCAAGGGCCGCGGCACCAGCTTGCGCAGCCAGAACTTCAGTTCGGCGAGACGCCGCACGCTGCCGTAGGCGATGTCCTGCAGCGCGCCGCGGTTGCTCGGCGACAAGTCGCCGGCGCGGCGGAAGGCGGCGTCGAGCGCCTCGGTCAGGGTGCGTCCCTCGTCGATGCGGCCGAGGATGTCGGCGGCCAGCGACTGAATGCTTGGCATGATGGTCTCGCTAGAAATGCGCCGGCCACAGTCCGCATGGCGCCGACTGTGGCCGGTGGTTCAAAAGGATCGGCCGCATCATAAGGCTAGAACCCGGCGCCTGACAAAGACAGCTGCACAGCACCGCTAAAAAAATCCCATGGCGGTGTTATGCCGCCTTGCCGTGCTCCTCGTACTGTCCGCAGCAGCACGCCTAGCGGCCGCTGCGCTGAATTTTTAGCGGCTCTTATCCGACGCCGCGCGCGATGTCCTGCAAGCGGGCGATCCGTTCGGCGGTTTCCGGGTGGGTGCGGAACAGGCCGGCCATGCCGCCGGCGCCGGACAGCGGGTTGATGATCATCATCTGCGCGGTTTCCGGGTGCGCCTCGGCGGCCGGCATCGCGATGCCCTGCGCGTAGTACTCGATCTTCTGCAAGGCACTGGCGAGCGCCAGCGGGTCGCCGGATATCGCCGCGCCGCCGCGGTCGGCCTCGAACTCGCGGGAGCGCGAGATCGCCATCTGGATCAGGCTGGCGGCGAGCGGCGCCAGCAGCGCCACCGCCAGCCGCGGCAACAGGCCGATAGGCTGGCCGTTCTCGTCGCGCCCGCCGAAGAACATCGCGAAGTTCGCCAGCGCCGAGATCGCGCCGGCCATCGTCGCCGACACGGTCGACAACAGGGTGTCGCGGTGCTGCACATGCGCCAGCTCGTGCGCCATCACGCCGCGCAGCTCACGGTAATCGAGCAGGCGCATGATGCCGGTGGTCGCCGCCACCGCGGCGTGCTGCGGGTCGCGGCCGGTGGCGAAGGCGTTCGGCTGCTCCTCGTGGATCACGTAGACGCGCGGCATCGGCAAGCCGGCGCGCTGCGCGAGCTCGGCGACCAGGCCGTAGAACTCCGGCGCCGACTGCGCGTCGACCGGCTGCGCGTTGTACATGCGCAACACCATCTGGTCGGAATTCCACCACGCCCAGACGTTCATCGCACCGCCGAACAGCAGTGCCAGCAGCATGCCGCTCTTACCGCCGATCATCCCGCCGATCACCATGAACAGCGCGACGATCGCCGCCATCAGCACGCTAGTCTTCAGCCAGTTATCCATCACGACTCATCCTTCCGATTGGCCCTGCCCCGCTACGGGCTGCCGAACACTCAAGCACCCAGCGTCTCGCCGCTCAGCGCCGGCCGGCCGGCGACGAAGTCGCGTGCCGCCAGCCGCTTGCCGCCGGCCGCCTGCAGCTCGGTGACGCGCACCGCGCCGCTGCCTGCGGCCACCACCAGCCCGTCACCGCCGGCCGCCAGCACCGTGCCCGGCGCTCCCTGCCCGTCCACCGCTTCGGCCAACCACAGCTTCAGCGGTTCGCCTCCAAGCGTGGTCACCGCACCCGGCACCGGGTTGAACGCGCGGATGCGCCGTGCCAGCTCCACCGCCGGCCGGCCCCAGTCGAGCTGCGCCTCGGCCTTGCTGAGCTTCTGCGCGTAGGTGACGCCGTCCTCCGGCTGCTTGACCGGACTCAGACTGTCGAGTTTCGCCAGCGTGTCGACGATCGCGGCGGCACCGGTTTCGGCCAACTTGTCGTGCAGGCTGGCGCCGGTCTCGTCGGCGGCGATCGCCACCGGGTGGATCGAGAGCATGTCGCCGGTGTCGAGGCCGACGTCCATCAGCATGATGGTGATGCCGGTCTCGGCGTCGCCCGCCTCGATCGCGCGCTGGATCGGCGCGGCGCCGCGCCAGCGGGGCAGCAAGGACGCATGAATGTTCAGGCAGCCGCGCGCCGGGATTTCCAGCACCGCGCGCGGCAGGATCAGCCCGTAGGCGGCCACCACCATCAGCTCGGCGCCGATCTCCGCGAGCATCGCCTGCGCCTCGTCGGTCTTCAGGGTCAGCGGCTGCTCGACGCGCAGGCCGTGCTCGAGCGCCAGCGCCTTCACCGGGCTGGGTTTGAGCTTCATGCCGCGGCCGGCCGGGCGGTCCGGCTGGGTCAGCACCAGCGCGATCTCGTGACCGGCGGCGAGCAGCGCGGCCATCGCCTGGGCGGCAAATTCGGGGGTGCCGGCAAAAATCAGCTTCATGGGGTCCCTTCAAAGAGCCGGGGGCAGCGCGCGGCATGCCCCCGGGGGTTCGGCCAAGTCGGACGCAGCGGCGACGCGCTAAGCGCCGCCCGCCCGACTCAGAGGTTGTTTCTCTCGTGCTTCTTCAGCTTGGTCTTGATGCGGTCCTGCTTGAGTTTCGACAGGTACTCGACGAACACCTTGCCGTTGAGGTGGTCGATCTCGTGCTGGATGCAGACCGCCAACAGGCCGTGCGCCTCCACTTCGAACGGCTGACCGTCGCGGCCCTGCGCGCGCACTTTGACGTGCTCGGCGCGGGTCACCTTGTCGTAGATGCCGGGCACCGACAGGCAACCTTCCTCGTAGACGATCTCACCGTCCTTCTCGACGATTTCCGGATTGACGAACGCGGTGAGCTCGTTGTGCTCCTCGGACAGGTCGATCACCACCACGCGCTCGTGCACATTGACCTGCGTCGCCGCCAGGCCGATGCCGCGCGCGGCGTACATGGTCTCGGCCATGTCGTCGATCAGCGTGCGGATACGCTCGTCCACCGCGGCGACCGGCTTGGCCACCTTGTGCAGGCGTTCATCGGGATATTGCAAAATGTTCAGCAGGGCCATGCGCCGTATCGCTCCAGTTGTTGTCGTTTGCCCCCAGGCACACCGATAATCATGATATTTGAATAATAAGACCATTCGGCCGGCGCCGCAGTCGTTCGGCGCTTGTCGTTTATATTGGGGCAGCTTTCGTGCACAAAAGTATTATAACGCTCCTTTTCGCGTTGATCCTCGCCGTACCGACGCCGATCTTCGCGCTGACGCCGCGCCCGGACGCGCCGACGCGCTACGTGGTGCAACGCGGCGACACGCTGTGGGGCATCGCCGGCCGCTACCTCGACCGCCCCTGGCAATGGCCGGCGCTGTGGCAGATGAACCGCCGCGACGTCGCCCGGCCGCACTGGATCTACCCCGGCGACGTGCTGCTGCTCGACCGCAGCGGCGGCCAGCCGCGTCTGAGCCTGGCCGAAACCAGCCGGCGCGAAGTACGGCTGAGCCCGCAGCTGCGCAGCCTTGAGAGCGACCCGCCGGTGCCGAGCCTCCCGGCGCGCCGGCTCGAACCGTTCCTGAAGCGGCCGCTGGTGATCGAGCAGGCCGAGTTCGAGCGCGCGCCGCGGCTGGTCGCCGGCCCCGAGGAGCGGGTGGTGCTGTCGCTCGGCGATGCCGCCTACGCGATGGGCGTCACCGCCACCGGCGACTACCAGGCCTACCGTCCGGGCCGGCCGCTGCTCGACCCGGACACCGGCCAACCGCTCGGCTACGAGGTCGCCTACGGCGGCGACCTGCGCGTACGCCGGCTCGATCAACCGGTGCAGACGCTGCAGGTGACGCGCAGCGTCGAGGAAATCCAGGTCGGCGACCGGCTGTTGGCCGCGCCGCGCGACTACTTCGTCAACTACGTGCCGCACCCGGTCGACGCGGGCTTTGCCGCCCGGATCGTCGCCTCGTACGGCGCCGGCGACGAGGTCGCGCAGCACGCCAGCGTGGTGCTCAACCGCGGCCGCGCCGACGGCGTCGAGCCGGGCCAGGTCGCGGTCGCCTACAAGCAGGGCCAGCCGGTCACGGTGAACGCCCCGGACCAGCGCCCGGTCACTGTGCGGCTGCCGACCGAAGCGGCCGGTACGCTGTTCGTCTACCGGGTGTTCGAACACGTCGCGTACGCGCTAGTGCTCGACAGCCACCGCCCGCTCACTATCGGCGACCCGGTCGGCGCGCCAACGGAGGATCGATGACCATCCCGCACGACTGGCTGAACCTGGCACTGACCCCCGGGGTCGGCCCGGTCGGCTTCCTGAAGCTGATCGAGGCGTTCGGCTCGGCGACCACCGCCTGCGGCGCCAGCCGCAACCAGCTCGAGCCGTTGATCGGCCGCGAGGCCGCCGACGCGCTGAAGAGCGACGCCGCCGCCGAGTCGGTCGCGGCCGCGCTCGCCTGGGCCGAGCAGCCCGGCTGCAGCCTGATGACCTTGCTCGATGACGACTACCCGCCCGCCTTGGCCGACAGTCACGGCCCGCCGCCCTTGCTGTTCCTGCGCGGCCGCCGCGACTTGCTGGCCCGGCCGATGCTGGCGGTGGTCGGCAGCCGCCATGCCACCCCGCAGGGCTGCCGCGACGCCGAGGCATTTGCCAGCGGGCTCGCCGCCGCCGGTTACACTATCGCCTCGGGTCTGGCCGCCGGCGTCGACGCCGCCGCGCACCGCGGCGCATTGGTCCATCCGGCCTGCACCGTGGCGGTGATCGGCACCGGCATCGACCGCATCTACCCGGCCGGCAACAAGGCGCTGGCGCAGCAGATCGCCGAACAGGGGCTGATCGTCTCCGAGTTCGCGCTCGGCATCCGCCCACTCGCCGGCAACTTCCCGCGCCGCAACCGCATCATCGCCGCCTTGTCGCGCGGCTGCCTGGTGGTCGAGGCGAGCGTCGATTCCGGCTCGCTGATCACTGCTCGGCTCGCCGCCGAGGCCGGCCGCGAGGTGCTGGCGATCCCCGGCTCGATCCACAACCCGCAGGCGCGCGGCTGCCACCGCTTGTTAAAGGATGGGGCGAAACTGGTCGAGACGGTGGACGACGTACTCGACGAGGTGGGACGACCGGCCGCGCCGGTAACGAAGCCGACGAGGCGAGCCGCCGTGGCGCCCGAACCGGAACACGCCGAGGAGACACCGCTATTGGCGGCGCTCGGCTTCGAGCCGGTCGACGCCGACACGCTCGCCGGGCGGCTCGGGTTGACGACCCAGCAGGTTTACGCGATGCTGCTTGAGCAGGAACTGGCCGGCCGCGTGGCGAGTCTACCCGGCAGCCGCTTCCAGCGCCTTGGCTGAAACCGGCCATCATTTCCCGCTGTGAGATTCAATGTTTGACGTATTAGTTTTCCTCCTCGAAGAGTACCAGGACCTCGAAACCTGCCCGGAGCGGGAGGCCCTGTCGCGCCATCTGTCGGCCGCCGGTTTCGAAGAAGAGGAAATCGACGATGCCCTCAACTGGCTCGACTCGCTGTCCGAACTCGGCGAAGAAGCCTTCGCCGGTGCCAACGAAGGCGCCAGCCTGCGCATCTACGCCGATGCCGAGATGAAGCGCCTGCCGACCGAGGTGCGCGGCCTGCTGCAGTTCCTCGAAGAAGAAGGCGGCCTGACCCCGGCGCAGCGCGAACTGACCATCGACCGCCTGTTGGCGCTGCCCGACGACGAGATCAGCGTCGAGGCGACCAAGCTGGTCGCGCTGATGGTGCTGTGGAGCCAGAAGGCCGAGCTGCCGTTCCTGCTCGGCGAGGACCTTTTGGCGGTGATCCACGGCGAGCCGACCATGCAGTAAGGGCCGCCAAGCCGAGCCCGCGACCGAACGATTGCAATATCTCGTTACGACCCCAAGCTTGCAGGGGGGCGGTGGCTGCTCTACCATCCCGCCCCATCTGGCGCTAAGTGCCAACGAACAACCCCCGACAAGAGCGCCGACTTGCGCTCTTGTTTTCTTTGACGGATACAGGATGTGTCAGCCTGCGCCACCCGCGCAGGTTCAATGGTGCACGCGGACATGCCTTCAAGCCTCTTGATTGTCGAATCGCCCTCCAAGGCGAAAACGCTGAAAAAATACTTGGGCGCGGACTTTGAAGTCCTCGCCTCCTACGGTCACGTGCGCGATCTGGTGCCGAAAAACGGCGCCGTCGATCCGGACAAAGACTTTGCGATGAAGTACCAGCTGATCGCGCGCAACAGCAAGCACGTCGACGCGATCGTCAGCGCGGTGCGCGAGGTCGACCATGTCTATCTCGCGACTGACCCGGACCGCGAAGGCGAGGCGATTTCCTGGCACCTGGTGCAGATCCTCAACGGCAAGAAGCTGTTGAAGGACAAGACCGCGCAGCGCGTGGTGTTCCACGAGATCACCAAGAACGCGGTGCTCGAGGCGATCCAGAACCCGCGCGAGATCGCGCAGGACCTGGTCGACGCCCAGCAGGCGCGCCGGGCGCTCGACTACCTGGTCGGCTTCAACCTGTCGCCGCTGCTGTGGAAGAAGATCCGTCGCGGCCTCTCCGCCGGTCGGGTGCAGAGCCCGGCACTGCGGCTGATCTGCGAGCGCGAGAACGAGATTCGCGCCTTCGTCGAGCAGGAATACTGGTCGGTGCACCTCGATAGCCACAAGAGCCGCACCAAGTTCTCGGCCAAGCTGACCCAGCTGGCCGGCAAGAAACTCGAGCAGTTCGACATCCCGAACGAGGCCGAGCAGGCCGCGGTGCTGGCCCGCCTGGCCGGCCAGAGCGCCACCGTCGCCGCGATCGAGAAGAAGAAAAAGACCCGCAACCCGGCCGCACCGTTCACTACCTCGACGCTGCAGCAGGAGGCCGTGCGCAAGCTCGGCATGACCACCGACCGGGCGATGCGCACCGCGCAGCAGCTCTACGAGGGTATCGACGTCGGCCAGGGCACGGTCGGCCTGATCACCTATATGCGTACCGACTCGGTGGCGCTGGCGGCCGAAGCGGTCACCGAGATCCGCCACTACATCGAGAACAAGTTCGAGCCGGCCTTCCTGCCCAAGAGCCCGGTCGCGTTCAAGAACAAGTCGAAGAACGCCCAGGAAGCGCACGAGGCGGTTCGGCCGACCTCGGTGTACCGCACGCCGGACGCGGTGAAGCCGTTCCTGACCTCCGACCAGTTCAAGCTCTACGAGATGATCTGGAAGCGCACGCTGGCCTGCCAGATGGCGCCGGCCAAGTTCGACACCACCGGCATCGACATCGCGGTCGGCGAGGCGATGTTCCGCGCCTCCGGCCAGGTACTGGTGTTCGCCGGCTTCCTGGCGGTGTACGAGGAAGACGTCGACGACGCCGAGGATGAGGATAGCGCCAAGCTGCCGGTGCTGGAGGAAGGCGAGACGCTGCCGGTCGACAAGCTGTACGGCGAGCAGCACTTCACCCAGCCGCCGCCGCGCTTCACCGAAGCGTCCTTGGTGAAGGCGCTGGAAGAGTTCGGCATCGGCCGTCCGTCGACCTACGCCAGCATCATCTCGACGCTGAAGGACCGCGAGTATGTCACGCTCGACAAGAAGCGCTTCGAGCCGACCGACACCGGCGAGATCGTCAACAAGTTCCTGACCGAGCACTTCGCCCAGTACGTCGACTACAACTTCACCGCCAAGCTGGAGAACCAGCTCGACGAGATCGCCAGCGGCCAGCGCCAGTGGGTGCCGGTGATGGACAGCTTCTGGAAGGGCTTCAAGAAGCAGATCACCGAGAAGGAAAGCATCTCGCGCGCCGAGGTGACCACCGAGAACCTCGACGAGGCGTGTCCGAAGTGCCAGAAGCCGCTGATGATCCGCTTCGGCCGACGCGGCCGCTTCATCGGCTGCTCGGGCTACCCGGAGTGCGACTACACCCGCGACATGAACGAGACCGCGGAGAGCGCCGCCGCGGCGGCCGAGGAGCCGACCGTGGTCGAGGGACGCGACTGCCCGGACTGCGGCGGCCAGCTGTTGATCAAGAAGGGCAAGTACGGCAAGTTCATCGGCTGCGCCAACTACCCGAAGTGCAAGCACATCGAGCCGTTGGAAAAGCCGAAGGACACCGGCGTAGTGTGCCCGGAGTGCAAGACCGGCCACCTGATCGAGCGCAAGAGCCGCTACGGCAAGCTGTTCTACAGCTGCAACACCTACCCGAAGTGCAAGTACGCCACCTGGAATCCGCCGGTGGCCGAACCGTGCCCGCAGTGCGGCTGGCCGATCCTGACGATCAAGACCACCAAGCGGCGCGGCACCGAGAAGGTGTGCCCGCAGAAGGAATGCGGCTACGCCGTGCAGATCGCCCCGCCGGAAGGCAAGGAAGAGGCCGCCCCGGAAAGCAGCGCCGAATAAGGCGCCCGGTACTCACCCTACCCGATCCGGTTTGCCAAGCCCTTGTTTTTATTCAGCAAGGCGAGACAGCGCCGCTATACTGGGTTCATGGGGAGTGGTTGGCCCCTAGATGAAGGGTCAGGGTGATCCTGACCAGTACGGCGCCACGACGGGCCGGAATGCCTTCTTAGGCATATCAAACGCCGCCGCAAGGCGGCGTTTGCTATGGGTGCTCACCAACGGCGTGCGGTGTCCCAGATGAAGATCAACAGTCAATACCTGTTCAGCGGCGCAGCGATTCTCGCCGTCATTTTCTTCGCCACAGCAGCGTGGCCGTTGTTGGCCGTGGTCTTGCTGGTGGTGTTTTGCGGTCTGGTGGTGGCCGACCGCGAACAGCTGGCGGCGATCGCACGTGATGCTGACGCCGCCGCGATGTTCGTCGCACGTCACGACCAGCCGTTGCTGTCGCTCGACCACTTTCGTGGCCACGAGCTGATCGGCTACCGGTCCGGCTACCCGGTGTACCGCACTCTGGCAGCACGCGGTTCGCGCTGGGGGCTGGTCGGGCAGGAGGACGAGGTAGGCGAAATGCCGCGCGACGCAATTCGGGTATTTCCCGGTTTCGTCTATCGTCGTCTGGACGATTGAACGCTAGAGCAATACGGCGTTCGGTCAACCACCTCTCCCCCGGCTGCGGCCGGGGGTATCATTTGTGCCCATCGGCGGGCTAGGCTGCAAGCTGCATACCGCTCGGAGCCCCGGCCATGGCCGACTTTGCCAGCTTCTACCGCTACTACCTCGGCGAGCACGCCAACCCGATCTGCCGCCGCCTGCACTTCGCCGGCAGCACGCTGGTGCTGCTGATCCTGCTCGGCGCGCTGATCAGCCGCCAGGGGGCGCTGCTGTGGCTGGCGCCCGTGGCCGGCTACGGCTGCGCCTGGATCGGCCATTTCTTCTTCGAGCACAACCGCCCGGCGACCTTCCGCCATCCGTGGCTGAGCCTGGCCGCCGACTGGGTGCTGTACGGACAGATGCTGCGCGGCCGGCACTGGCGCTGAGCGGAAGCTCTAAAAACCTGCTGCGCGGCACGGATGCTTCGTTGGGCGGTGCTCGAAATCCTCATGGACATCTAGTCCACTCCGGTTTCTGCACTCCGTCCGCCTCGCCTGCGTGCCGCTCACGACGGTTTTTAGAGCTTCCTTGAGGCGTTAACTCGATCAGTTCAGCGCTGCTAACAATCTCTAGCTTCAAGGCAACAGCACCAGCGCCCACATCGCCACCAGGTTCACCAGACCGAGCAGCTGTGCCGCGCTGCCCATGTCCTTGGCGCGCTTGGCGAGCGGGTGGCGCTCCAGCGAGGTATGGTCGACCGCCGCCTCGATCGCCGAGTTGAACAGCTCGATCACCAGCGTCGCCAACGAACTCGCCACCAGCAGCGCCCGCTCGGTGCGACTCGCGTCGATCACGAACGCCAGCGGGATCAGGATTGCCGCCAGCAACAGCAGCTGGCGAAACGCCGCCTCGTGGCGCAGCGCGGCGGCCAGGCCGTCGATCGAATAACCGAGAGCGTTGAGGAGGCGCTTCACGCCGCTCTTGCCCTTGAACGGGCTGGCGGGGTCGGGAGTGGTCATCGTAGGCGGGCTCGGGTCGACAGAGGCGGCGGCGCTCGCAACGACGAGCGATTCCGGACAAGGATAGGTCAGGGTGTTGGCATCGCCAGCATGCGGCGCTGCTTCGGCGCCGCCGCCAGCCATTCGAGCCGCTTATTCAGCGCCGGGCTGACCCAAGCGGTGCCGGCGCCGTCGACCAGCAGCACATACGGGGTGCCGAAGCGCGCCGCGTAGCGGCCGGCGCCGGCCGGGCCGGCGAAGTAGATCGGCTTGCTCGCCACGTCGGAGCGGGTGCCGGCCTCGAGGCCGGCCGGCATCAGCACGGTGACCGCCTGCAGCTTGCAGTCGGTGTCGCCGTCGCGCGGATCGACCAGGTGGCAGTGGCGGCGGCCTTGATCGATGAAGTAGCGCTGGTAATCGCCCGAGGTGCCGACCGCCTCGCCGTCGGCGAGCGTCAGCATCGCCATCGCCTCGTTCTTGCGCGGGTGCTGGATGCCGACCTTCCACGGCGTGCCGTCCGGCTTCTTGCCGAGCGCGATCACATTGCCGCCGATATTGACCAAGGCCGAGCTAACGCCGGCCTGCTTGAGCTCCTGGCGCGCCCGATCGAGCGCCCAGCCCTTGGCGTAGCCGCCGAAGTCGAGCGCGAGGTCGCGGTTGTGGCTGGTGAGCAAGCCATCCTTGATGGTCAGGTCGGCGAGGCTCGGCCGGCTGTCGACGAGCTGGGCAAGCTCCGCCGGGTTCGGCGTCACCGGTACGAAGCTGTCGGCGTGAAAGCCCCATAGCGCGACCAACTTGCCGATGCCGGGCGCGAATAGCCCGTCCGACCAGGATTCGAAGCGGGCGCCGTCGCGGATCAACCCGGCGAGCTCCGCGTCGATGCGCACCGGCTGGCCGGCGCCGATCGCGTGATTGACCCGCGCCAACTCGCTGTCCGGCCGCCACGGGTGCAGCCTGACCTGCAGCCGGTCGAGATCGGCCAGCACGGTGCGCACCGCGTGCTCGGCCTGCTCTTCGGGCAGGCCGGCGACGGTCACCTCGACCCGGGTGCCGAACACGTACGCTTCCTGCTTGTACGGCGGCGGCGTCGCGCCGCAACCGGCCAGCAGCACCAGCGCGGCCAAGCAAGTTGGCCGAAACCGGCTCAGCCCTTGCCGCACGCGGCTTCCAGCGCGTCGATGAAGATCGCCGCCACCGGGGTGTCGCTCTGCTCCATGATTTCGCGGAAGCAGGTCGGGCTGGTGACGTTGACCTCGGTGAGGTAGTCGCCGATCACGTCGAGGCCGGCGAACAGGATGCCGCGCCGCACCAGCTCCGGGCCGAGCGCCTCGGCGATCTCGCGGTCGCGCGCCGAGATCGGCTGCGCCACCCCGGTGCCGCCGGCGGCGAGGTTGCCGCGCGTCTCGCCGGCCTTCGGGATCCGTGCCAGGCAGTAGTCGACCGGCTTGCCGGCGATCACGATCACCCGCTTGTCGCCCTGCTTGATCTCGGGGATGTAGCGCTGCGCCATCACGGTGCGCGCACCGCGACGGCTGATCGTTTCGAGGATCACCGCCAGGTTGGCGTCCTGCGGGGTGACGCGGAAGATACTGTCGCCGCCCATGCTGTCGAGCGGCTTCAGGATCACGTCCTGGTGCAGGCGGATAAAGACACGGATCTTGTTGGTATCCGGCGACACCAGCGTCGGCGCGACATAGTCGGGGAACTGCAGGATCGCGAGCTTCTCGTTGAAGTCGCGCATCGCCTGGCCGCTGTTGAACACCCGGGCGCCCTGCTGTTCGGCCATCGTCAACAGCTGGGTGGCGTACAGGTACTCGAGGTCGAACGGCGGGTCCTTGCGCATCAGCACCGCGTCGAAGGCGGACAGCGGCAGCCGTTCGACCTCGCCGAGCTTGTACCAGTGTTTCTGGTCACCTGAATGCTCGCCGGTCAGCGTCAGCTTGACGGTGTCGGCCAGCACCCGGCCGCCCTCGACCGCGACGTTGCGCGCCTCGCAGAACGCCAAGGCATGGCCGCGCCGGGCGGCCTCTTCCATCATGGCGAAGGTGGTGTCTTTGTAGATCTTGAAGTGATCGAGCGGGTCGGCAATGAACAGGATGCGCATGGCGATCTCCGGGGCGCGACAGGCGCCCCCGCAACGGGAAAGAGGTTGGCCGAACGCCTGCGGGTCCGGCCCCGGCAATCAGGCGTCGGCGTCCGGGTCGGTCGCCTCGAGTTCGAGCGACGCCGCCAGCAGCGCCAGCCGCGCGATCACGCCATAGGCGTAGAAGCGGTTCGGCGGGCAGTCCGGCGTGCCCTTCCTGTCCGGCAGGCAGGGCGACTCGAAGCTCAGCGGCACGAAGTGCATGCCCGGCGCGTTGAGGTTCTCGTCGATGCCGCGGCCGGTGTGGACGCGGTAGAAGCCGCCGATCACGAAGCGGTCGAGCATGTACACCACCGGTTCGGCGACCGCCTCGTTGACGGTTTCGAAGGTGTAGACGCCTTCCTGGACGATCACCTCGGAGACCTCCAGGCCCTCCTTGACCACCGCCATCTTGTTGCGCGCCTTACGGTTCAGGCCGATCAGCTCCTCGCCCGACTTCACGCTCATCACGCCCATGCCGTAGGTGCCGGCGTCGGCCTTGACGATGACGAACGCTTCCTGCTCGATGCCGTACTCGGCGTACTTGGCGCGGATCTTGGCGAGCATCTCGTCGACCGCGCGCGCCATCTCTTCCTCGCCCTGACGCGACTGGAAGTCGAGACCGGACACCCGGGTGAAGTAGGGGTTGATCAGCCACGGGTCGATCGACAACAGCTGCGCGAATTCGGCGGCGACCTTGTCGTAGGCGGCGAAGTGGTTGGTCTTGCGGCGCACCGCCCAGCCGGCGTGCAGCGGCGGCAGCACGTTCTGCTCCAGCCCTTGCAGCGGCTCCGGGATGCCGGCCGACAGGTCGTTGTTGAGCAGCACCATGCACGGGCTGAAGCCATCTTCCAGCTTGATCCGGTTGCCGGCGCGGACGATAGGCTCGAGCGTGACGCTATCGCCGTGCGCGGTGGCAAAGCTGGTCGGCTCGGTGATTTCCGGGTTCAAGGTGCCGAGGCGAACTTTCAGGCCGGCCTGCTCGAGGATGTGCACCAGCGAGGCGACGTTCTGCAGATAATAGGTGTTGCGGGTGTGGTTTTCCGGGATCAGCAGGATGTTCTTCGCTTCCGGACAGACCTTCTCCACCGCGCTCATCGCCGCCTGTACCGCCAGCGGGGTGAAGTCGGTGTTGAGGTTGTTGAACCCACCGGGGAACAGATTCATGTCGACCGGCGCCAGCTTGAAACCGCTGTTGCGCAGGTCCACCGAGCCGTAGAACGGCGTGGTGTGGGCGTGCCACTGGCTGCGGAACCAGTGCTCGATGTTCGGCTGGGCAGCCAGGATGCGGCGTTCCAGCTCCAGGAGCGGTCCCTTCAGCGCGGTGGCCAGGTGCGGTACAGGCATGATTCCCCCGATTCATGTTGTGCGATCGAATCGTCTAATGGTGGGGCCTGGCCCGGCGATCTTCAACCCTGTGATTATGACGGGCGCCAAGGTTGGCCGAAACTCTTCCCGCTCAGCCGGGCCAGGCTTCGCCGTACGCCTGTTCGTACAGGCCGGCGATCTTGTCCCAGTCGAAGAAGTGGTTCTGCGGGCCTTGGCTGGCGACTTTCACCGCGCCGATCACGTTGGCGAGCCGGCCGGTCACCTGCCAGTCGAGGCCGTGCTTCAGGCCGTACAACAGGCCGGCGCGGTAGGCGTCGCCGCAGCCGGACGGGTCGACCGGCTTGTCGCTCATCTGTGCGCGCGGGATCCGGTGCACGCTGTCACCGGCATAGATCTCCGAGCCGTGGCTGCCGCGGGTGACGATCAGCGCGTCGACCTTGCGGCGCAGCGCCTCGATCGACAGGCCGGCGCGCTCGCGCATCAGCTCGCTCTCGTAGTCGTTCAGCACCACGTAGGTGGCCAGTTCGACCAACTGGTTCAATTCGTCGCGGCTGAACAGCGGCAGCTCCTGGCCCGGGTCGAAGATGAACGGCACGCCCATCTCGGCGAGCTCCCGGCAATGCTGCAGGCAGCCGGCACGGCCGGACGGCGCGACGATGGCGATCTCGATCGGCTCGGCGACGTCGCTCATGTGGTTGAGGGTGGCCTGCTCGAACGCACCGGGGTGGAACGCCATCAGCTGGTTGCCGTCGCAGTCGCTGATGATGAAGCACTGCGCGGTGAACTGGCCGGCCACGGTGGTGATGTGGTCGTCGCGCAAGCCGAGTCGCGTCAGGTGTGCGCGGTAGGGTGCGAAGTCCTCGCCGACGGTGGCCATCACCAGCGGCGATTCGCCGAGCATCGCCAGGTTGTAAGCGATATTGCCCGAGCAGCCGCCGAACTCGCGGCGCATCGACGGCACCAGGAAGGTGGTGGAAATCTTGTGCAACTGGTCGGGTAAGATCTGGGAGTCGAAGCGGTTGTTGAACGACAGCAGGGTGTCGTAAGCCAGCGACCCGCAAACTAGAATGGCCATGCGTACTCCGGGCGGACAGGACATCGGAAAAAAGCCGGCAAGTCTACCATGCCATTACAGCATGGCCCATCGCCAAACCCAAGCAAGTGCCTAATCGATAAGGGAAATCCGTGAACAAGACATTTTTCGCCGCCGCGGCCACGCGACGCCGCCTGCTGACGGGGCTGATCGCGCTGGGCCTGAGCCTGCTCGCCCCGCTCGCCAGCGCCGCGCCCGAGCTCGCCAGCAGCCGCTTCACCGACCTCGCCAGCGGCAAGCCGATCGGCATCGAGGCGACCCGCGGTAAGGTGACCGTGGTCAATTTCTGGGCCACCTGGTGCGCGCCGTGCCGTGAGGAGATGCCGATGCTCGCCAACGTCGGCCGGCAGCTGGCCGGCCGCGGCGTCGTAGTGGTCGGCATCGCGCTCGACAATAAGGTCGAGGTCAACAACTTCCGCAAGATGTTCCAGATCGACTACCCGATCTGGCTCGGCGACGCCGACACCGTCAACGTGATGCGCAGCCTCGGCAACCCGTCCGGCGGCCTGCCGTTCACCGTGGTGCTCGACCGCAGCGGCAAGCCGGTCGCGCGCCTGCTCGGCAAGCTGACCGAGCAGACGCTGCGCCAGGCAGTCGAGCCGCGGTTGTGAACTGGCTGCTGCCGTTGACGCTGCCGCTCGGTGCCAGCCTGTGGCTCGCGCTGTTCGGCCAACACTGGCTGGTGCTGGCCGGCTACGCGCTGTTCAGCCTGATCACCCTGCTGACCTACGCCCACGACAAGCGCCGCGCGATGCACGGCGGGTGGCGGGTGCCGGAGGCGACGTTGCACCTGCTGGAGCTGGCCGGCGGCTGGCCCGGCGCGCTCGCCGGCCAGCGCTGGCTACGCCACAAGACGCAGAAGCGCTCGTTCCGGGCGGTGTTCTGGTCGATCGTGCTGACGCACTGGCTGGCGTGGGGGCTGTGGCTGTGGTGGCGATCGGTACCGCGGCAGGGTTAGACGCCGCCAACGTTGACCGAAGCCGGCCATCCGCCATGAAAAACGCCACCGCTAACGGTGGCGTTGTGTTTTCCCGATTGGCCGGTTCGGCCAACGTGCCAGTATTTAAATCGCCAACGCCAGCCGCGTGCCCTGGTCGATCGCGCGCTTGGCGTCGAGCTCGACCGCGACGTCGGCGCCGCCGATCCGGTGCACGGTCTTGCCGAGCGCGGTCAGCGGCGCTTCCAGCTCGCGCAGCGGTTCCTGGCCGGCGCACAGCACCACGTTGTCGACCGGCAGCACCAACTCCTCGCCCTTGATCGTCACGTGCAGGCCGGCGTCGTCGATCCGGTTGTAGCTGACGCCGCCGAGCATCTCGACGCCCTTCATCTTCAGGCTCTGGCGGTGGATCCAGCCGGTGGTCTTGCCGAGGCCCTCGCCCGGCTTGCTGTTCTTACGCTGCAGCAGCCACACCTGGCGCGCGCTCGGCACCGGTTGCGGCCGGGTGACGCCGCCCGGCTGCGCGTAGCTCATGTCGACGCCCCACTCGCGCATGAATTCCTCGGTAAGCAGCGACGGCGAGTCGCCCTCTTGGGTCAGGAACTCGGCGGTGTCGAAGCCGATGCCGCCGGCGCCGATGATCGCCACCTTCGCCCCGACCGGCTTGCCGTGCCTCAACACGTCGAGGTAGCTGAGCACCTTCGGGTGGTCGATGCCGTCGATCGCCGGGGTGCGCGGCTTGATGCCGCTGGCGAGCACCACCTCGTCGAAGCCGGCTAGGGCGTCAGCGTCGACCCGCTCTCCGAGCCGCAGCGTCACGCCGGTCAGTTCGAGGCGGCGACGGAAGTAGCGCAGCGTCTCGTAGAACTCTTCCTTGCCGGGGATCTTCTTCGCCACGTTGAACTGGCCGCCGATCTCGGCGGCAGCGTCGAACAGCGTCACCGCGTGGCCGCGTTCGGCGGCGGTGGTGGCGAACGCCAGGCCCGCCGGGCCGGCGCCGACCACGGCGATGCGCTTGGCGACGCCGGTCGGCGTCAGCGCCAGCTCGGTCTCGCGGCAGGCGTAGGGGTTGACCAGGCAGGAGGTCAGCTTGCCCTGGAAGATGTGGTCGAGGCAGGCCTGGTTACAGCCGATACAGGTGTTGATCTCGTCGGCACGACCTTGCTCGGCCTTCAGCACGAACGCCGGGTCGGCCAGAAACGGCCGCGCCATCGACACCATGTCGGCGCAGCCGTCGGCCAGCACGCGCTCGGCCACCGCCGGGTCGTTGATGCGGTTGGTGGTGATCAGCGGGATGGCCACCTCGCCCTTCAGCCGGCGGGTCACCCAGGCGAAGCCGGCGCGCGGCACCATGGTGGCGATGGTCGGGATGCGCGCCTCGTGCCAGCCGATGCCGGTGTTGATGATGGTGGCGCCGGCCTTCTCGACCTCCTTGGCCAGCGCCACCACCTCGTCCCAGCTGCTGCCGTCGTGCACCAGATCGAGCATCGACAGCCGGTAGATGATGATGAATTCGGCGCCGACCGCGGCGCGCACCGCGCGCAGCACCTCGAGCGGGAAGCGGATGCGGTTCTCGAAGCTGCCGCCCCAGTCGTCGCTGCGCTTATTGGTGTGGCGCACGATGAACTGGTTGAGCAGATAGCCTTCCGAGCCCATCACCTCGACGCCGTCGTAGCCGGCCTGCTGCGCGAGCCTGGCACAGCGGGCGAAGTCGGCGATGGTGCGCCGGATGTCGTCCTCGCTCATCTCGCGCGGCCGGTAGAAGTTGACCGGCGCGATCAGCGGCGACGGCGCGACCAGCCCTTCCTGGTAGCTGTAACGGCCGGTGTGCAGGATCTGCATCGCGATCTTGCCGCCGGCCGCGTGCACCGCGTCGGTGACCAGGCGGTGGTGCGGCACCTCGGTTTCGTCGACCAGCACCGACGCGCCATCGGCCACCCGGCCCTCCTCGTTCGGGCCGACCCCGCCGGTGACGATCAGGCCGACGCCGCCGCGGGCGCGCTCGGCGTAGAACGCCGCCATCTTCTCGAAACCGTGCGGCGCCTCTTCCAGGCCGGTATGCATCGAGCCCATCAGCACGCGGTTCTTCAGGGTGGTGAAGCCCAGGTCGAGCGGGGCGAGCAGGTGCGGGTAAGCGATCATTGTGGTTCCTCGTGGTCGCGCAAGCGCTTGTTTTGTTATGGTAGATTGCTGTCCGACGACGATACTTACTAGTTAGTAAGGTGTCAACGGCATGAGACCGACCGGGAACGCCGTGCCGTCGGAAGCGGTCGCTTAACCACACCGACGCAATGCGTCGTTTACACTGTTTGCACCACGCAAGCCTTTCAACCCGGCCGGCTAGCCGGCCGTCCGTTCCAAGGAGATTCCCGTTTTGCCGACCACAGACACCCTCAACAGCTTTCTCAACCGGCTGAGCGACAACGTTGTTGCCAGCACGCTGGGCATCGGCGGCAACCTGGTATTGGCCCTGTTGATCGTCTGGCTCGGCTGGAAGATCAGCCGCCGTGTCGAGAGGACGCTCGACCGTACCCTAGCCACTTCGACCAAGGTCGACGACACGCTCAAACCGCTGCTCAAGAGCCTGGCGAGCTGGGCGCTGAAGATCGTCGCGCTGGCGCTGGCCTTGTCGCAGCTCGGCGTGCAGATGGCGACGATCGCCGCGATGCTCGGCGCCGCCGGCCTGGCGGTGGGTCTCGCGCTGCAGGGCACGCTGCAGAACATCGCCGCCGGCATCATGCTGGTGCTGCTGCGGCCGTTCAAAGTGGGCGAATACATCGAGTGCGGCGCGATCCAGGGCACCGTGCACGAGATCGCGCTGTTCAACACGCTGATAGAGCGCTTCGACGGCATCTACCAGTACGTGCCGAACAGCCAGCTGTGGTCGGGCACCATCCTCAACTACAGCCGCAACGACCAGCGCCGCCTCGACGTGCCGGTGAAGATCGACTTCCGCGCCGATGCGCAGCACGCGGCCCGGCTGCTCGACGCCTTCATCCGCCAGCATCCGCAGACCTTGGCCGAACCGGCGCCGCGGGTGATGGTGCTCGACATCAACGACGCGTTCACCACGCTGAATATCCGCGCCTGGGCCCGCAACGACGGTTACTGGGATTTCCGTTGGGACGTGTACGCGCGAGTGCGCCCGCTGCTCGAAGACGCCGGCATCGCGCTGGCGGTGCCGAGCTACAATGTGTTCGCGCAGGACGGGCAGCAAGTCCCAACCGAGCAGCCGCTGGCCGTTCCGAAGCGCGAGACGGTGTAAGCACGCCCACAACGACAAAGCCCGCCAAAAGGCGGGCTTTTTGCATGCTGGCGCGGCGTTCAGGCCGCCGCCGCGCCGGCCGGTGCCATCAGATGGCGGTCGAGCCAGGCCAGCAGGTCGCGCTCGAACTCGTCGCGGCGCGTGTCGTTGTGCATCTCGTGGCGGCCGCCCGGGTAGACGGTCATCGTCACGTCGGTAAGCCCCGCCGCGCGGTAGCGGCGCCGCAGCTGGCCGAGACCGAAGCGGCCCAGGCTGACCGGGTCGCGACTACCGGCCAACAGCCACACCGGACAGGCGGTGTTGAAGCCCTGGCCACGCGCCTCGACCTCTTCCAGCGCGACGATGCCGCCGAACAGGTCGCGCCACAGCCCGGCGCTGACGTCGAAGCCGCACAGCGGGTCGGCACGGTAGGCGTCCACCTCGTGCGGGTCGGGCGACAGCCAGTCGAAGCCGGTGCGCGCCGGGAAGAAGCCCAGGTTGAAGCTGCCGAACACCAGCCGCGCCAGCAGCCGGCTCGGCGTCGCCGCTCCGTGGCGGCGGACCTGCCAGGCGGCGACGCCGCCGAGCAGCTTGGCCAGCCAGCGCTGCCGGTAGCCGGTGGCCGACAGCACCAGGCCCGACAGCCGCGCGCCATAAGCGGCGAAGAACGCCCGGGCGATGAAGCTGCCCATGCTGTGGCCGAACAGCAAGAGCGGCAGGCCGGGGTGCCGCTCGGCCGCCCATTCCTGCACCACCCGCAGATCGTCGATCACGCGGGCCCAGCCGTCCGCGTCGGCGTAATGGCCGCGCACCGCCGGCGCCACGCCGTGGCCGCGGTGGTCGTGCGCCACCACCAGGTAGCCGGCGCCGGACAAGCGGGTCGCCAGCCGGTGGTAGCGCGCCGCGTACTCGCTCATGCCGTGCGAGATCAGCAGCAGCGCACGCGGCGGCCCGGCCGGCGACCACAGGCAGACGGCGATAGCCGCGCCGTCGGCGGCGGTCAGGGAAAAGGTCTGCATCGGCACAGCGCTCCACATCGGGGATGACTGGGGCATTTAGCCACGCCGCCAGCAAAAACGCCACGGCAAGCCGTGGCGTAGAAGGTTGGCCGAAGCCGCCGTACCTGGCGCTGTCAACGCGTCCCCTTGGCTAGGCGCGATGGCGGTGTTAGAGCCGGAAGAACTGCACGCTCTGCCCCAGCCCGGTCGCCACGCCGGCGATCTTCTGGCTGTTCTCGTCGATGTTCTGCATCGCCGCGGTGGTTTCCTCGGCCATCTGCGCCATCTTCTCCATATTGCGGGCGATGTCGGTACTGGCGGCCTTCTGCTCTTCCACCGACGCGGCGATGTTGTCGATGTCCTGGCCCGACTCGCTGACGCTGACGTCCGAGGCACTGAACAGCTCGGCCACCGAGCGCACCACGCCGCGGCTGGTTTCCAGCGAGGCCAGGCCCTGCTGCACCACCGCGTCGAGCGCCACCGACTTCACGCCGAGCTGCTGGTTGACGGTGTCGATCTCGGACGCCGAGCTCGACGACTTTTCGGCCAACTTGCGCACCTCGTCGGCCACCACCGCGAAGCCGCGGCCCTGTTCGCCGGCACGCGCCGCCTCGATCGCCGCGTTCAGCGCCAACAGATTGGTCTGGTCGGCGATGTCGCGCACCTCGCGGGTCATGCTGCTGATCGACTGGGTGCTCTGCACGAAGTCCTTCACCGCGCCGGCCAGGTTCTGGATCACCGCCTGCATCTGCTCCATCTCGGCCTGTAGCTGGGCGACGCTGCGGCTGCCGTCACGGCTGCTCTGCAGGTTGCCGGAGGCCTTCTGGCGCAGTTCGTCGGCCGCGTCGGCGACGCTGGCGATGCTCACCGTCAGCTGTTCGACCGCCGCCGCCGAGGCGCTGGCGGCCGACGCCTGGTGGATGCTGGCGCCGAGCACCTGGCCGGACGAGGACGTCAGCGCGTCGACCATCCGGCGCGACTCGTCGACCCCTTCGCGCACCAGCCGCACCGTCTTGCCGAGGTTGGCCACCATCCGTTGCAGCGCGCGCTGCAGCTGGCCGACCTCGTCGTCGCCGTCGACCTCGATCTGCGCGTTCAGCTGGCCGGACGCCACCGCGTCGGCCACCTCGACCGCGTCGGCGAGCGGACCGGTGATCGAGCGGGTGATCGCCACCGCCAGCAGCACGCCGATCAAGAGCGAGGCGGCACTCAGCGTCGCGATCAGTGTCTCGGCGAAGGCGATCTTCTGCGCGCCCTGCTGGGCGTCGTCCGCGTTCGAGGCGAACTCGGCCTCGAGGAAGGCCTTCAGCGTGCCCGCCAGCGCGTAATTGTCCGACGACAGCTCCGCGCCGATCAGGGTGCGCGCCTCGTTGATCTGCCCCCCCTCGTACAGCTGCACCACGCGGGCGAACTGCTTGTCGAGTGCGACGCGATTGGCCTCCAGCTGGGTGAGCAGCGTGCGCTCCTTGTCGATGCCGTCCGCCCCGTTGACCAGCGCCTTGAGCTTGTCGAACTCGGCACCGTACGCCTGGCGGCTCTCGCTCAGGCGCGCCTTGTTGGACGCGCGCTGCGCGTCGTCCTCGGCGAACACATAGTCGCCAGCGGCGCGGAACTCGGTCATCGTCGCGGTCTGCATCCGCGACAGGGCCTGGATGTTGGGGTTGGTGACCTGGGTGATGGTGCGGAACTTGTTGGCCAGACCGCTCATTTCCAGCCAGGCACCGGCCCCGATCGCCAGCATCAACACCAACAGGGCGGCAAACGCCAACGACAGGCGCTTGCCGATCGACATGCGCCGAAACAGACTGTTCATATTCACCCCCGAGTGCTTGAAGCCGATTAGGTTTTTTTAAATTCGGTGCTGATTATTGGAGATAAACCAGACCGCAACAAGCATTTGACATGAATTTTTGAGTCAGGTCGTCCCGCCGTCGTCGCGGCGGTGCCGGGCGAAGCGGCGCAGCGCCGCCGCCAGCGCCGGATCGCTCAAGGATTCGGCGGCCGATTCGAGCGCGGCAATGCCCTCGGCACCGACCGTCAGCCGGTTGTAGCGTGGCGGCGTTAAGCTAGGCAGCACCACCCGCACCCGTACCGTACGCGCCACATATCCCGCCTTGGCCAGCGCCGGCAGCAGCCCCGGCGCCATCAGCCGCAGCCGTGCCGCCACCGCGCCGTTGTCGGCGAACAGCACCAGCTCGCCGTCGCGGATCCGCACCGCGCGGCAATGCTCGGCCAGGTTGGCCGGCGCCAGCTTCTTGAAGCTGCGGTCGAGCGCCATCAGCGCCTGCGCCTGTTCGGTCAGACGGGCAAGCTGGCTGTCCTTGCGGACGATGTCGGCGGGGGTACGGCTGGCTCTCATGCGGGCACTCGCGGGCGGATCGGGACGAGCATTGTAGCGCGGCCGCGCCGGTCGGCCGGTGGTGCGCCAAGCGCCACCGACGAGCGGGACGTGCGGCCAATGCGACGGCCGGCGGCGAAATCTGGCGCCTGCGCTTGTGGAATCGCCAACATGCCCCCATCCGGGGGGGCAACGATGTGCTAAACTTTTGACCATTTTTTGGCTTTTGGCCTGGACAAATCCGAATGATTTCGACGCTACTCAAGAAAGTGTTCGGCAGCCGCAACGACCGGTTGCTGAAGCAATACCGCCAGACCGTGGCGCGTATCAATGGCCTGGAAGACGCGATGCAGGCGCTTTCCGACGAGGCGCTGGCCGGCAAGACCGCCGAATTCAAGGACCGTCTGGCCAAGGGCGAAACGCTCGACGCGCTGCTGCCCGAAGCGTTCGCGGTGTGCCGCGAAGCCGGCCGCCGCGTGCTCGGCATGCGCCACTTCGACGTGCAGCTGATCGGCGGCATGGTGCTGCACGACAACAAGATTGCCGAGATGCGCACCGGTGAAGGCAAGACGCTGGTCGCCACGCTGCCGGTGTACCTGAACGCGCTGACCGGCAAGGGCGCGCACGTGGTGACGGTGAACGACTACCTGGCCAGCCGCGACGCCGGCATCATGGCCAAGCTGTACAACTTCCTCGGCCTGTCGGTCGGCGTGAACCTGTCGCAGATGCCGCACGACGAGAAGCAGGACGCCTACGCCGCCGACATCACCTACGGCACCAACAACGAATTCGGCTTCGACTACCTGCGCGACAACATGGTGTTCTCGAGCGACGAGAAGGTGCAGCGCCCGCTCGCGTTCGCGGTGGTCGACGAGGTGGACTCGATCCTGATCGACGAGGCGCGCACCCCGCTGATCATCTCCGGCCCGGCCGAAGACAATATCGACATGTACCGCCAGATGAACGCGGTGCCGCCGCTGTTGAAACGCCAGGAAACCGAAGAAGGCGAAGGCGACTACTGGGTCGACGAGAAGGCGCACAGCGTGCTGTTGTCCGAGACCGGTCACGAGCACTGCGAACAGATCCTGGCCCAGATGGGCCTCTTGGTCGACGGCGACAGCCTGTACTCGGCCGCCAACATCACGCTGATGCACCACCTGATGGCCGCGCTGCGCGCACACGCGCTGTACCACAAGGACCAGCACTACGTGGTGCAGGACGGCGAGGTGATCATCGTCGACGAATTCACCGGCCGCCTGATGGCCGGCCGCCGCTGGAGCGAAGGCCTGCACCAGGCGGTCGAGGCCAAGGAAGGCGTCGAGATCAACCGCGAGAACCAGACGCTCGCGTCGATCACCTTCCAGAACTACTTCCGCCTGTACGGCAAGCTGTCGGGCATGACCGGTACCGCCGACACCGAGGCGTACGAATTCCAGGAGATCTACGGCCTCGAGACCGTGGTGATCCCGACCAACCGGCCGATGATCCGCGACGACTCGCACGACAAGGTGTACCGCACCGCCCGCGAAAAGTACGACGCGCTGCTCGCCGACATCAGGGACTGCTTTGATCGCGGCCAACCGGCGCTAGTCGGCACCACCAGCATCGAGAACTCCGAACTGGTCGCCGAGCTGTTGCGCCGCGCCAAGCTGCCGCACAACGTGCTGAACGCCAAGGAGCACGCGCGTGAAGCCGACATCGTGGTGCAGGCCGGTCGCCCGGGGGTGATCACCGTCGCCACCAATATGGCCGGCCGTGGTACCGACATCGTGCTCGGCGGCAACCCGGCGCCGGAAATCAAGGCGGTGGAAGCCGACGACTCGCTGACCGACGCCGAGAAGCAGACCCGCGTCGACGAGATCAAGACCGAATGGCAGCAGCGCCACAACGCGGTGCTCGCCGCCGGCGGCCTGCACATCGTCGGCACCGAACGCCACGAATCGCGCCGGATCGACAACCAGCTGCGCGGCCGTTCCGGCCGTCAGGGCGACCCAGGTTCGAGCCGCTTCTACCTCAGCCTGGAAGACCCGCTGCTGCGCATCTTCGCGTCGGACCGCGTCGCCGCGATCATGGACCGGCTGAAGATGCCGGAGGGCGAGGCGATCGAGCACCCGTGGGTCTCGCGTTCGATTGAGAACGCGCAGCGCAAGGTCGAAGGCCGCAACTTCGACATCCGCAAGCAGCTGCTCGAGTACGACGACGTCGCCAACGACCAGCGCAAGGTGATCTACCAGCAGCGCAACGAGATCCTCGAGACCGACGACGTGTCCGACATCGTCGCCAATATGCGCGAGGGCGTGCTCAGCGACCTGGTCGATCAGTACATTCCGCCAGAGTCGATGGAAGAGCAGTGGGACCTGCCGGGCCTGGAAAAGACGCTGGAAGCCGAATACCAACTGAACGCGCTGGTGACCGCCTGGATGCAGGCCGAACCGAACCTCGACACCGAGGAGATTCGCCAGCGCATCCTCAAGTTGGCCGAAGAACAGTACGGCGCCAAGGTGGCGTTCGCCGGCGACGGCGTGATGCAGCAGTTTGAGCGCAGCCTGGTGCTGCAGATGCTCGACACCCACTGGCGCGAGCACCTGGCGGCGATGGACCACCTGCGCCAGGGCATCCACCTGCGCGGCTACGCGCAGAAGAACCCGAAGCAGGAGTACAAGCGCGAGGCGTTCGAACTGTTCGCGGCGATGCTCGAGCGCATCAAGAAGAGCGTGGTCAACGTACTGATGACGGTGGAAGTGCGCACCCAGGACGACCTCGAAGCGGTCGAGCCGCACGTGCCGAGCGAGCTGCAGCTGATGCACGCCGACGCCGCGAGCGGCTTCAGCGGCGGTGGCGTCGCCGACGAGGAAGACAACCCGTACAGCCCGGAAGTGCTGGCGGCACAGGGCCTGCGCATCGGCCGCAACGACCCGTGCCCGTGCGGCAGCGGCCAGAAGTACAAGCAGTGCCACGGCCGCCTCGCCTGATCCGGCCTTAGGCACCACGACACAGGGCCTCCCGCGGGAGGCCCTGTTCTTTTGTCCGGCGCCCACCCCTCCCGCCCCGTCGCAAAATACCCTTGTCATGCAATCGCTTGGCCGATTACGACGACTCACCCGCCGGGCCGCCCCGCATCGCCGCCCTGCCGCTAGCCCGCCGGCTCTGGTACTCTTGGGCGATCAGCCACCTCTTCCGCAAGCCGGCATGACCGCAACCCCGAACCTGCTCTACCTCGCCTCCGGCAGCCCGCGCCGCCGCGAACTCCTGGAACAACTCGGCGTCAATCTGGAACGCATCCACGCCGACATCGACGAATCGGTGCTGCCCGGCGAAGACGCCATCGCCTACACCGAACGCCTCGCCATCGCCAAGGCGGCCGCCGGCTGGCAGGTGGTCGCCGTGAGCGGCCTGCCGAGCCGGCCGCTGTTGTCGGCCGACACCACCGTGACGCTCGACGGCGAAATCTTCGGCAAGCCGGCCGACGCCGCCGACGCGCGCCGCATGCTGCAGGCCTTCTCCGGCCGCGAGCACCAAGTGGTCACCGCGGTGGCGCTACGCCAGGACGACAGGGTCAAGCTCGCCACCTCGGTGACCACGGTACGCTTCAAGCCGCTCACCGACGCCGAGATCGAGCGCTACGTCGCCAGCGGCGAGCCGTTCGACAAGGCCGGCGGCTACGGCATCCAGGGCCGCGCCGGGGTGTTCGTCGAACACATCGACGGCAGCTTCACCGGCGTGGTCGGCCTGCCGCTCTTCGAAACCGCTCAACTGTTGGCCGAATACGGCCTGATTCTGCCCTGAGGGGATAGCCATGCTGCACCAACCGATTCCCCTGCCCCGTGACCTGCCGCGCCCGCGTGAGCAGATTCTGGTCAACATCACCCCACAGGAAACCCGTGTCGCGGTGCTGGAAGACAGCGTCGTGCAGGAATTGCACGTCGAGCGCGCCGCCAGCCGCGGCATCGTCGGCAACATCTATCTGGGTCAGGTGAAGCGCGTGCTGCCCGGCATGCAGTCGGCGTTCATCGAGATCGGCCTGGAGCGCGCCGCCTTCCTGCACATCGCCGACGTGCTCGAGCAGCGCCAGCACCCGACCGAGCCGCAGCGCATCGAACGGATGCTGTTCGAGGGCCAGACCGTGCTGGTCCAGGTGATCAAGGACCCGATCGGCACCAAGGGCGCGCGACTGTCGACGCAGATCAGCCTGGCAGGCCGCTTCCTGGTGCACCTGCCGCAGGACGAACACATCGGCATCTCGCAGAAAATCGAGCACGAGGTCGACCGGCTGTCGCTGAAGAGCCGGCTGGAAAAGCTGCTGCCGGACGACAGCCCGCACGGCTACATCATCCGCACCAGCGCCGAGACCTCGACCGACGCCGAGCTCGAGGCCGACGTCACCTACCTGTCCAAGCTGTGGACCGACATCCAGAGCCGCTCCAAGACCAGCCCGGCGCAGACGCTGCTGTACCAGGACCTGGCGCTGTCCTTGCGGGTGCTGCGCGACATGGTCAGCGACAGCACGCTCTCGGTGGTGGTCGACTCGACCGAGAACTACGGCAAGATGGTCGAGTTCGCCGAGCAGTATGTCACCCAGGCGGTCGCCAAGATCGAGCGCTACAGCGGCGAGCGGCCGCTGTTCGAGCTGCACGGCATCGAGGCCGAGATCGACAAGGCGCTGGCGCGCCGCGTCAACCTGAAGTACGGCGGCTACCTGATCATCGACCAGACCGAGGCGATGACCACGATCGACGTCAACACCGGCGGCTTCGTCGGCACCCGCAACTTCGACGAAACGATCTACAAGACCAACCTCGAGGCGACCTACGCGATCGCGCGGCAACTACGGCTGCGGAATCTGGGCGGCATCATCATCGTCGACTTCATCGACATGGATAACGAGGAGCACCGCACCCAGGTGCTGTCGGAGCTCGCCAAGACGCTGGCGCGCGACCGCACCCGGGTGACGCTGAACGGCTTCACCAGCCTGGGTCTGGTCGAGATCACCCGCAAGCGCACCCGCGAGAGCCTGGCGCACGTGCTGTGCGAACCCTGCCCGACCTGCCAGGGCCGCGGCGAGATCAAGACCGCGCAGACGGTGTGCTACGAGGTACAGCGCGAGATCGTCCGCGAGGCGCGCAAATTCGACGCGAAGAGCTTCCGCATCCTGGCCGCGCAGCCGGTGATCGACATGTTCCTCGACGAGGAATCGCAATCCTTAGCGATGCTGATCGACTTCATCGGCAAGCCGATCTCGCTGTCGGTGGAGAGCACGTACACCCAGGAGCAGTTCGACGTCGTGCTGATATAAACGCGCCGTGCCGCCTTCCGGCCCCTGCCGCAACGCAGGGGCCGTTGTTTTTGCCGCGCCCGCCCATTCGGCCAACTAATGCCCATGGCATGTCAGAGGCGCGCAATAATACAATGAAATGATTCTGCGCGTGACCATCCACTCGCGCGCTGCCTGGAGTTTGCAATGATCGATGCCAACGCCGACCCGATGTGGGAGGCGATCCTGTCCGAAACCGCGGCCGCCGCCGAGGCCGAGCCGCTATTGGCGAGCTTCCTGCACATGACCGTGCTGCGCCACAGCCGATTCGAAGACGTGCTCGCCTTCCACCTGTCGAGCAAGCTCGCCAGCCCAACGATGGATGCGCGCGCGCTGATGGAGCTGTTCCGCGAGGCGCTCGACGCCGACTGCAGCATCAGTCGCGCCGCGCGCGCCGACATCCAGGCCTGTTACGACCGCGACCCGGCCTGCGACGCGTATTCGATGCCGCTCCTGTACTTCAAGGGCTTCCACGCGATCCAGAGCCAGCGCGTCACCCACTGGCTGTGGAAGCAGGGCCGCCAGACGCTGGCCTACTTCCTGCAGAACCGCATCTCCGAGGTGATGGGTGCCGACATCCACCCGGCGGCGCAGATCGGCGAGGGGGTGATGCTCGACCACGGCACCGGCGTGGTGGTCGGCGAGACCGCGGTGATCGGCAACAATGTGTCGATGCTGCAGGGCGTCACGCTCGGCGGCACCGGCAAGGAACACGGCGACCGCCACCCGAAGATCGCCGACGGCGTGCTGATCGGCGCCAACGCCAGCATCCTCGGCAACATCCAGGTCGGCCAGGGCGCCAAGATCGGTGCCGGCAGCGTGGTGCTGGAAGACGTGCCGCCGCACACCACCGTGGTCGGCGTGCCGGCGCGCGAAGTCGGCCGCCCGGACGAGGACATGCCGGCGCTCGGCATGGACCAGCGGATCTGAGCGCTGCGGCGATCTGACCAGGTTGGCCGAAGCGACCGCGTTGCCCCATCCCGACTAGGAGTCCCCATGCAGGTCCGTGTCGTCGATTACCGCGCCGCCGAGGCGGCCGAGCAGTTCACCCGTTCGCTGCACGAGACCGGCTTCGCCGTGCTGGTGAACCACCCGATCCCGCAGGACTTAGTCGAGGCGATCTACGCCGACTGGTTGCGCTTCTTCGACAGCGCTGACAGATACGACTTCGCCTTCTCGGTCGATACCCAGGACGGCTACTTTTCCAGCCAGGTGTCGGAGACCGCCAAGGGTCACCGGCAGAAGGACCTCAAGGAATACTTCCACGTCTACCCATGGGGACGAATCCCGCCGGCGCTGAAGGAGCAGGCGCTGTCCTACTACGCGCTCGCGGGCGAGCTGGCGGCAGAACTGCTCGGCTGGGTCGAGCGCTACACCCCGGTCGAGATCGCCGCGCATTACCGCGAGCCCTTGTCCGGCATGATCGCCGACAGCCGCCAGACGCTGCTGCGGGTGCTGCGCTACCCGCCGCTCGTGGGCGACGAGCCGGCCGGCGCGTTGCGCGCCGCGCCGCACGAGGACATCAATCTGTTGACCCTGCTGCCGGCCGCCAACGAGCCGGGGCTACAGGTGCTGGCACGCGACGGCCAGTGGCTCGACGTGCCGTGCGACTTCGGCATGCTGATCGTCAATATCGGCGACATGCTGCAGGAGGCGTCTCAGGGTTACTACCCATCGACCACCCACCGAGTGGTCAACCCACAGGGCGAGGCCGCGACCAAGAGCCGCATCTCGCTGCCACTGTTCCTGCACCCGCGCCCCGAGGTGCAACTGTCCGAGCGCTACAGCGCCGGCAGTTATCTGGCCGAGCGGCTGCGCGAGCTGGGCGTCAAGCCCTGAACCCGTCAGCGCCACAATCCGAGCCGCCAACGCGCGGCCCTCACAAAGTCGCCTTCCACCGGTAGCCGGCCGGCGACCGCCGGGCCGGTCGGGCAGCCGACACCTGCGCGCGTGGCTATGCTCACGGCAGCCCTGCCTGCCACCGGCCCGGCACGCCCCCGGCAGGCCCCGTCCGCCGTGCCGCAGGAGCTGTCCGATGCTCTACCTCGTCAGCTGGACCATCCACACCGATCACCGCAACGCCGCGATCAAGCGTTTCCTCGGCAACGCCGCCCAGCCACCGGACGGGGTGACGCTGCTCGGCCGCTGGCACGCGGTCGGGCCGCTCACCGGCGTCGCACTGGCCGAGACCGACGACGCCCAGGCGCTGTTCCACTGGTTCATGCAGTGGAGCGATCTGATGAGTTTCGACGTGGCGCCGGCATTGACCGACGAGCAGCTCGGCCAGGCGCTGCAGGTGAGCCAGTCGCACTGGTGGCAGCATGAATGAAGCCGGCCGCGGCTGATCGTTCAGCATCGGCAGCCGCCTGCGGGACGCTACCGATGCCCACGCGCTGCCTTTCTCGCTCATACTGGCATGACCAGTTAGACCAGTGTAAATTGCAAGATGCAAGATGGTTAGCTATACATAGCACCGGTGCCCTGCTGCACCGCACCAGACCCACCCTCGCAAGGAACACCGCATGAACGAACCCGCGCCACTCGGACGCGGCCTGCGCCTGACCGGCGACGACCCGGCGGCCTGGCCGCTGTGGGTGCTCGCCGCCGTCGTACTCGGCGCCTGGCAGGCCGGCGCACGCTGGCCGCTCGGCGTGCCCGGCTACCAGGGCATGGTGACGATGGCGATCTTGATCGTGATGCTGCGTCGCCGCGACGGCCGGTTCAGCGCCACGCTGCTCGCCAGCGGCGGCCTGCTGTTCGCCGGCCTGCTCGGCGCGCCGCTGAGCCTCAACAAGGTGCTCGCGCAGCTCAGCATGGCACTGCTGCTCGACCTCGGCGCCAGCCGCTCACGGCGTGCCTGGCAATGGGCGCTGCTCGCTGCGCTCGCGTTCGCGCTGCGGCCGCTGCTGCGCTGGTGGCTCCTGCCCTATACCGGCGGCCAGTGGGGCGCCGAGCCGCTGTGGCGGGTGGTCGGCTGGCACGCGGTGTTCGGCCTGGCCGGCGGCGCGCTCGGCGCGCTGTTGTTGCGCCGGCCGCGGCGCTGACGGGCTGCTCGGTAGCCCGCGCAACGGCAGCACGAGGCTCGCGGCCGGTTCATCACAGGCTCTAGTGTAGAATCGTCCGATGGATACTCTGCACGCCCCTAACGATACCCTGCTCGCCGGTCTCAACCCGGAGCAACTGACCGCCGTCACCTGGCCGGCCAAGAGCGCGCTGGTGCTCGCCGGCGCCGGCAGCGGCAAGACCCGGGTACTGACCACCCGCATCGCCTGGCTGATCCAGACCGGCCAGGTCAACCCGAGCGGCCTACTCGCCGTCACCTTCACCAACAAGGCGGCGCGCGAGATGCAGACCCGGCTGGCCAGCCTGGTCGCGGTCAATGTGCGCACGATGTGGATCGGCACCTTCCACGGCCTGTGCAACCGCTTCCTGCGCACCCACTGGCGCGACGCCGGCCTGCCGCAGACCTTCCAGATCCTCGACTCGGCCGACCAACAGTCGGCGATCAAGCGGCTGTTGAAGGCGCTCGACGTCTCCGACGAGAAATTCCCACCGAAGGCGGTGCAGGGCTTCATCAATGGCCAGAAGGAAGCCGGCGTGCGCGCCGACGCGCTGTCGGCGCACGACCCGTACACCAAGAAACTGATCGAGCTGTACGCCGCCTACGACGCCCAGTGCCACCGCGAAGGCGTCGCCGACTTCGCCGAGCTGCTGCTGCGCAGCTACGAGGTGCTGGCGGCCAATAGGGCGTTGGCCGAACACTACCGCGCCCGCTTCCGTCACATCCTGGTCGACGAGTTCCAGGACACCAACCGGCTGCAATACGCCTGGCTGAAGCTGTTGGCCGGGGCCGACAACGCGCTGTTCGCGGTCGGCGACGACGACCAGAGCATCTACGCCTTCCGCGGCGCCGAGGTCGGCAATATGCGCTCGCTGATGCACGACTACGGCATCGCCGCGCCGATCCGGCTCGAACAGAACTACCGCTCGGCCGGCAACATCCTCAACGCGGCCAACGCGGTGATCGAGCAGAACGACGGCCGGCTCGGCAAGAACCTGTGGACCGACGCCGGCGAGGGTGAAACGCTGCGCCTCTACGAGGCGTACTCGGACGGCGAGGAAGCCGAATTCATCGTCGACGAGGTACGCGCGCTCAAACGCGAGGGGCTGAACCTCGCCGATATCGCGGTGCTGTATCGCAGCAACGCCCAGTCGCGCATCCTCGAGCATGTGCTGGTGCAGGCCGGCCTGTCCTACCGCATCTACGGCGGGCTGCGCTTCTTCGAACGCCAGGAGATCAAGCACGCGCTCGCCTACCTGCGCCTCTTGGTCAACCCGGACGACGACAACGCGCTCTTGCGGATCGTCAACGTGCCGGCGCGCGGCATCGGCGCGCGCAGCGTCGAGGGCCTGCTCGCCGCCAGCCGCGACCAGGGCGTGACGCTGTGGCAGGCCGCCTGCGGCTCGGGCACCGGCAACAAGAAGCTCGGCGCCTTCGTGCTCTTGATCGACCGGCTGCGCGAACGCGCCGCCGGGCTGAACCTGGCCGAAGCGATCAGCCTGGTGATCGACGACTCGGGCCTGCGCGCGATGTACCAGGACGACAAGAAGGATGGCGAAGAACGCCTCGCCAACCTCGACGAGCTGATCAACGCCGCCGCCGGCTACTTCCCGGACGACCCGGACAACGCGCTGGTCGAGTTCCTGACCGCCGCCGCGCTGGAAGCGGGCGAGCACCAGGCCGAGGCCGGCGCCGACGCGCTGCAGCTGATGACGGTGCACGCCGCCAAGGGGCTGGAATTCGACGCGGTGTTCGTGTCCGGGCTGGAAGAAGGGCTGTTCCCGCACGAGAACAGCCTGGCCGACAGTAAGGGCCTGCAGGAGGAGCGCCGGCTGATGTACGTGGCGATGACCCGCGCCCGTCAACGGCTGTACCTCAGTTGTGCGCAGCAGCGGATGCTGCACGGCCGCTCCAGCTACCCGATCCGCTCGCGCTTCGTCGACGAGGTGCCGAGCGAGCTGGTCAAGGTCCTGTCGGCGCGCGCCAAGTCGGCGCCGGCCGTCCACCAGCGCGCGCCGTGGCTCGATGCGCCGCTGACCGCCGACAACGCCGCCGCCACCCGCCGTTCGGCCGACTCCAGCGGCTATCGGATCGGCCAATCGGTCGAACACGCCAAGTTCGGACTTGGCGTTGTCATTAATGCTGAAGGCGCTGGGGACGATATAAGATTACAAATCAATTTTGCCGAACACGGGGTGAAGTGGCTCGACCTGCGCTACGCCAAGCTGACCCCGGCCTAACCCGATGATTTTTCAGCCCCTCTGACGATGAGCGATCTTTCCCTCACCACCCTCTCCAACGTGACGGCGTCCGGCCGTGCGGCCCCCGCCCGTCGCCAGGAGAGCAACCCCTACAAGCGGCGACGCATCCTGGTGATCGACAACGTACCGGACATGCAGCGCTCGCTGGGAATGACGCTGACCTCGTTCGGGGCGGAGAAGATCGACTACTCCGGCCGGCCGGCCGACGCGCTGTCCAAGCTCGCCAAGTTCGATATCGACGTGGTGCTGTGCGACTACGACCTGGGCAACGGCTGCGACGGCCTCAACCTGCTCGACGAGGCGCGCGAGCGCAACCTGATCAAACCGTCCTGCGTGTTCATCCTGCTGACCGGCGAGCGCCGCGCGCCGCGGGTCACCTCGGCGGCCGAACTCGCCCCCGACGACTACCTGCTCAAGCCGTTCACCGGCGAACTGCTGCGCCAGCGGCTGGAGCGGGCGATCCAGCGCCGCGCCGCGTTCCGGGTGCTCGACGAGGTGATCATGCGCCACGACTACCTGGTGGCGATCGAGATCTGCAAGCGCCAGGTCGCCGAGCGCAGCCCGTTCACGCTCGAATTCATGAAGCTGCGCGGCACGCTGGCGCTGAAGATCGGCGATTTTGCCGGCGCCAAGGCGCTCTACATGGACGCGCTGCGGATCAAGCCCTTGCCGTGGATCAAACTAGGTCTTGCAAAAGCGTTGCTCGGCTTGAAGGAATACGACGAAGCACGTCTATTATTTGAGGAGGTCCTCGCCGATAATGACCAAGTGATCGAGGCGTACGACGGGCTGGCGCGGTTGCAGCAGCTGAATCACCAGCTCAAGGCCGCGCAGCAAAGCCTGGCGAAGGCGGTGGCGCTGTCGCCGATGCTGGTGCAGCGCCAGCAGCAGTTGGCCGAAGTGGCGCTGCTCAACGACGACCTGGAAGCCGCCGAGGCGGCCAGTCGCGAAACGCTCGATCTGGCCCGCCACTCGTGGCGGCGCGCGCCCGGGCAGTACGCGCTCGCCGCTCGGGTGCAGCTGGCCCGCGGCGACGAGGCAGCGGCGGCGCGCACCGTCGACCAGCTGCGCCGCGACCTGCGCGACGATGCGGCGGCGGCGTGGATGGCCAGCGTGATCGACAGCCAGATCCAGCTGAAGCTCGGTCATCAGGACAGCGCCGAGCGGCTGCTCGACGAGGCCGATGCGGCGTTTGCCGAGCTCGCCCGCGAGCTGCCGCCCGAGGCGCAGATGGAATACGCGCGCGCCTGTCACGCTCAGGGTCGCCGCGAACAGGGCGAGACGGTGCTGCGCGAACTGGTGCGCAACCACCACGACGACGAGACCCTGCTCGAACGGGTCGGCTCGCTGTTCAACGCGATCGGCGAGGACGAGCAGGGCCGCCAGCTGATCAGCGAAAGCGTGCAGGCGGTGATAGAACTGAATAACCAGGCGGTGGCCGAAGCGAAGGCCGGCCGCTTCGAGGCGGCGATCGAGCAGTTCCTGCGCGCCGCCGACGAGCTGCCGGACAACCTGCAGGTCAAGCTCAACCTGGTCAACGCCACGCTGACGCTGGTGCATCGTCAGGGTTGGCACGAAGAGTATATGCGTCGCGCCCACGACATCATGCTCGCGGTGCGCGATATGGCACCGACCGACGGCAAGTTCCAGAAGCTGCTGGTCACCTGGCGACGGCTGGTCGAAAAACTGGGCAAACCGCAATGGGCACTCTGAACGCGCTTTCCATCTTGATCCTCGACGATGAACCGTTGGCGCGCGAGCGGCTGCGGGCGCTGCTGTCCGACTGCGGCACCGAGCCGGTGGCCGAGTTCGGCGAGGCCAGCTCGGCGCTGGACTGGCTCAGCCACCACCCGGTCGACGTCGCGCTGGTCGACATCCGCCTGCCCGGCATGTCCGGCATGGAGTTCGCCCGCCAGCTGAGCGAGCGCTGTCCCTCGCCACCGGCGCTGATCTTCACGACCGCGCTGGACACTCACGCGGTCGACGCCTTCGAGCTCGCGGCCACCGACTACCTGTTGAAACCGGTACGGCTGGAGCGCTTGCGCACCGCGCTGGAACGCGCCGCCGGCCGCCGCCCGGTCAGCGGCAGGCGCTTCACCCAGTTCACCGTGCGTAGCCGCGACCGGGTTCAGCTGGTGCCGCTGGAGCAGGCGCGCTACCTGAAGGCCGAGCTCAAGTACGTGACCTTGGTCACCGCCAACGGCCAGGAATTCCTGCTCGACGACTCGCTGATCAAGCTCGAGGAAGACCTCGGCCCGGCGGCGCTGCGCATCCACCGCAACTGCCTGGTGATGCGCCACGCCATCGTCAGCGTCGAACGGATCGGCACGCCGCCGGACGACCACTGGGCGGTGCAGCTGGTCGACGTGGCCGAACGGCTGCCGGTCAGCCGCCGCCAGCTCGCCGCACTGCGCGCCGCGGTCGGCCGCTGAGTCCTCCCCCAGCCCTTTCAAGCGCTCTGAGCCTCATTCGGACAGCCCCGTCTCCGGCCCCGTACCGTATTCCCACAAAAGCTTGGCCGAACCCAACGCTTCGGCCAAGTTTTTTGCCAGCCACCGCCTCGCTCAGCGCAGATTCACCGCCTCGAAGTTGACCCGGCCGTCGGCGCTGACCACGTAGCCGGTCACGTTCTTGCGCCAGGCGGCGTAGGCGTTCGGGTACGCCAGCGGGATCAGCGGCAGTTGTCGGGCCAGCATCGCCTGCGCGTCGCGGTACAGCGCGGCGCGGCGGCCGACCCGCTGTTCCGCCTTCGCGCTGGCCAAGAGGGCGTCGTAGCTCGGCTCGCACCAGCGCGAAAAGTTGACCTGGTTGATGCCGCCGCAGCCCATCATGCCGAGGAAGGTGGCCGGGTCGGCGCTGCCGCCGGTGCCGAGCACCATCGCCCCCTGGTAAGCGCCGGAGCGGCCCGCCTTCAGGTATTCGCCCCAGCCGAGGTTCTTGATCTCGGTCTTCACGCCGAGCTTGGCCCAGTCGGCCTGGATCAGCTCGGCGGCGAGCCTGCCGTTCGGCTGGGTCAGCCGGGCCACCGGCATCGCCCACAACTCCATCTGGAAGCCGTCGCCGTAACCGGCCTCGGCGAGCAAGGCCTTGGCGCGCGTCAGGTCCTGCTTGAACGGCTTCAGCGCCGCGTTGTACGCCCAGGCGGTCGGCGGAACCAGGCCGCCGGCCGGCCGCGCCGCGTCGCGGTAGACCTGCTTGAGCAGGGTATCGCGGTCGATCGCCAGCGCCAGCGCCTGGCGCACCCGCACGTCCTTCAGCGGCGCGACCTTCTCCAGATTCAGATTCAGGTAGCCGACCGCCAGCGCCGGCGTGCTCTTCACCACCACGTCGGGATTGTTCTGCAGGCTGGCGAGGTCGGCCGGCTTGGGCTGGCTGATCAGCTGGCATTCGTTGCGCGCCAGCTTCTGCACCCGCACCGTCGCGTCAGGGGTGATCGCGAACACCAGCGCGTCGAGCTTGGGTCTGCCGCGAAAGTAATCGGGGTTGGCCGAATAGCGGATCGCGCTGTCCTTCTGGTAGCGCTGGAAGATGAACGGCCCGGTGCCGATCGGCTTCTGGTTGAGCTCGGCACCTCGCCCGGCGGCGAGCAGTTGCTGCGCGTACTCGGTCGAATGAATCGACGCGAACGGCCAGGCCAGATCGCCGAGGAAGCTGGTATCGCCCTGTTTCAGCGTGATCCTCACCGTCAGCGGGCCGAGCTTCTCGATCTTGTCGACGTTGCCGTCGAAGCTCGACATGCCGGCCTGCGGGAACACCGACGGCAGCACCGCGCGCAGCGGGTGCTTGGGGTCGATGAAGCGCGACAGGCTGAACACCACGTCGTCGGCGTTGAGCGGCCGGCTCGGCGTGAACGCGGCGCTGCGCTGGAACTTCACATTCGGGCGCAGCGTGAAGGTGTACTCGCGCGCGTCGGCCGAGATCGTCCAGCCGGCGGCCAGGTCGGCCACCACCTGGTTGCCGCCGCGCTCGATGCGCACCAGCCGGTTGAACACCGTTTCGGCGCTGGCGTCGTGGCTGTCGGCGCTGGCGTACAGCGCCGGGTCGAAGCCCTCGGGCGCGGCGGCCGAGCAGTACACCAGCGTGCCGGCGGCGAGCGCCGGCATCGCGGCAAGGCTGCCGGCCAAGGCCAGCATGAACGGTTTCAAGGGCAATCGGGTCATGCAGGCTCCTGGCGGGAAAGACGTAGCAGACAGGCCAGGCCGGAAACGACAACACCCCGGCTAGCGGGGCGTTGTGATGACATCGTTCGGCCAACCGAATCGATATTTAATCAGATTACATAGTCCTGCGCCGCGTCTTTCAGGAACACCGCGACCTTCTTCGGCGTGACGTAGACGGTATCGCCGAGCATCAGGCCGAGCTCGCGATAGCGCTCCTTGCTCAGCGCCGCCTCGATGCTGTCGCCGGTATCGACGCGCGCCAGCTCGACCCGGACCACCGGGCCGACCGCGTGGATATGTTCGACGGTGCCGGCCGCCAGCGCGCCGTCGGCGACGCGCGACACGTCCAGGTCGTGCGGCCGCACGTAGGCGACCGCCTCGTCGCTCTTGCCGGCGTGGTGCTGGCCGAGGCTGTGCGCGTAGTCGCCGATGGTCAGGCTGCCGCCGTCGACGCGGCCGTGGAACAGGTTCACGTCGCCGAGGAACTGGGTGACGAAGGGGGTCGCCGGCGCCTCGTAGATGTCGTCCGGGCGGCCGACCTGCTCGATGTGGCCGTGGTCCATCACCACCACCCGGTCGGACACCTCGAGCGCCTCTTCCTGGTCGTGGGTGACGAACACGCTGGTGATGTGGATCTCGTCGTGCAGCTCGCGCAGCCAGCGGCGCAGGTCCTTGCGCACCTTGGCGTCGAGCGCGCCGAACGGCTCGTCGAGCAGCAGCACCTTAGGCTCGACCGCCAGGCTACGCGCCAGCGCGATCCGCTGGCGCTGGCCGCCGGACAGCTGGGCGGGGAAGGCGTCGGCCAGCCAGTCGAGCTGCACCAGCTTCAAGAGCTTCATCACCCGCTCGCGGATTTCCTCCTTGCTCGGCCGTTCGCGGCGCGACTTCACCGACAGGCCGAACGCGACGTTGTCGAACACCGTCATGTGGCGGAACAGCGCGTAGTGCTGGAACACGAAGCCGACCTGGCGCTCCGACACGTGGGTATTGGTCGCGTCCTCGCCGGCGAACAGCACCTGGCCGGCGTCCGGCTGCTCGAGGCCGGCGATGATGCGCAACAGCGTGGTCTTGCCGCAGCCGGACGGGCCGAGCAGCGCCAAGAGTTCGCCCGAGGCGATGGTCAGGTTGACGTTGTCCAGCGCCACGAAGTCGCCGAAGGTCTTGCGGATATTGCGGATGTCGATGCTCATCACGGTCACCTAATCAATGCGTCGGGGCCAGACGGGCCGCCAGCGTGCGTTCCTTGGCGCCTTCGCGCTGGCGCTCGATGCGCCACTCGACGAGGGTCTTCACCAGCAGGGTCACCAGCGCCAGCAGCGCCAGGATCGACGCGCAGGCAAACGCGCCGACGAAGTTGTACTCGTTGTAGAGGATCTCGACGTGCAGCGGGATGGTGTTGGTCTCGCCGCGGATGTGGCCGGACACCACGCTGACCGCGCCGAACTCGCCCATCGCCCGGGCGTTGGTCAGGATCACGCCGTATAAGAGGCCCCACTTGATGTTCGGGATGGTCACCTTCCAGAAGGTCTGCCAGCCGGAGGCGCCGAGTACCATCGCCGCCTGCTCCTCGTCCTGGCCCTGTGCCTGCATCAGCGGAATCAGCTCGCGGGCGACGAACGGGAAGGTGACGAACACGGTCGCGAGCACGATGCCCGGCACCGCGAACATGATCTTGATGTCGTGTGCCGACAGCCACGGGCCGAGCCAACCGTTGGCGCCGAACAGCAGCATGTACATCAGGCCGGCGACCACCGGCGACACCGAGAACGGCAGGTCGATGAAAGTGGTGAACAGGCTCTTGCCGCGGAACTCGAAGCGCGCGATCGCCCACGCCGCCGCCACGCCGAACACCACGTTCAAGGGCACCGCGATCGCCGCGGTGATCAGGGTCAGCTTGATCGCCGACCACGCCTCCGGTTCGACCAGGGCGGTCAGGTACAGCTCCCAGCCCTTGGACAGCGCTTCCCAGAACACCGCGACCAGCGGCACCAAGAGGAACAGCGCGACGAAGGCGAGCGCGACCGTGATCAGCGCGATGCGCACCCAGCGCGCTTCGGTGGTCAGCGGACGGTTAAGGTTGGCCGAAGACATGGTTTTCTCCCGGGCTTAGCGGCCGCCGCCGTGGCGGCGACTCGCCCACCACTGGATGGCGTTGATGGCAAACAACAGCACGAAGGACAGAACGAGCATCACCGCCGCCACCGCGGTCGCGCCCAGGTAGTCGTACTGATCGAGCTTGGAAATGATGATCAAGGGCGCGATCTCGGACACCAGCGGAATGTTGCCGGCGATGAAGATCACCGAGCCGAACTCGCCGGTGGCACGGGCGAACGCCATCGTCGAACCGGTGATCAGCGCCGGCAGCACCGCCGGGAAGATCACCCGGCGGAAGATCTGGCCACGGCTGGCGCCGAGGCAGGTGGCCGCCTCCTCGAGCTCCTTCTCCAGGTCCTCCAGCACCGGCTGCACGGTGCGCACCACGAACGGCAGGCCGATGAACACCAGCGCGATCACGATGCCGAGCGGCGTGAACGCGACCTTCAGCCCCAGCGGCACCAGGTACTGGCCGAGCCAGCCGTTCGGCGCGTACAGCGTGGTCAAGGCGATGCCGGCCACCGCGGTCGGCAGCGCGAACGGCAGGTCGATCAGCGCGTCGATGAAGCGCTTGCCCGGGAACGGGTAGCGCACCAGCACCCAGGCGAGCAGGAAGCCGAACACCGCGTTGATCAGCGCGGCGATCGCCGACGCGCCGAACGACAGCTTCAGCGACGCGATAACCCGCTCGGCGGTGACGGTGGCGACGAACGCCGGCCAGCCCATCTTGGTGGTCATCAGCACCAGCGCGGCGAACGGCAACAGCACGATCAGCGACAGCCAGACCACGCTGATGCCGAACGACAGGCCGAAGCCGGGCAGCACGCTATGTTGTCGGTTCAACAGACTCATCGGGATTCATTCCTCAGCAACAGACAGCCAATCTAAAGAGTCGCTAACAAAACTCAGCGAAGCGGTCCCGGCTAGGCGCGCTGCCGCAGACAGTACAAGGAGTACGGCAAGGCAGCGCAACAACGCCGGGAGAGTTTTGTTAGCGACTCTCAGCCGGCGCCCGGTCATTTCTTCAGATAGATCTGATCGAACACGCCGCCGTCGGCGAAGTGCTTCTTGGACACCGCGGCCCAGTCGCCGAAGGCGCTCTCGACGGTGAACACCTTCACCGGCGGGAACTGCGCCGCGTACTTGGCGGCCACTTTCGGGTCCTGCGGGCGCAGGTAGTTCTTCGCGGCGATTTCCTGGCCTTCCGGGCTCCACAGGTACTTCAGGTAGTCCTCGGCCTGCTTGCGGGTGCCCTTCTTGTCGACCACCTTGTCGACCACCGCGACCGGGTTTTCGGCCGACACCGACAGTTTCGGGTACACCAGCTCGAAGCTGCCGCGGCCGAATTCGCGCGAGATCATTTCCGCCTCGTTTTCGAACGTGATCAGCACGTCGCCGATCTGGCGCTGCATGAAGGTGGTGGTGGCGGCGCGGCCGCCGGTGTCGAGCACCGGCACGTTCTTGAACAGCTTGGTGACGTAGTCGCGCGCGCGCGCCTCGTTGCCGCCCGGCTGCTTCAGCGTTGCGCCCCAGGCGGCGAGGTAGGCGTAGCGGCCGTTGCCCGAGGTCTTCGGGTTGGCGATGATCACTTGCACGCCCGGCTTCACCAGGTCGGCCCAGTCGTGCACGTTCTTCGGGTTGCCCTTGCGCACCAGGAACACCGTGGTCGAGGTGAACGGCACGCTGTGGTTCGGCAGCCGCTTCGCCCAGTCCTTCGGCAGCAGGTTGCCGCGCTCGGCCAATAGGTCGATGTCGGTCGACTGGTTCATCGTGATCACGTCGGCCGGCAGGCCGTTGACCACCGACAGCGCCTGCTTCGAGGAGCCGCCGTGCGACTGCTGGATCGTCACCGTCTCGCCGGTCTTGGCCTTGTAGGCCTTCTGGAACACCGGGTTGTAGTCCTTGTAGAAGTCGCGCATCACGTCGTAGGACACGTTCAGCAGCGTCACGTCGGCCAGCACCGGGGTGGACAGGCCGAGCGCAACGAGCGCGGTCAGGACAAAACGAGACGTCATGGCGATACCTCTGGGACGGATGGACATTGCTGCCGACTATACTCATTTGTCTTTATGTCCAGAAATACTATTCGGCACTACCTTTATGCGTTTTCGGGATATGCCACCCGGGAGCCTGCCATGGACCTTTTGGGCCGCCGACACGGTCCCGCTCAGGTCCATGGCAGGCTCCCAGCTAAATCGGGTATGCTTTTCGCCCGCACGAGCCGTTATCGACGCCGCTGGACCGCCGGCGGCGCCGATAACGCCTTTTGCAGGATTGCTTGATGACCACGCTTGCCACCCACCCGCTTCGTCGCGCGCTGAACGACGAGGCGCACGCCCGCCCGCCCGCCGCGATCGCCTCGCCGGCGCGGGTCTCCTCGCTCACCGTGCTGTTCGAAAAGGACGACTCCGGCCAGCGCGAGGCGATCGCCCGCCTGGCCGAGAGCCTCGGCATCGCCCCGCCGGAGCCCGGCACCTCGCACTTTGCCGGCCAGGCCGGCGAGCTCGCTATCCGCTGGTCGCTGCACACCGAGTTCGCCCGCTACACGCTGACCTTGCCCGACGTCGGCCCGCTGCCGTTCGTCGACACCGCCTTCGCCGAGCTGCCGGACGCCTGGCTGGACAGCCTGCCCGGCACGGTGATGGTGGCGCTGCACGCGGTGGTGCTGCCGGCGAGCGAGGAGCAGCCGGTGCACGACATCGCGCAGCGCTGGTTCGGCGGCCGCGAGCTGCTCGGCGCCGAGATCGGCGACGGCAACGGCGCCGCGTACACCGACCTGCGCCTGCACCCCGACCCGCGGCTGCCGGAGGGCTTCTCGCGCTTCGTGATCGTCGACCGCAAGATGGGCCCGAACCAGACCGGCCGGATGCTGCAACGGCTGTTCGAGGTCGAGACCTACCGGATGCTGGCGCTGTTGGCGCTGCCGATCGCCAAGCAGCAGATGCGCGAGATCAACGAGCTCGGCGGCAAGCTGCGCCGCGCCACCGAGCGGATGAGCGAGCAGCCCGACCAGGACGACGACCTGTTGGCCGAGCTGACCGAGCTGGCGGCGCGCGCCGAACGGCTGGTCGGCGAGCACCAGTACCGCTTCTCGGCCAGCCGCGCCTACTACCAGCTGGTCGCGCAGCGGATCGCCGAACTGCGCGAGCGCCGCATCCCCGGCCTGCAGCCGTTCCGCGAATTCATGGAGCGGCGGCTGTCGCCGGCGATGGCCACCTGCGAGACCGCGCTCGGTCGCCAGGACCGGCTGATCGAGCGGATCCAGCGCACCACCGCGCTGCTGCGCACCCGGGTCGAGGTGGTGCACGAACAGCAGAACCGCGCCTTGCTCGCCAGCATGGACCGGCGTGCCGAGCTGCAGCTGCGCCTGCAGGAAACCGTCGAAGGGCTGTCGGTCGGCGTGCTGACCTACTACGTGGTCAGCCTGAGCGGCTACCTCTTCAAGGCGCTGCACGCCGGCGGCGTGCACGTCAATCCGGAGCTCGCCACCGGCATCGCGATCGTGCCGGTCGCGCTCGGGGTGTGGCTGGCGGTACAGCGCGCCAAGCAGTTCCTCGGCCACTAGGCGTCACTAACAAAACGAAGTTTCTGCGAAGCTAAAATCCTCCCTGCGTTGTTGCGCTGCCTTGCCGTACTACTTGTACTGTCTACGGCAGCGCGGCGAGCCGAACCGCTTCGCTGAATTTTGTTAGCGACGCTAGACCACCCAATCCCGCAAGCAACCCGCCCGCCCCGGCGGGTTTTTGTCGCTGCGACAAGCCCGCGTTACACTCACCCGTTTGGTATATAAGCCCTGCATTTCGGATACCCATGAATCGTCTCGTCCGCCTGTTTTTCCTGTCATTGCTCCTGCTGCTGCCGATGCTGTGCCGCGCCCAGGAGGCCGCCGCCGCGCCGGCCACCGACCCGGCCCCGCGCACGCTGGAAGTCGCCAACCGCAAGGTGTTCGAATTCCGCGCCAAGATGTTCGAGACCAGCCCCGAGGAGCGCGCGCAGCGTGCCCGCGACCGGATCGCCAACCTGTCGGCCGACGACCTGTTGGCACCGGTGTTCGCGCAGCCGGTGGCGTTCGGCGCCAAGCAGGGCGTGGCGATGGTGCTGAAGGCGCAGACGCTGTTCGTGGTCTACCAGGACGACCTCGACCCGGTCGAGGCGCCGCCGTTGGCCGAAGAGGCCAAACGGGTCCAACAGCGGCTGACCGAGGCGCTGCGCGCCCGTCACGAGCAGGGCAGCGCGCGGCGCCTGGCGATCGGCAGCGCGCTGGCGGCCGGTGCCACGCTCGTCTACCTCGCCGCGGCGATCCTGTTCGCTCGCGGCCAGCGCCGCCTGTCCGCCCGGGTGCGGCGGCTGCTCAGCGAACAGGAGCAGGGCAAGCTTAGCTGGCGCTGGCTGCTGTTGACCGTCGAACGCTACGGGGTGACGCTGACCAGCCTGTTTGCGCAGTTCGCCTTCGTCTACCTGTGGCTGACCTTCGTGCTGCAGCAGTTCCCGTACACCCGGCCATGGGGGCTGAAGCTCGGCCAGTCGCTGACCAATCTGCTCTTGCAGTTCGCCAGCAGCATCCTCGATGCGATGCCGGGGCTGATCACCATCGGCCTGATCCTGCTGTTGACCCGGCTGGCGGTGCGCAGCCTCGACTTCGTGTTCGACGCGGTGGAAAGCGGCCGGCTGACGCTGCCCGGCCTCCACCCGGAAACGGTCGGCGCCACCCGCCGCCTGCTGGTGGTGGTGCTATGGCTGTTCGCGCTGATCATCGCCTACCCCTACCTGCCCGGCTCGAATTCGGACGCGTTCAAGGGGGTCAGCGTGTTCTTCGGCCTGATGGTCACGCTCGGTTCGGCCGGCATCGTCAACCAGGCGATGAGCGGACTGGTGCTGGTCTACGCCCGGGCGCTGAAGCCGGGCGACTGGGTGCAGGTCGGCGACGTCGAGGGCTACGTGCTGGAGTTGGGCGCCTTGTCGACCAAGTTGGTCAACCGGCTGAAGCAGGAGGTGACGCTGCCCAATTCGGTGGTGATCGGCGGCAAGATCGTCAACAGCAGCCGGCTGGCGCAGGACTGCGGCCTGCCGCTGACCACCAAGCTTACGATCGGCTACGACACGCCGTGGCGCCAGGTCGAGGCGATGCTGGAACTGGCCGCGCGGCGCACCGAGGGCCTGCGCAGCGAGCCGCCGGCGCAGGTCAACCAGCTGAGCCTGCAGGACTTCTACATCGAGTACGAGCTCTTGGTCAGGTTGGCCGAAGGCATGGTGCGCGCCGAGGTGCTGACCGCGCTGCACGGCCATATCGTCGACGTGTTCAACGAGTTCGGCGTGCAGATCATGTCGCCGCACTTCGTGGAGCAGCCGCAGCAGAACGTGGTGGTGGCGAAGGAACAGTGGCACGCCGCGCCGGCGAACAAGTGAGAACCTGCTCACGATCTGCTGCACTCGGGTGATCCTGCGTTGAAATGCCGCTCAAAATGCTCATGTACTCCATGTACATTCCGCTTTTTCGCGCCATTTCGCCTTGGCTGACCCTTCGTTCGCGAGATCGTGAACAGGTTCTGAGACGGGCTCAGGCGGCCGGGAACACCACGCTGACCCGCAAGCCCTGCCCGCCCGGGCCGTCGTCGAGCCGCACCGTCGCGTCGCTGACCTGCGCGATCTCGTGCACGATCGACAGGCCCAGACCGCTGCCCTCCGCCCCGCTGCCGAGCACCCGGTAGAAGCGCTCGAACACCTTGCCGCGCTCCTCGCGGGCGATGCCGGGGCCGTCGTCCTCGACCTCCAGGCAGACCGCGCCGTCGCGATGGCCGACGCGCACCGTCACCACACCGCCCGCCTGGGTGTAGCGCACCGCGTTGTCGACCAGATTGGCAACCAGCTCGTGCAAGAGGCGCGGGCCGAGCGCCACCGGCGCCTCATCGGTCTCTTGCTCGAGGCCGAGGTCGATCGCCTTGGCTTCGGCCAACGTCGCCCAGGTCTCGAGCACCTCACGCACCGTCTGAGCCAGGTCGTGCGTCGCCATGATGCCCGGCACGCTGCCGCGGCTCTCGGCCATCGCCAGCGTCAGCAGCTGGTTGACCAGACGGGTGTTGTCGCGCACCCCGGCCTCGATCGCGTGCAGCACCTCGTCCTTCACCGCGGGGTCGGTCGCGCGCAGGCCGTAGTTGACCTGGGTGGCGAGCAGCGCGAGCGGGGTACGCAGCTGATGCGCCGAGTTGGCGATGAAGCGGCCGCGCGCGGCGATCTGGTGGTCGAGGCGGCCGGCGTAGTCGTTCATCGCGTCCACCAGCGGGCGCAGCTCGTGCGGCACCTCGTCCAGCGGCAGCGGTTCGAGCGAACCGGGGGTGCGCTGCTCGACCTTGGCGCGCAGCCGGCGGATCGGCCCGAGGCCGTGCGTCAGCCCGACCCACACCAGCGCCCCCGCCAACAGTAGCAGCAGCGCCTGCTGCTGCGCCAAGTGCTCCCACAGCTGGTCGGACAACACGTGGCGCGCCCGCCCGGTCTCCGCGACCTCGATCAAGAGCGGCCCCTCGGGTCGGCCGAACAAGGGCAGCGACAGCGCGACCACCCGCACCGGCAGCCCGCGGAACTGCGCGTCGAAGTAGACCGGCTCGTCGCCGTGCGGCAAGACCTTCGGCGGCGGCAGCTCCGGGTAGCCGAGCAGCAGCCGGCCGGCACGGGTCTGCACCCGGTAGAACACCCTGTCCTGCACACGCGACTGGAACAGCTCCAACGCCGCCGGCGGCACATACGCCTGCGACAGGTCGTCCTCGCGGTTCATCTGTTCGGCGATGATCCGCGCCGCGCCGAGCAGCAGCCGGTCGTGCACCACCTGCGCGGTGTCCAGGCCATCGCGGTACGCGAACCACACCTGCACGCCGATCAGCAAGGCCAGCGGCAGCAGCAGCCAGGTCATCAGGCGACCGCGCAGGCTGTAGCAGCGTCTATTTGCCATACACGGTCCGCAGCATGTAACCGAGCCCGCGCAGCGTGAACACGCCGACGTCTTCGCCTTCGAGCTTCTTGCGCAGCCGGTAGATATAGACCTCGATCGCCTCCAGCGTCACGCTGTCGTCCATGTCGAACAGGCTATCGGCCAGCCGGCTCTTGCTGATGGTGCGGCCGGGCTCGCGGATCAGCGTCTCGAGCAGCGCGTGCTCGCGCGGGGTCAGCGCCAGCGCGCGGCCGGCCAGGGTGAACTGGCGGCTGTTGCTGTCGAACAGCAGCGAGCCGCATTGCAGCACCGGGTTGCGCTGGCCGCTGGCACGCCTGAGCAGCGCACGCACCCGCGCCTCGAGCTCGCTGACTTCGAAGGGCTTGACCAGATAGTCGTCGGCGCCGTCGTTGAGCCCTTCCACCCGCTTCTGCACCCGGCCGTCGGCGGTCAGGATCAGCACCGCGACGTTGTCGCCGCGGCTGCGCAAGCGCTTGAGCACCTCGCGGCCGCCGAGCTTGGGCAGGTCCATGTCCAGCACCACCAGCGCATAGCTCTGCGTACACAGCAGATGATCGGCGGCGGCGCCGTCGTAGACGCAGTCGATGCTGTAGTTGTCGTCGCGCAAGGTGCGCGCCAGCCACTCGGAGAGCGGCCGATTGTCTTCGACGAGCAGGATGCGCAAGGGTCGAAATCCCGGAAAGTGGCTATTTGAGATAAGCGTCGCGGGCAAACCCCAGCGAAGCGATCCCGGCTAGGCACCCTGCCGCAGACAGTACATGTAGTACGGCAAGGCAGGGCAACAACGCCGGGAGGGGTTTGTTCGCGACGCTAAAAACCCGGCGGCTTTCGGCCGACCGGGTGCATTGCCTTCATCGAGCCAGGCCGTATCAGTGGCCGCCGTCACCGAACTGCGGCGGCCGCCACTTGACCAGGCGCTTCTCGAGCGAGGTCAGCAGGAACTCGGCGAGCAGCGCCACCACCGCCAGCACGATCATCGCGGCGAACACCCCGGCGGCGTTGAACGAGCCCTGCGCCACCGAGATCAACAGGCCGATGCCCTGGCGCGAGCCGAGGAACTCGCCGACCACCGCGCCGACCAGCGCGAAGCCGAAGCTCACGTGCAGGCTGGCGAGGATCCAGCTCATCGCGCTGGGGATCACCACCGCGGTGGTGACCTGGCGGCGCGATGCGCCGAGGATCTGCGCGTTGGCGATCAGGTAGCGGTCGGCCTCGCGCACGCCCTGGAAGGCGTTGGCGAACACCACGAAGAACACCATCACCACCGCCAGCGCCACCTTGGAGCCCATGCCGAGGCCGAAGGCGATCACGAACACCGATCCTAGCACCACCCGCGGCACCGAGTTGGCGATCTTGATGTAGAGGCTGAACACGTCGGCGAGCAGCTTGTTGCGGCCGAGCGCGATGCCGCAGATCACGCCGAGCACCGAGCCGATCAGAAAGCCGAGCGTGGTCTCCTCCAGCGTCACCAGCACCTGTTGCCAGAGCGGTCCCTGCGCGGTGCCCTCGACGCTCCAGGTGACGATCTGCGCCAGGATCTGCGTGGGCATCGAGAAGAAGAACGGGTCGATTAAGCCCAGCCGTGCGGCCAGCTCCCAGCCGCCCAGCGTCACCACCAGCACCGCCAGGCGCAGGGCTATCACCAGCCTGCCGCGTTGGCGCAGCCGCTGCTGGGCGAGCCTCTCGAGCTCGCTGAGTTGATCCGGCACGCCGCGCGGGGCGGCACCGGACTTGATTGCGGTCGTTTCCATCACGGTCTCCGTCAAATGTGCACTTCGTCTTTCAGGTCTTCCCAGATCTGCCGGGACAGCTCGAGAAAGCGCGGCGAGTAGCGGATTTCCGAGGTGACGCGCGGGCGCGGCAGGTCGATCTCGACCACCCGCTTCACCGTGGCCGGCCCCTTGGTCAGCACGAACACCCGGTCGGCCAGCGCGATCGCCTCCTCCAGGTCGTGCGTGACGAACACCACCGACGCGCCGTTGTCGCGCCACAGCGACAACAGCTCGTCCTGCATCAGGGTGCGGGTCTGCACGTCCAGCGCCGAGAACGGCTCGTCCATCAACAGGATTTCCGGCTCGTTGATGAAGGTCTGCGCCAGCGCCACGCGCTTGCGCATGCCGCCGGACAACTGATGCGGGTAGTGGTGTTCGAAGCCGGCGAGACCGACTCGGCGCACCCAGTCGCGCGCCTTGGCGAGCGCGTCGCTGCGCGCCATGCCGCGAAACAGCGGCCCGGCGGCAACGTTCTCAAGCACGCTCTTCCACGGGAATACCGCGTCGTTCTGGAACACGAAGCCGATGCGCGGGTCGATGTCGGTGACCGGCTCGCCCCAGATCCGCACCTCGCCGTCCGACGGCTTGGCGAGGCCGGTGATCAGCGACAGCGTGGTCGACTTGCCGCAGCCGGTCGGCCCGACCACCGCGCAGAATTCGCCGCGCTTTACCGTCATGTTGAAATCGCGCAGCGCCATGATCGCCTTGCCCTCGGGGCTGACGAAACGGCGGCTGACGCGGATGAGTTCGATCGCCGGCGAAGCGGCGTCGCGTGTGTTTTGCATGGATTCCCCCTCGGGACATCCGCCGGGCCCGGGCCGGCAACGACCCGGGCCGCGACGGTTTACTTGGCGGCGTCGACGAAGGCGGTGGTGTAGGTCTTAGACAGGTCGATGCTCTTGCCGGCCAAGGCCTTGTCGAAGGTCGACAGCACCTTGAGCACGGTGGCCGGGCCGGACGCCGGCATGCGGCCATCCGGGGTGTACATCACCTTGCCGCCAGCCAGCGCCTTCACGTACATGTCCTTGTCGCCGGCGTAGTAGTCCTTGGGCATCTTGGCGGCGATCTCGGCGGCGCTGTGGGTCTGGATCCACTTCAGCGTCTTCACCATCGCGTTGGCGAGCTTCTGCGTCTCCGCCTTGTGCTTCTCGACCCACGAGGTCTGCATATACAGGCAAGACGACGGGTACAGGCCGCCCAGCACCTTCTGCGTATCGCTCGGCGAGCGCATGTCGACCAGCACCTTGGCCTCGTTGGTCTTGAGCAAGCGCGAGATGGTCGGCTCGGTGGTCATGCCGCCGTCGATCTTGCCCTGCTGAAGCGCGGCGATGAAGGTATTGCCGGCGCCGACCGGCACCGAGGTGAACTCGCCGAGCTTCACGCCGTGCGAGACCGCCAGGTACTGGGTCAGGAAGTTGGTCGACGAGCCGAGCCCGGTGACGCCCAGGCTCTTGCCCTTGAAGTGGGCCGCCGACTTGATCTGGCCGGCCTTGCGGCTGTCGATCAACAGCACCTCGCCCGGCGCCTGCAACAACTGCACCACCGACTCCACCGCCTTGCCCTTGGCCTGCAGGTCGATGGTGTGGTCGTAGAAGCCCACCACCCCCTGCACCGAACCGGACAGCAGCTCGTTTTCCGCCTCGACGCCGGCCGGCTCGGTCAAGAGGTCGACGTTGAGCCCCTGCTCCTTGAAGTAGCCCAGTTGCTCGGTCAGCTTCACCGGCAGATAGATCTGCTTCTCGATCCCGCCGATCATCAGGGTGATCTTGCCGTCGTCGGCGAAGGCCGGGTGCGCCAGGCCGGCCAGACAGGTCGCGGCCAGCACGCTGCCAATTACCGTTTTTTTCATGTCTCTTCTCCTTTGTATGGACTGATTATTTAATCTGCTGACGCGGCTCAGCGCCGTGCCGGCCTTGCCGGTGCGTCCTAGGCCGGCAGGGATGGAACGATGTTACGGCGGGCTAGCTGACAGTTTCCTGACGACCACAGCAAATTTGATCGGCGCGCAACAAGGCGTCCGGAAATGACACGGCGGGCCCGGCGCCCGCTCTTTCATTCGTTCACCTAACTGTCATGTTGCCGTCACCCCTCTGCAACGGCGTCTGCCTAGACTCGCTGCGTTCATTACCGCAATGTGTCGGAGTCGCCCCACCATGTCGCCAGAACTTCCGGCCCCGTCCGCCGGCGCCCAACAGCTCGCCGGTCACCTGCTGCAACGGCCACCCACCGTCCAGCCGGACAACAGCAACTACGATGTACTGAACCTATTCAGCGAAGACCTCGCGCTCGCCAACCTGCCGGTGGTCGACGCCGGCCGGCCGGTCGGCATCATCAACCGCAATACCTTCATGAGCCAGCTGGCTCGGCCGTTCCACCGCGAGATCTTCGGCCGCAAGGCGTGCACCGCGTTCATGAACGCCGCGCCCTTGACCGTCGACTTCCACACCCCGCTCACCGAGCTGTCGTACCAGGTGCTGTCGGCCGGCGAGGCGGTGCTGTCGGACGGCTTCCTGATCACCCGCGACGGCGAATACGCCGGCCTCGGCCAGGGCCTGCAGCTGGTGCAAGCACTGGCCGACCAGCAGGCCGAGAAGCACCGCCAGATGATGGAGAGCATCCACTACGCCAGCGTGATCCAGCAGTCGTTCCTGCAGAGCTCGCGGCGCGAGATGGCCGCGGCACTGTCCGACTACAGCATGGTCTGGCAGCCGCGCGACGTGGTCGGCGGCGACTACTACTACTTCGTGCGCCGCCCGCACGGCTTCTTCGTGGCGGTGATCGACTGCACCGGCCACGGCGTGCCCGGCGCGTTCATGACGCTGATCATGGCGTCGGCGCTCAAGCAGGTGCTGACCACCCACGACCTGAACGACCCGGCCGAGCTGCTCGGCGCGATCAACCGCCAGGTGAAGGAATCGCTCGGCCAGTTGGCCGAACACGAGCAGGACGACGAGGAGTTCGAGCTGCGCTCGGACGACGGCATGGACTGCGCGTTCTGCTGGTTCGACCACGACAGCCGCACCCTCACCTACGCCGGCGCCAAGACCCCGCTGTTCCTGCTGCGCCCGGGCGAGGAGGAGATCTCCGGCGTCGACGGCAACAAGAAGGGCGTCGGCTACGTCGGCACCCCGCTCGACTACGCCTGGGACAACCAGACCATCGCGCTGCCGCCGGGCAGCCGGCTCTACATCACCACCGACGGCATCATCGACCAGATCGGCGGCGCCAAGCGCATCGCCTTCGGCAAGAAACGCTTCAAGGCCGCGCTGCTGTCGCGCCGCGACGCGCCGATGGCCGAGCAGCAGCGTGAGCTGTTGGCCCGCTTCGCCGACTGGCAGGGCGAGCACTCGCGCCGCGACGACGTCAGCCTGTTTGCCGTACACCTGCCTTGAGAACTGCCATGGGATTGACCGCTTTTCACCGTTTCCAGGACCTCGCCCGCGAGGAAAACGTGGTGTTCTACTACACCGGTTACTTCTCGCAGTCGGTGGTGTCCGCGATGGGCGACGCGCTGCGCCAGCGCCTCAACAGCTCAGATGCGACCAACGTGACCCGCCGCAAGCTGTTCTCGGTGTTCGTCGAGATGGCGCAGAACGTCGTCCACTATTCGGCCGACCCGCTGTCCGCTGACCAAGGCGACAACGACGAGCTGCGCCGCGGCGCGCTGTGGGTCGGCGAGAAGGGCGACCACTTCTACGTGGTCTGCGCCAACCCGATCGCCCGCGACGCGCAGCCGAAATTGCTCGCTAAGCTAGAGCCGCTGCGCAGCATGACGCTCGACGAGATCAAGCAGCGCTACAAGGAAAAACTGCGCAGCGAAGGCGAAGCCGGCAGCAAGGGCGCCGGCCTCGGCTTCCTGACCGTGGCGCGCGACGCGTCCGAGCCGATCGAGTTCGACTTCGTCGACGAGCCCGGCAGCGCCACCACCCTGTTCTATCTGAAAGCCACCCTCTGACCATGCAGAACGTCTATCTAGCCCCCACCTCCGCCACCCCCGAAGTCGACTTCCGCTTCGACACCCACAGCCTGTCGCTGAAGGGCGAGAGCTACCCGGAGAACGCGCAGGCCTTCTACGGCCCGCTGCTCGACGCGGTGGACGCCTACCTCGCCGGCTGCCGCGGCGCCAACATCCAGATTGGCGTGCAGCTGGCCTACTTCAACAGCTCCAGCACCAAGCTGTTGATGAGCCTGTTCGAACAGTTCAACCAGGCGGCGCTGGCCGGCAACCACGTGGTGGTCAACTGGTTCCACGATGAAGAGGACGACACCATCCTCGAGTTCGGCGAGGAGATCGCCGAGGACTATCCGGCGCTGGAGCTGATGACCCAGGCGCTGGTCTAGAACCAGTCCTCAAAGTGTAGCGAGCGGGCGTCAGCTCGGGGCGGCCGGAGCGCAGGAACCGGAATGTACATGGAGTACATGAGGATTCCGAGCACCGCCCAACCCGAGATCACGCTCGCGCAGTAACTTTGAGGACTGGTTCTAAGCCGGCTTCGGCCAACCCGGTCCTGGCCCCAGGGTTGGCCGAACGCCCGCTGTCCGACAATATAAAATCGGTCATGCCAACGGCGTGACACCCTGCCGCTGCACGATCGCTCGACGAGCCGGCACGGCTGGTCGCGCTGCGACGAATCGTTTACTCTTGACGGTATCACCCTGTTTTGCCGGAAGAATCACGATGAACGTCCACGACTATATGCATACGGTCGGCAAGGCGGCGCGTGCCGCCAGCCGCGCCATCGCCCGCGCCGACACCAACCAGAAGAACCAGGCGCTCAACGCCATCGCCGACGCGATCGAGCGCGACAGCGCCAAGCTGATCGCAGCCAATGCGCTCGACCTCGGCACGGCGCGCCAGCACGGCCTGGAACCGGCACTGGTCGATCGCCTGGCCATCTCCGCTGAGACGGTGCGCTCCATGGCCGAGGGCCTGCGCCAGATCGCCGCGCTGCCCGACCCGGTCGGCGAGATGGACGGCTTCACCTACCGCCCGTCCGGCATCCAGCTGGGCAAGATGCGCGTGCCGCTCGGCGTGGTTGGCATCATCTACGAATCGCGCCCGAACGTGACCGCCGACGCCGCCGGCCTGTGTCTGAAGTCGGGCAACGCCGCGATCCTGCGCGGCGGCTCGGAGGCGTTCCACAGCAACCAGGCGATCGCCGCCTGCGTGCACGAGGGCCTCGCCGCCGCCGGCCTGCCGGCCGGCGTGATGCAGATCCTCGAGACCACCGACCGCGCCGCGGTAACCGAGCTGGTCACCATGCCCGAGTTCGTCGACGTGATCGTGCCGCGCGGCGGCAAGGGCCTGATCGAACGCATCAGCCGCGAGTCGCGCGTGCCGGTGATCAAGCACCTGCACGGCAACTGCCATGTCTACATCGACGAGCGCGCCGACCTGGACAAGGCGTTTGCCATCGCGCTGAACGCCAAGACGCACCGCTACGGCACCTGCAACACCATGGAGAGCCTGCTGGTACACGAGGCGGTCGCCGGCGCGATCCTGCCGCGCCTCGCCGAGGCGTACTGGCAGAAAGGCGTCGAGCTGCGCGGCTGCGAGCGCACCCGCGCGATCCTCGGCGCGAAGGTAGTCCCCGCCACGTCGGACGACTGGGAAACCGAATACCTCGCGCCGATCCTGGCGGTGAAGGTGGTGAACGACCTCGACGCCGCGATCGAGCACATCAACGAGCACGGCAGCCACCACACCGACGCGATCGTCACCGAGGACTACTCGCGCGCGCGCCGCTTCCTGCGCGAGGTCGACTCGGCGAGCGTGATGGTCAACGCCAGCACCCGCTTCGCCGACGGCTTCGAGTACGGCCTCGGTGCCGAGATCGGTATCTCGACCGACAAGATCCACGCGCGCGGCCCGGTCGGCCTGGAAGGGCTGACCAGCCAGAAGTGGGTGGTGCTCGGCGACGGGCAGATCCGCCAGTAAGCACTTCGGCCAAGCTTGTTACAGCCCCGCGATCGCGGGGCTTTTTGTCACTGGAGGCGGTGGGGCGACGATTGCGCGCACCGCCCTGCCCACCGCTCTGGGCATGGCGTTCTGCCTGCTCGGGATGCTGACCGGTTCGGCCAACGTCGCGAAGGTCGAGGAAGGGATGGGCTTTGTGCCGGCTCGCGCTAAACGGCCCCGGACCGTGTCGCCCGCCGAGTGCGATACACTAGGGCGGATGAACTTCAGTCCCTTCCGCGCCGCGTGCGCTCCGCCGAGCCAATCATGAGCCGACGGCGGCGCCCCCTCCCCGTGTCTCTGCTGTTCAGCGAGTTGCGCCGCGGCGCGCTGCCGACGCCGCTGCGCTGGGGGCTGACCGGCCTGATCGTGCTCGCCCAGCTGGCGACGCTGCTCGGCCACCTGCACTTCCTGCCAAGCTTGGCCGAGCCGTTCGCCTCGCCGCTGTCGGCGCTGGCCGAAGCCGGCGTCTACCTGATGGTGGTGCTGATGCTGGTGGCGGTCCAGCCGCTCTATTTCCTGCCGTACACCTACAGCCTGTTGATGCTCGGCCTCGGCGTCTGGCTGGAGGCGGCGCTGATCGACGTGCTCGACGAGGCGCTGGTCCAGCCGCGCTGGCTGTCGGCGGCGGGCGAGGACCTGCTCAGGCTGTTCGGCCTGTTGCTGGTCACGCTCGGGGTGTTCAGGCTAGCGCGCCAGCTGCGCGGCCAGATGAGCCGGCTGCACGAGCTGGCGACGCTCGACGAGCTGACCGGCCTGTCCAACCGCCGCCACCTCTTGTCGCTGGCGCAGCGCTGGCTGCAGCCGGGCGGCCGCGGGCTGACGCTGGTGCTGTTCGACATCGACCATTTCAAACAGGTGAACGACCAGTTCGGCCACTCGGTCGGCGACCGCACGCTGCAGGAGGTGGTGCGGCTGGTCGGCGCGGGCCTGCCCGCCGAGGCGGTGCTCGGGCGGCTCGGCGGCGAGGAGTTCGCGATCCTGCTGCCCGGGCGCGATCCGCAGCCGGGCTATACCCTGGCCGAACAACGCCGCGCCGCGCTGGCCGCCGCGACCACCGCCGCCGGCACCGTCACCGCCAGCTTCGGCGTGGCGAGCCAGCGCCCCGGCGAGACCACCTTCGACGCGCTGATGCACCGCGCCGACGAGGCGCTCTACGCCGCTAAGGACGCCGGCCGCAACCGGGTCTGCCTCGCCGCGGCGCACTGACCATTCCATGCTAAATGGTTGATCTTACAGGCGCGGCTTGTAAGCCGGTGCCGATTCGGGAAAGATGGGCGGCTTCGACCTTTCCAGCCGATGGCCGTTTTATGCGCTTTTCCCTGTTCCGCCCGGCGCGCCTGATCGCCGCCTTGTGCACCGCCGCGCTGTTGGCCGGCTGCGCCCATACCCAGACCGGCGGCACCGCGCCGACCGCCCAGCCGGCGGATAATGCCTCCCCGCCGAAGACCCGCCCGAAACGCGACAGCGCACCGGTTGCCCGCGAGACCCCGCACGGCCCGGTAAGCCGGGTGGCCGCCTGCATCGTCAACAACCTGCACGCCTGGAAGATTCCCGACGAGTTCATCAAGCACGATGTCTACCCGAACGGCGAGGAGTCGGTGATGCTGATCAACCCGGCCAGCGGCCGCACCGGCATCACCGTCGACTTGACGCCGAACGGCGAGAACACCGACGCCGAGCTGTACGAAAACGGCATGGTGGTGTCGAACAAGTGGCGCGAGCTGGCGCGGCGCTGCGCCGACAGCGACGGTGCCGCCGCGCCGGTCAGCCTGCGCCCGGGCGGCAGCGGCCAGTCGGCGGCGAGCAGCGCCCGGCACTCGACCAGCAAGAAGAAGGGCAGGTCGCACGCCACCAGCAAGAAATCGACCAAGAAGAAGAAAAAGACCCGCTAGCAGCCGGTCTTCGCTGGACAAAAGGTTGGCCGAACGCGCCATGGCGTGCGTTCGGCCAACCTTTTTTGTGCGTGGTGAATCGGCGCCTACAACGCCCGCTGCATGCCGACCGCCCCCGGGCCGTAGCTCGCCAGCTTGGCCGCCGGCAGCGGGTAGGCACGGTAGCCATGGCGCGACCAGAAGTCGGCGGCGTCCTGCACCGCGACCAGCCGGGTATAGCGCAGCCGGCGCTGGCGCGCCTCGTGCATCACCGCGTCGATCAGCCGCGGCGCCAGCCGCTGGCCGCGCGCCGCCGGGTGCAGCGCCAGGTCGTGAATGAACAGCGTGTCGGGTGTCTCGGGCAAGGTCGTCAGCGGCGTGTCGAGCGCCGGCAGCGCCTCGCCACACCACGGGTGGGCGAACAGGTAGCCGAGCAACTCGGTGTCGCACTCGGCCACCCAGCAGGTGGCGGGCGACAGCCGGCGCCGCGACGCCAGCGCGTCGGCCGATTCGATCAGGTGGGCTTGGTAACAGCGCTGCTGCAAGGCCAGCACGGCGGACAGGTCGCTGGCGCGCATCGGGCGAATGCGCGCGCTCCTCTCAGGGGCAGAACAGACGGGCATGACAGACAAAACAGGGCCGGGCAGGCCGGCGGGGCGGCCATTGTAGCCGGGCCGCGGCGCTTTTCCCAAGCCTGGGACAAGGCGCCGGCCCCGATTTCACGAAAAAATGGAAATCGTTTCCTGATTAAAAAATAACCATACGATCAGCCATGACAAAGACCTAGATGCAGGCGGTTAGCGGCGCGCGGAAAACCCCGTCAAAGCCTTGATAGGCAAGGCAAATGAGAAGCAATGTCATTGCAATAAAAATCTTTGCAAAACGGGAACAGTTCGGTAACCATAATATCCAACAGCACGGTTCGTGAGACCGATTTCCAAAAAAGCAATCAGGAGAAATAGCATGACGTCACGTCGTACCTTTCTGTTCAAAGTAATCCCGGCCGTCGGCGCCGCCGCTCTGCTCAGCCGCAATGCACTGGCCGCCCCGGCCAAACTTGACGAGAACGACCCGCAGGCGAAAGGCCTGGGTTACAAGCACGACGCGAGCAAGGTCGACAAGGCCAAGTACCCGAAATACGCCGCCGGCCAGCACTGCGGCAACTGCCAGCTGTTCCAGGCCAAGCCGACCGACGCGATGGGCCCCTGTGCGGTCTTCGGCGGCAAGCTGGTCGACAATAAAGGCTGGTGCAGCGCCTACACGAAGAAGGCCTAAAACGCTTCGTTCTTCCTGATTCCACGCCCCGGCAGGCCCCCTGCCGGGGCGTTGTCACATCTGCACGCCGGCCACGGCCGATTCCCCCGGCCGAGCCACTTGGCATCTCTATAAACGGTGCCACGGCCTACACTGAAAACCTCCCCGACCCTGACGTTTCAACACGAAAGGAAGCCCATGCCCGCCCCGTCCCGCTTCGACCAGTTCTACGCTGAGGGCAAGGCCCGCCGCACGGCCTGCCCGCGCGAGGCGCAGGCCGAAATGCCCAAGGCCAACGGCCGCGATCCGATCGCGCTGTTGCAGGAGAGCAGTGCCGGCCGGGTGCCGGCGCTGATCCCGGTGCGCTACGGCCGGATGCTGACCTCGCCGTTCGCGTTCTTTCGCGGCATCGCGCTATTGCAGGCGGCCGACCTGGCGCAGGTGCCGTACAGCGGCGAGATCGTGCCGGCCTGCGGCGACGCGCACCTGATGAACTTCGGCTTCTTCGCCTCGCCCGAGCGCAACCTACTGTTCGACATCAACGACTTCGACGAGACCCATCCGGCGCCGTGGGAATGGGACGTGAAGCGGCTGGCGGTCAGCCTGGTGCTGGCGGCGCGCGAGCTGGGCTTTTCCGAGGAGCAGGCCGAGCAGGTGGTCGAGGACGCGCTGGGCGCCTATCAAGACCATATCCAGAAGCTGGCGCAGATGGGCACGCTCGACGTCTGGTACCAGCGCCTGACGCTCGACGATATGGCCAGCGCCGCCGGGGACAACGACACGCTGCAGCGCCGCATCGCCCGGGTCGCCGAGCGTGCCAAGAACCGCACCCACGATCGGCTGCTGCCGAAGATCACCGAGATCGAAAACGGCGAGCTCCGGCTGAAGGACAGCCCGCCGACGCTGTTCCACGTCCACGAGAGCGGCACGCTGCTGCCGGACGACGACGCCTGGCTCGCCAGCGGCGACTGGTGCGCGCTGTTCGAGCCTATGTACAAGAGCTACCTCGCCACGCTGAAGGAAGACCGCGCCACGCTGCTCGAACGGTTCCATTACCTCGACATGGCGTTCAAGGTGGTCGGCGTCGGCAGCGTCGGCACCCGCTGCCTGGTGGTGCTGATGGAGGACGACTACGGCCAGCCGCTGTTCCTGCAGATCAAGGAGGCGCGCCCGTCGGTGCTGGAACGCTACTCCCGGGGCGAACACCCGCACCAGGGCAAGCGGGTAGTGTTCGGCCAACAACTGATGCAGGCGGCCAGCGACCTGTTCCTCGGCTGGACCAGCGGCCCGGCCGGCCGGCACTTCTACGTGCGCCAGCTGCGCGACATGAAAATTTCCGCCGCGCTGGAAACCTTCGACCTCGACACCCTGTCCGCCTATGGCGAGGCCTGTGCCTGGACGCTGGCGCGCGCGCACGCCAAGGGCAGCGGCCGCAGCGCGCAGCTGGCCGGCTATATCGGCAAGGGCCCCAAGTTTGCCGAGGCGATCGGCCGCTACGCGCTGGCGTACGCCGACCAGGTCGAGGCCGATTACGACGCATTCCGGCGCGCGGTGCGGGCCGGCACGCTGCCGGTGGAAACCCCCGAGGAGCTGCGCCAGAGCTACACCCCCTGATGGCAGAGGGCACCCGATGTCATTGTCGTCCCACCCGGCGCCACCCTGACGCTAAGAGGCCGTTCATCGGCCGTCTGTGTCCGGCCGCGGCCGACTGGTCTAGCGTTGGAGTTGGGAGGGCACCCGCCCTGCCATCCCCCACACGACAAAATGGGAGAGTCCAATGAAGCAAATGCCGAGTTTCGACATCGACCTCGACAAGCATTACAACGCCACCGTCGTGATTGCCTGCGAAAAATGCGGCCGCGAAAGCCGCCATCATCTGAAAGCCCTGGCCCCCGACCAACACATACACTGCAGCTGCGGCGCCGATATCACGCTGGGCGCCCAAGCCATCCTGTTGGCCCAACAGCGGGCCCAAGACATAAGGTCCTCCTATCGAGTCTGACCCTGCCCATCCCCGGGCAGCCTCACCGGTGTTGCGAACACTGGCATAATCGGGCCTGAAGCCCGATACCCAAAGAAGAACGGCGGCCGAGTGCCGCCGTTCGCCATTTTGCGCGAGGAAACCGCCATGCCCGACCTGCCGATCATCGACGTGCGCAGCGACACCGTCACCCACCCCACCCGCGCGATGCGCGAGGCGATGCTCAACGCCGAGGTCGGCGACGACGTGTACGGCGACGACCCGACCGTGCAGAAGCTCGAGGCGCTCGCCGCTGACGTCCTGGGCAAGGAGGCGGCGCTGTTCGTGCCGACCGGCAACTTCGGCAACCAGCTGGCGCTGTTCACCCACTGTCAGCGCGGCGACGAGGTGATCCTCGGCGACGACTGCCACATCGTCTGGCACGAGACCGGCGGCGCGGCGGTGATCGCCGGCGTGCAGCTGCGCACCATCGAGTCGGACAAGGGCGTGATCAGCGCCGAACAGGTGCAGAAACGGATCCGCGTCGGCGAAGACGTGCACTGGCCGAAGACCGGGCTGATCTGCCTGGAAAACGCCCACTCCAACGGCCGGGTGATCCCGCTGGCGGCGATGGCCGAGGTCGCCGCGGTGGCGCGCCGGCACGGCGTGCCGGTGCATCTGGACGGCGCGCGGGTGTTCAACGCCGCGGTGCACCTCGGCTGCGCGGTGCGCGAGATCACCCAGTACGCCGACAGCGTGATGTGTTGCCTGTCCAAGGGGCTGGCCGCGCCGGTCGGCTCGATCCTGGCCGGCTCCGGCGAATTCATCGCCCGTGCCCGCCGCCACCGCAAGCTGCTCGGCGGCGGCATGCGCCAGGTCGGCGTGCTGGCCGCACCGGGCCTGTTGGCGCTGACCGAGATGGTCGAACGGCTGCCGGAAGACCACGCCCGCGCGCAACGGTTGGCCGAACGGCTCGCCGCGCTGCCCGGCCTCGACGTCGACCGCAGCGACGTGCACATCAATATGGTCTGGTTCGGGCTGGAAGCCGGGGTCGATTCCGCGCGGCTGATGGCGGCGCTCGCCGCCGCCGGCATCAAGGCCAACCCGCCGGAAGACGGCCGGATGCGCCTCGTTACCCACTGGCAGATCGACGACGCGGCGCTCGAGCGGATTATCGCGGTGTTCACCGACGTGCTCGACTAAGAGCCGCTAACAAAACGAGGCAGAGCCGAAGTTTCTGCGTAGCTAAAAACCCTCCCGGCGTTGTTGCGCTGCCTTGCCGTACTACTTGTACTGTCTGCGGCAGCACGACGAGCAGGATCGCTACGCTGGGTTTTGTTAGCGACTCGAAGCCCGCCCCCGCGCCACATCACGCCCATCGGCGGCGTGGCCATGTCCAGCGACACAAAGCGCTCGCCGTCCCCCTCCGACCCGGTCTACAACGAAACCAGTACCGGCTGCCGGGAGCCCACCGGGTGCCTGCCGTCCGCGCCGTTCGGCCAACCCTGGCCCGCGCCGCCGTCTGCCCCTACACTGGCGGCCTTCCGCCCTTTTGACGACTGACAACACCGCATGCCGCACACCCACGACCCGCACGCCTGGCTGGAAGGCCTGGACGACCCCGCCGTCACCGACTGGGTCGCAAAACAGAACGCCGCGACCCGCGCCCGGCTCGACACCGACCCGCGCTTCGCGCCGTTGACCGCCGAGGTGCTCGCCACCTTGCGCGACACCCGACAGATCCCGTTCTTTTCCGAGCACGCCGGCTGGCTGTACAACTTCCACCAGGACGAGGCGCACCCGCGCGGCATCTACCGCAAGACCACTCTCGATGCCTACCGCGAGGGCCGCAACGACTGGCAGATCGTGCTCGACATCGACGCGCTGGCCGCCGCGCTCAAGCTCGACGCCTACCTCGACTCGATCTCGCACTGCACGCTGCGCCCGGAACGAATCCTGATAACGCTGTCGGTCGGTGGCGCCGACGCCAGCGTCACCGTCGAGTACGACCTGGACCAGCAGACGCTGGTCGACGGCGGCTTCCACTTCCCAGAGGGCAAGAACCACATCGGCTGGCGCGACCCCGACAGCGTGTTCGTCTGCCCGGCCTGGGACGCACGCCAGACCACCCGCGCCGGCTACCCGCGCGAGGTGTGGCTGCTAGCACGCGGCCAGCGCATGGCCGAAGCGACGCCGCTCTACCAGGCGAGCATCGACGCGATGATGGTCGCCGCCTGGCGCTTCCTCGACGGCGACGCCGCCCCGGTCGACATGATCGAGGTGTCCGACAGCTTCTACGCCAAGACCTATTACCTGATCGGCGCCGACCACGGCGTCAACGCCCTGCCCTTGCCGCCGCGCGCCGACATCGAGACCTACCTGCACGGCGACCTCGTCGTCAGCTTGGCCGACGACTGGAGCTGGCAGGGCGACACCTTCGCCGCCGGCAGCCTGCTGGTGCTGAACCTCGCGTCATTGATTCAGGGAACAGGTCGGGCGCAGTGCCTGCTCGCGCCCACCGCACAGCAGGCGGTCGAGGCGGTCGAGAGCACGCTCAACTACATCGTCGTCAACCTGCTCGACAATGTGCAGAGCCGGCTGGTCGCGTTCGAGCGCGCCGACGGCGCCTGGCGCGAGCGGCCGGTGGCAGCGCCGAGCCGCGGCGTGATCGAGTTCACCGACCAGCCGTGGGCCACCGACCTGCTCTGCTACAGCCACAGCGACTTCCTCGAGCCGGCCGGCCTGTACCGGCTCGACCTCGCCGCGGCGGACGGCGGCACGCCTGACACGCTGCGCCGCCAGCCGACCGCGTTCGACGCCAGCCCGTATCTGGCCGAGCAATGGCAGGCGCGCGCGCCGGACGGCACCGCGGTGCCGTACTTCGTGGTGCGCCGCCACGACGCACCGCTCGACGGCTCGATGCCGACGCTGCTGTACGGCTACGGCGGCTTCGAGGTGCCGATGCTGCCGCACTACGTCGACAACTTCGGTCCGCAGTGGCTGGAGAAGGGCGGCGCGTTCGCGGTCGCATGCATCCGCGGCGGCGGCGAGTTCGGCCCCACCTGGCACCAGGCGGCGCAAGGCGCCAACCGCCAGGTCGGCTTCGACGACTTCATCGCGATCGCCGAAGACCTGATCGGTCGCGGCCTGTCGTCGCCGGCCAAGCTCGCGATCGAGGGCGGCAGCAACGGCGGCCTGCTGGTCGGCGCCGCGCTGGTACAGCGTCCGGACCTGTTCCGCGCGGTGGTCTGCGAGGTGCCGCTGCTCGACATGCTGCGCTACACCGAGCTGTTGGCCGGCGCCAGCTGGATCGACGAATACGGCGACCCGGCCGACCCGGCCGAACGCGCCGCCTTGGCCGCCTACTCGCCGTACCACCATGTTTCGGCCAACCTGAGCTACCCGCTGGCGCTGTTCACCACCAGCTCCCGCGACGACCGCGTCCACCCGGCGCACGCGCGCAAGATGGTGGCGCGCCTGAACGAGCACGGCCACGCCGCGCTGCTGCTGGAAACCGACGCCGGCGGCCACACCGGCAATGCCGGCCAGGAACAGACCGCCGAGGAGCTGGCGCGGGTGCTGGTCTATCTGTACCAGCAGTTGATGGATTGAGTCGGCGCACTCGCCACGCAAAAAGCCCCGCATCCGCGGGGCTTTTGCTATTGGTCGGTCAACGATGCAGGCGGCTCCAGCCCGCGCGCGCGGTAGGCGGCCGCCATATGCGCCTTCAGGCAGCCCGGGCACAAGCAGTCGCTGCCATCGATAGTGAGCGGCAGCACCTGCGGCAGGTCGTTGCACCAGCAGCCACCGCCGCCGCTGCCGCTGCCGCAGGCAAACGCCGTGCCGCAGTGCTCGCAGCACTTCTCGCGCAACACCGGCACCGGCAGGCTCAGCAGCCGCGCCCACACCGCGCGCTTCTCTTCATTCGTAAACGTCGACCAGCCGCCGATCTCATCCAGCGTGCGCTGGCAGCCGCTGCAGTGCGTGCCGCTCTTGTCGAGCTGGCAGCGCTTCTGGCACGGCGAGGCGACGTCGGGCTCACGGGCGGGGGGCTGGGCGGTCATGGCGAGGCGGCAAGGAGAGTGAAACGCGGCCGACTGTAGCACGGCCGGCCCAGGGCGGCGACCCGGTGCAGCCAGGCGGCGCGTCCGGCCAAACCTTTCGAACCGCCCCGACCGATAGCGGCCCGCCCCCGCCACACTGCCCCCGCCATCGATCCATCCCGCACTTGCCGGCCGCCTTCCCGCTGTGCCACATTGTTGAAAATATTTAACGACTGTTCGGCAAAAGACCACAGAGGAGAAACCATGAAGACCGCCAACGACATCGTGCTGTTCCACCGCCACCAGCCGGCCGTCCACGACGAATTCATCACCGCGCCGGAAAAGCTGCTGTCCGGCGACGGCGCGCAGACCGTCGATAATTTTTACAGCGACGAGACCAGCCAGTTCCACGCCGGGCTGTGGTCGGGTGGCATCGGCGCCTGGAAGGTGCGCTATACCGAGCACGAGTTCTGCACGCTGCTGGAGGGGCGGGTGAAGATCACCGATAAGGCCGGCAATAGCGTGGAGTTGAAGGCCGGTGATCACTTTGTGATTCCGGCGGGGTTCGAGGGGGTGTGGGAGGTGTTGGAGCCGGCGAAGAAGACGTATGCGATTTTTGAGGCGAGTCGCTGAGGGGGCTTTGTGCCTTGGTGGCAAGGTTGGCCGAACCCGGCAGTTGCAGGGTTCGGCCTTGTTATTTTGAGGCTTTGTAACGGCAGCTTGCAGTGACGCATTTTGCTCCGCATTACGCTACGCTTTCGTCATGTGTGCTTGTGTGGCAAGCTCTTTCTCATGCTGATGACGCAACTACTTACATCGTTTAGGACATCTAATTTTAGTTAGGCCCGTATATGAGTTATGACGAACATGATGCGGAAATGGATGAATTCTACGATCAGATAAGTCGCGATCTATATCCAGATCATCGCGACCAGGCTATATCTGAATTCACAGAAGAAAGGCTGAAATCATTCTATGTAAAGTCACCTCAAGTAATGAGGCCGGCTGTAGATTCTCTACAGCAAGGAAAATCTCTTTTGAAAGATGACTATTTTGGTCCAGCGCTTGTCTCATTCGTGTCTGCAATTGAACTCCTATTAAAGGCAACACTGTTAAAGCCTGTAGTGTATGGCTTGGTTCATCATGAGCCTCTCGCAGAGATCATAGTAAAACACGCGCTTGGCCAAGCAGGATTTGATCGCTATGAAGGCTTGCTTTCTGATCTATTTATAAGCCTGGCAAACATAAATATTAAGGAAGTGCATAGAGCCGACTCGGACAAGCCTCTTCTAGAAGAATGCAAGCAACTTCAGAAAATTAGGAACAATATTATACATAAAGGTGAAGGTTGCCATAAGGAAGATGCAGAGCTTGCATTCACCGTGTCGGTTGCTGTATTTGAAGAAATAGTTAGGCCAATGCTTTACTCTCTTGGGCTCAATGTCATTGAGCGTGGTGCGATTGTTCCGGCCCAACAACTCATTCCAGCAAGCAAGTAAGACGGGGGAAGGTGCTTGCGCCGAAACCCATCATTCTTTCGACCGACGTTGGTGAGCCGTGGGGCCTTGTCGGTCTCGCCCGACCGGCGAGTTCCTTTCTTTTGCTTCGCCAAAAGAAAGGAACCAAAGAAAAGGCGACCCCGCGACGCCGGCCCGCTTTGCGGGCTGCCCTGCGGGCGCCCCGGCCAACAGGCGGCTGCGCAACTCGCGCCGACTACGTCGGCACTCGGACAGTGCTCGCCGACTTCCCCCGTTGGCCGTGCCGTCCTCGGCGGCGTCGAAGGGGAATGGGTGGTCTTTGGCAGTATTCGTGAAGTTATAAGGTTTGAAAAACAGTGGGGTATTGGAAAGGTAGGCAATGGTTTTTGATACACCACGACTCTGACGCTTCTGTGGATAGTCACAAGCTTGGCCGAACGGTGCGGGCACAAAACCAGGCAGCTTCTGGCCTCCTCACCACCAACCCAAGTCGCTCGGTTTCCCACTTCCCCAATTCTGTAACGCTGCAATCATCCTGCCCGTCCCCCTTTGCGCTGCCGAGCGATCGTCAAGCGGCCAGGTCTTAAGCCGCCGCTTGTTCGAGTGGGCGGACGTTAGCCGCCCGCGAGTTCGGCGGCGCCTGGCCGCTTGGCAGGCGCGAGGGAAGCCGAAGGCCAGCGCAGTGGGGTCGTCTTTCTTTGGGTACTTTCTTTGACGAAGCAAAGAAAGTACCCCGCCCCGCCGGGCGGGACCGGCGCTGCAACAGCCCCATAGATGCTGCCGACAAGCGGAAAATCGGCGGAAGTATTATTACCGCTATGGTCTCAGCCTTTGCTTGATGAGGTTCAATCCGGGCCTATCAACCACCAGCTGTTCTTATAAACTTTAGCTGACAAGTATCGACCATATTGCTTAGACTGCGCTAAACAGCCCGCATGCATGGTACTAAGCACTATCCATTCGCGTTTTACCTCTTCACCCAACGCACGAAAGCGCTTTTGGCATATTCCATACCTCGGATGAGTTTCCTTTGTCGCCCCCACATTGTTTTCCATTAAAAATGGCCTACCATTTTCATAAAGCATCGCCCACTTATATCGGGCGTTGGGACTCGTTCCGGTAAAAAAAATGCGCTCACCTTAAAGCGAAAATTAAGGAGAGACTGCCAATGCCAAATCAAATCGTCGCGATAGTCACCCGCATCGACCCTCCCGTTGAAAAACTGAGTGCCGCCGAGCTGCTGCGCCAATACCCCGGCGGCATAGCGATCGTCTTCGAAGACGAGCAGACCGCCCGCTTATACCCGGGAGACCGCGCCGCCGGCCTCCTGGAAATCCTTGAAGGACTACGGCAGCTGCACGCCCCGGCCTATGTCGAGCTTGATCCCGACACGCAGGCGATCACGCGCCTGCTGATTCCGCTGCTGACGAGGGTGGCCGCGATTTCAGAGGAAGAGGAGACCGAAGAGGTCGAGATCGAACTCGAGGCGTCGCATGCGCGCCATCTGCTCAGGCGCCACCATCCGGATTTCGAACGGATGCTGGGGGCGCTGGGGGCGGCGCAGGAACGGAACGCCTGGCTGATCGTGACCGAAACCGACGAACACGGGATCATCGACGTGCGTCCCAGCCCACACGAGCCGCGCCTGGCGGAGCCGGTCGCGCCCGAACGGCACAGGGGGGCCTCGTGGTTTCGGCGGTTCTGCCGCTGGTGCTCTTGCGCGTTCCGCTGCTGTTTTCGGCGGCTGCGCTGCGTGTCGACGCAGAGGGCTCAGCAACTGTTCGACCTCGTCAGCGCGACGAGATGCGACCCGCTCGCGGTCCCTCCGCCGTGCATTCCGTTTCTCTATCCCGACGATGGCTGCTGGGCGCGCGCCCATGAGATGTGCCGCCTGATGATCGCCGCGGGCGCCAGGCCGAGAAAGGTGTGGATCAACGGCAGCCTGCACGTGCAGACGAAGAACAACCCGTCCTGCCAGGTGTTCTGGGGCTGGCATGTAGCGCCGACGCTGTGCGTGCGGCGCCGCTTTTTTCGGGTCGAGGAGACGGTGATCGATCCGTCGCTGTTTACGGCGCCGGTATCGCTGGCGACCTGGAAGAATGCGCAAGGCGACCCGACCGCCACCCTCACCGCGACGGCGGCGTCCAACTATTGGCGCCATGTGATGCCGACCGATCCGAACTATGTCGATACCAACTTTCGACTGCAGTACTACCGCCTGCAATTGAAGAACCGCTCTTTGCAGCCGGCCGGGCCGCCGCCGTACGCCTATTGTCCGTGACGGCCAAGGGGTTCGGCGTGACGCCTAAAGCAGGAGGCGGTGTCAGCCGTACCGTTCACCCAAGGGCGGATCCGGGGCCAATGCCTGCGTTGCTTGCGGGCCACCGGCCTCATCCCCGCTGTGATTAGGAGGCACCATGAATAGCAAACTTTGTGTTGCATCGCTGTTGCTCGCGACCGCCTGCTTCGGCAGCGCCGCCGCGCGGGCCGAGCCTAGCGGTTTCATCATGGCCACGCCCAGCGATCTGAAGTGGTCAGACGCCACCTCCGTACCCCCGGGCGTGAAAGTCGCCGTGATCGAGGGGCAGCTGGATAAGAAAGGCCCGATCACCGCCCAGATCAAGCTTCCGGCCAACTATAAGCTCCCCCCGCATTGGCACCCGGGTGTGGAGCGGGTGACGGTGCTGTCCGGAACGCTCAACTACGGCATGGGTGACACGCTGGAGCCGCAAAAGACCACCGCCTTAGGGCCGGGCAGCGTGATCGTGATGCCGCGCAAGATGCACCACTTTGCCTGGACCGCCGAGGAAACGGTGGTACAACTGAACATAATGGGGCCCTGGGGTATCACCTACGTTAACCCCACCGACGACCCCAGGAAGAAATAAGAGCGGCTAACCCTGCCGGCGTTGTTACCCAGCCTAGCCGGGACCGTTGCACTGGGTTTTGTTAGCCACTCGAAACGCTCCCGCCCGGCTAGGCGCTACAGCCATCGGCAGGATGGAAGCTGCCGATGGCTTTCCCCTCCCCAGCCTGACCACACCGGACCATCGCCGCCCGCACGAGGGGATGGTCTTTGCCAGCTCGATGCCAACGGTCTTACTATCCATAATGACTTCCCCGCCGTGCTCCGGCACGACGCGCACGGCAGGGATGGCTCGTTGCTAATCAATCGGCCGGACCCGCTGCGTGGCCCGGTCTTCTCTAGCGTTAGGAGTGCGAATGACGCGTACGGTCGGCATCTTCGTTTTCAATGACGTCGAAGTCCTCGACTTCGCGGGACCCTACGAGGTCTTTACGACCGCCGCGCGCGTGCACGCCCGGGCTCACCCTGGCGAGCCGCCGTTGTTCGACGTCGTCACCGTTGGCCGAAGCGCCGCGCCGCTGCGCGCGCGCGCCGGGCTCAGCGTCTTCCCGGACCACGGCTTCGCCGATCACCCGCCGCTCGATGTGCTGATCGTTCCGGGCGGCGTGGTCACGGCGGAACTCGAGACCGCCGCGGTGGCGCGATGGATCGCGGCCACTGCCGCGCAGGCGAAACTCACCGCGTCGGTCTGCACCGGAGCCTTCCTACTGGCCCAGGCCGGGCTACTCGACGGAAAGTCCGCGACCACGCATTGGGAAGACATCGACGACCTCCGCTCGATGTTTCCCGCGGTGCAGGTACTGGCGGAACGCCGCTGGGTGGATCAGGGCCATATCGTCACCTCCGCCGGCATCTCGGCGGGCATCGACATGTCGCTGCATCTGGTCGGGCGGCTGGCCGGGCGCGAATTGGCGATCAGGACCGCGCGCCAGATGGAGTTTGACTGGACGGAACATTGACCCGTCCTCGCCTGTGACTCGGACACCGCGCACCGTGGAGCGCGGCGGCGAACGGACCGCTACCGACGATGAGCTAAGCCGCGTTCACCTCATGCCCAAAACAGGAGCAACGCCGTGAGTATCGAGCTGAACCACATCATCATCCCGGCACGGGACAAATGGGAGTCCGCCCGGTTCCTCGCCGCGGTGCTGGGGGTAGAAGCCGGGCCGCAGTGGGCGCACTTCGTCCCGGTGCGCACCGGCAACGGCGTCACCCTCGATTACGTCGACGCCCACGACTTCCGTCCCCTGCACTACGCCTTCCTGGTCAGCGAGGCGGTATTCGACGCCGCCCTCGCCCGTATCCGTAGCGCCGGCATCGCGTTCTACGCCGACTTTCTCCATCAGAAGCCCGGCGAGGTCAACACCCTCTACGGCGGTCGCGGCCTCTACTTCGATGACCCGAACGGACACGAGCTCGAACTCATCACCCAGCCGTACGGGCCGATCCCGGAGCGGTGATGCGGTCGCGCCGCCAGACCGCGGAGTCGATCATGAAGCCGCTTCGCGTGTCCCGCGCGGGCCGTGGTTTGGCGAATCGGCCGCTGTACGGAGTGGGCCGGTGGTCGCGGCCGTCGTCATTTTCAATAGCAGTGCCCATTAACGCGACAGCTGGACGCAGGCGGCTGCGTCGCAAGCCGCCGGGTGGGCCAACGTTGCAGAAGACGGCGGCTTTGTCGGTCACGCCCGATCGGTTACGCTACGCCCATCCCACCCACTCCTCAGATCAGAAAGCGACACAATCGTGAACCTCATCGAGACGGACCGGCTGTTCCTGCGCGAGCTGAACGCCGCCGACGCCGCCTTCATCCTTGAGCTCGTCAACGAGCCGGCCTTCATCAAGAACATCGCCGACAAGAACGTGCGCAGCCACGCCGACGCGGTCCGCTATATCGAGACCGGCCCCGGCGCCAGTTACCGCCAGCACGGCTACGGCCTGTATCTGGTCGGGCTAAAGGAATCGCACACGCCGATCGGCATCTGCGGGCTGGTGAAGCGCGACTATCTGGACGACGCCGACATCGGCTACGCCTTCCTCGAGCGCTTCTGGGCGCAGGGCTACGCCTACGAGTCGGCCGCGGCGGTGCTGGACTACGCGCGCGGCACGCTGGGCCTGCAGCGGATTCTCGGCATCACCTCGCCCAACAACCAGGGCTCGATCCGGCTGTTGGAGAAGCTCGGCCTGCGCTTCATCCGGCTTATCAAGGTGCCGGGGCAGGACACGGACACCAGCCTGTTCAGTTCGGCTTTGTGAAGCACCGGCCTTGCCAATAACAACGCCCCGCATCGCGGGGCGTTGTTCGTTGGGCAGGAGCCAGACGCTCAGAATGTCAGACCGACGCCCAGGTACGGGCCGTCGGCCAGCGTGCGGTTGCGGCTGTCGTCCTTGCGGTCGACCTGGTAGTAGCGGTAGCCACCCTCCAGCGCCAACAGCGGGATCGGGTTCCAGCGCACGCCGGCGGTGACGTCGGACACCGACTTCACCGAGCCGCTGGCGAACGATTCCGGCGCGTAGTAGGCCTGGCCGAACAGGCTGACGCTGTAGCCGGCGTCGACGTTGATGCGGCCGCCGACCAGGCCGGCGGTGGCGGCGCCGTCGGCGTCGATCGCGGTGCCCTTCACGCCGGCGGCAAGCGTCACGTTGCCCAGCGGCAACGCGAACTCGGCGCCGAGGCCGCCGGCCGAGCCGTTGTGCGCGTGCTTCAGGTAGTCGAGAGTGAAGCCGATGCCGGCACCGTCCGGCGTGCGGCTGAAGTTGACGAAGTCGTCGCCGCCGCCGAGCGTCATGGTGCCGGCCTGCGCCGCGCCGCTGGCCACGAGGCCGGCGATCAGCAATGCCCTAATTTTCATGCGGGTAAATCCTTCCGATCTAGCAATATTGGTATGAAGCGCCATCGCCCGCGGCGTGGCCAAGGGCGTTCGGCGCGTCGAGGCGCCGGGCGCGGGTGATGCGGGCGGCCAAGTCGCCGCCCGACCAGGTGTGACGGATCGGCTGACAGGCCGCGATCCGGTGAAACACACAGAGCGTTAGTTGCTCAACTGCGCCTCAAGTTCAGCCAGGCGGGTTTTTAGCGCGGCGACTTCGGCCTCCAGCGCGGCGACCCGGCCGGCCAGACCGACCTCGATCACGCCGTAGTCGTCCCCGGCCGCGGCGGCGGCTACCGGCTCGCCGCACAGGCAGTGCGCCCAGCGCGCCTCGCGTTCGCCCGGCTGACGCTCGAGCTTGGCGACCAGCGGCGGGTACTTGTCGGCCAAGGCGTTCAGCGCGGTCTCGACCTCGTCGACGCCGCTGAACGGGTAGACCCGGCCGGCGCGGCCCTTGATCTCGGCCGAGGTCTGCGCGCCGCGCAACAGCAGCAAGGCCAGCGCCGCCAGGCGCGCGCCCTCGAGCTTCCACTCCCAGCCGAGGCGGTGCTCGTACTTGGCGACGCGGCTGCCGGCCGGCAGCCGTTCGGCGACCAGCTTGGCGGTGATCAGCGCGTCGAGCGCGGCGCTGACGCGGCTTTCCGACAGGTTCATCACCGGCTCGCGGCTGGTCAACTGGTTGCAGGCGCTGACCAGGCTGTTCAGCGTCAGCGGATAGGCGTCCGGGGTGAGCGCCTGCTTTTCGATCAGCGCGCCGAGCACGCGTACCTCGACCGGGTCAAACTGATATCCGTCGTCCATCGCCTCACCTCTCGTCGTTACCGGAATAGCACGATGATCGCACCGCCACCGGCTTCGGCCAACCCTGAAGGGGCTGGCCGGAACAGGAGTGGCTAACAAAAGTGAGCGAAGTGGCTGTGCTCGTCGTGCTGCCGCAGAAAACGAGGCCGAGCCGAAGTTTCTGCGAAGCTACAGTACACGCGGTACGGCAAGGCAGCACAACAACGCCAAGGGACTTTTAGCTTCGCAGAAACTCGGCGAGGCCTCGTTTTGTTAGCCGCTCTCAGCGGCCGCCCGGGCCCTTCAGCAACTCCTCGATCTTATGCAGCCGCTTGATCTCGCGCAGCCGGCTGTCGCGCTCCTCGTCGGCCAGCGCGATATACAGCGACACCGCCATGCCGATCATGATCAGCATGAACGGCAGCGCCGCGACGATCGACATGGTCTGCAGGCCCTTCAGGCCGCCGCTCGACAGCAGCACCAGCGCGATCGCGGCGAGCAGCACGCCCCAGACCAGCTTGACGCGGTGACCGGGGTTCAGCGAGCCCTTGCTCGACAGCATGCCGAGCACGAAGGTGGCCGAGTCGGCCGAGGTGACGAAGAAGCTCGCCACCAGCAGCATACCGACGAAGGACATCACCGTGCCGCTGGGCAGCTGGTCGAACATCACATAGAGCGCGGTCGACACGTCGGCCTTCACCGCCCCCAGCATGTCGGCGCCGCCGAACAGCTGCAGGTCGAGCGCGGTGCCGCCGAACGCCGAGAACCAGGCGAAGCTCGCCATCGCCGGCACCAGCAGCACGCCGACGACGAATTCGCGGATGGTGCGGCCGCGCGACACGCGGGCGATGAACATGCCGACGAACGGCGCCCAGGTCACCCACCACGCCCAGTAGAACAGCGTCCAGTCGGCGGTCCAGGTGCCCTGGCTGAACGGCGACATGCGCAGGCTGATGCTGGTCAGGTTGCCGAGGTAGTCGCCCAGCGTGGTGGTGAAGGTGTCGAAGATGAAGCCGGTCGGGCCGAGCACCACCACCAACAGGAACAAGCCGACCGCCAGCCACAGGTTCAGGTTGGACAGCCACTTGATGCCGCGCTCCAGACCGGTCAGCGACGACAACAGGAACAGCACCGTCGCGGCCACGATGATCATCGCGGTCAGGCCGAAGCTGGGCTCGAGGCCGAACAGGTGCTTCAGGCCGCTCTCGATCTGCAGCGTGCCGAAGCCGAGCGAGGTCGCCACGCCGAACACGGTGGCGAGGATCGCCAGCACGTCGATCGCGCGGCCGAGCGGGCCGTCGACCCGGTCGCCCAGCAGCGGGCGGAACGCCGCCGAGATCAGCCCCGGCGCGCCGCGGTTGAACTTGAAGTAGGCGAGCACCAGTCCCATCAGGCTGTACACCGCCCACGGGTGCAGGCCCCAGTGGAAGAACGAGTAGCGCATCGCGGCGCGCGCGGCATCGGCCGATTCGGGGGTGATGCCGCCCGGCGGGGTGCCGAAGTGCGACACCGGCTCGGCCACGCCCCAGAACACCAGGCCGATGCCCATGCCGGCCGAAAACAGCATCGCGAACCAGCGCCGCGCGAGAACTCCGGCTCCTCGTCCTCGCGGCCCAGGCGGATATGGCCGAAGCGGCCGAACGCCAGGTACAGCGCAAACACCAGAAAGCCGAACACGGTCAGCAGGTAGAACCAGCCGAAGCGCGAGATGGTGAAGGTGAGCAGCGCGTTGGTCGTGAGCGCCAGCTGCTGCGGCGCGAGCGCGCCCCACAGCACGAACAGCGCGGTCAGCAGCAGGGACAAGCGTAAAACCATGGATTCTCCTCCGGAGTGGGTGTCGGCAGGATGCGGCGCACGACAGCGCCGGCCGGACACGGTCGGGGTTGGTCGAAACGACTCGGGGAGCCGGAACGGGTCGGGATGACCCGGCCGCCGGTGTGGCGGCATGGTGAAGAAAGCGTCGGGCTTTCCAGTTGGCGATGACTATAGAAAATAATCAAACTCTGATTTACTTATTCAGGCTATCATCATTGGCCGCCGGCTGTAAACCCGCGCGCTTGACAGCCGCCGCCCGTCGCGACACCCTAGCCGCCGTTTTCGCCGCCTCCCGGACCCCCGCCATGACCCGTGCCGATTTATTGATAGTGGAACAAGGACTTGCCGCATCGCGCACCGCCGCGCAGCAGTTGATCGCCGCCGGCCGGGTGTTCGTCGAGCAGGCCGGCACGCTGATCCCGCTCGCCAAGGCTAGCCAGAAGCTCGCCGCCGACGCCCGGCTGACCATCACGCCCGACCCGTCCGACCGTTACGTGTCGCGCGGCGGGCTGAAGCTGGCCGGCGCGCTGGCCGACGCCGGGCTCACGATCGACGGCTTTCATGTGCTCGACGTCGGCCAGTCGACCGGCGGCTTCACCGACTGCGCGCTGCAGGCCGGCGCCGCGCGGGTGGTCGGCGTCGACGTCGGCCACGACCAGCTGGTGCAGCAGCTGCGCGACGATGCGCGGGTACGCTACTTCGAGGGGGTGAACGGCCGCGCGCTCGACCACGCGGCGCTGCTCGCCGCCAACGACGGCGCGCTGTTCGACCTGATGGTCTGCGACGTGTCGTTCATCTCGCTGACGCTGATCCTGCCGTCGGCGCTGCCGCTGGTGAAACCGGGCGGCTATCTATTGAGCCTGGTGAAGCCGCAGTTCGAGGTCGGCCGCGAGGGCCTGGGCAAGGGCGGCATCGTCAAGGACGAGCGGCTGTACGCCGGGGTGGAGCGCAAGATCCGCGACGCGGTCGCCGCCGAGGGAATGACGGTGCGCGGCTGGTTCGACAGCGCGATCACCGGCGGCGATGGCAACCGCGAGTTCTTCGTGTTCGCGCAGCGCGTGGAATGACGGTTTCGCCACGGAAGCAGGACACACCGACCCTGCAAGGGTCAGCGACTCGCTCCTCTTCAGCGGATGAAACGGAACGGGCGCCTTTTTCCGTCTTTCCGTGTGCTTCCGTAGCCCAAACGAGCTACATCACCGGCCGCTTGTGGCTGTGCTCGTGCGCCTCGTCGCTGACGCCGCGCACGATCAACAGCGGCACCGCGCTGTGCTGCAGCACCGTCTCGGCGAAGCTGCCGAGCAGCAGGTGCATCAGCCCGCTGCGGCCGTGCGTGCCGAGCACGATCAGGTCGGCGGCGTGTTCGGTGGCGAAGCCGACCAGCGACCGCGCCATCTCATGCCCGCCGTCCCAGCTTTCGCCGACGAAGCGCTCCACCTGGCTCACGCCGTGCGCGCGCACCTTCTCCTCGGCCTCGTCGAGGATCGCGTCGGCGCGCGCCCGCGCCATCTCGTGCAGCCGGCTGTTGTCGAACAGCTGGACGTTTTCCACCGCCAGGTCGCGCAGATTGGCGATGTGCAGCAACGTCAGCCGGGCGTCGCTGAGCTTGGCCAGCGCCATCGCCTGGTCGAGTGCCCGGTCGGCGCAGTGACTGCCGTCGAGCGCCACCACGATGTGTCGGTACATGTCCGCCTCCTTCCTGTGATCCTTCTTCCAGCGTACACCGCCACGCGGCCCCGCGTGGAGAGTACGCTCGCAGGCATTGACCCGGCGCACGCTTGGCGAGCGCGGACGCTTGCGCTATGCTTCGCCCCTTGATTTTTCAGGATGTTACGTTGATGAGCACCCCGCACGACGCCGATCTCGCCCGCCGCTTCGGCGGCGTCGCCCGCCTGTACGGCGACGCGGCGCTGGCCCGCTTCCAGGCCGCCCACGTCGGCATCGTCGGCGTAGGCGGCGTCGGCTCGTGGGTGGTCGAAGCGCTGGCGCGTAGCGGCGTCGGCGCGCTGACGCTGATCGATCTCGATAACGTCGCCGAGTCCAACGTCAACCGCCAGCTGCCGGCGCTCGACCCGCATTTCGGCCGCGCCAAGGTCGAAGTGCTGGCCGAACGGGTGCTCGCGATCAACCCGAGCTGCCGGCTCACCCTGATCGAGGACTTCGTCACCGTCGACAACCTCGACGAACTGCTCGGCGGCGGCTACGACTACCTGGTCGACGCGATCGACAGCGTGCGGGTGAAGACCGCGATGGCCGCCTGGTGCGTGAAGCGCCGCCAGCGCTTCATCGTCTCCGGCGGTGCCGGCGGCCAGATGGACCCGGCGCGGATCCGCGTCGCCGACCTGGGCGCGGTCACCGAAGACCCGCTGCTGTCCAAGCTGCGCTACAACCTGCGCCGCCACCACGGCTTCCCGCGCGAGGCGGGCAAGAAGCTGCAGGTGCCGTGCGTGTACTCGACCGAGCCCTTGACCTGGCCGCAGAACGGCGCCGCCTGCGATATCGACGCCGCCCCGCAGGGGCTCAACTGCGGCGGCTTCGGCGCCAGCATGGCGGTGACCGCCAGCTTCGGCCTGTTCGCCGCGGCCGAGGTGCTGAAAACGCTGGCGAAACCCGCACGCCAGAAGGCCTGAACGGCGCGTTACCAGACAGGGAAAAGCGTGGCCGAACCGCGCTGCTGCCGGCTCGGCCACGCTTTTCCATTCTACGCACCCGTCAGCCGAGTACCGTCCGCCGCCCCGGATTGCCATTTGCCGCCGCTGCGATTACCCTGTCACTCGTCTTCGGAAATGTTTTCCATTTCCTCAAACAAAAGGAATCGCAGCGTGGGCATCGACGTCTGGCTCGTATACGTGGCCGCCATTTTTGTCGTGATCGTGATACCGGGGCCGCTGTCGCTGTTGATGGTGTCGAACGTGATCAACTTCGGCCTGAAACGCTCGCTGCCGGGCATCGCCGGCGGCGTCTCCGCGTCGCTGATCCTGCTGATCGTCTCGGCGCTCGGCCTCGGCGCGCTGATCGTGTCGTCGCCGCTGCTGTTCAACATCGCTCGCTACGCCGGCGCGGCCTACCTAATCTGGCTGGGCGTGCAGTCGCTGCTGACCCGCGTCACCAGCGGCATCACCACCGACGAGTCGGCGCTGCCGAATTCGCGCCCGATCACGCTGTTCCGCCGCGCCTTCCTGCTCGGCATCAGCAACCCGAAGGACATCCTGTTCTTCATCGCCTTCCTGCCGCAGTTCATCGACGCGCACCGCTCGATCGGCGCGCAGCTATTGGTGATGGTGGTGAGCTGGACGGTGGTCGACGTGGCGTGCAAGCTCGGCTACGGCAGCGCCGCGAAGGCAGTGAACACCTTCCTGCGTTCGGTGCGCGGCAAGAAGCTGTTCAACGGGGTGACCGGGGTGTTCTTTATCGGTACGGCCCTGTCGGCACTGCTGTACGGCTGAGTAGCCTAGCCTCGACCTTCTGATTACAGGTCAGCGGCTCTACCAGATGCCCAGATCGATCGCGGTCTGGGCATTGTTGTTTCTGGACGGGCGGAAGCGAAGCCCCCGGAATGGAATAGCGCCCAGGCGCCCCTTTCGGCCAACCTTGGTGCCGGAAACAGTCTTGTCGGTCCCACCCGACCAAGAACAAAGAGCCCGGTACGCAGCGCGCACCAGGCTCTTTCACATGAAATACGCGGGCGATCAGCGCACCGCGAGGCGCCAGAGCGACGTCACCTCGGCGGAGCGCGCAGCGAACAGCGGGTCGTCGGCGTCGTTGGCACGCGGATGCTGCGGCCTGACATCCAGCCGGTCGACCACCTTCAAGCCCGCCGCGTCGAAGGCCGCCAGCAACTCGTCCCGCGAGCGCAGCCCGAGGTGTTCGGCCAGGTCCGACAGCACCAGCCAGCCCTCGCCGCCCGGCTCCAGATGCGCGGCCAAGCCGCCGAGGAAGCCGCGCAGCATGCGGCTCTCGGGGTCGTACACCGCGTACTCGATCGGCGAGCTGGGCCGCGCCGGCAGCCACGGCGGGTTGCAGACCACCAGCGGCGCCCGCCCTTCCGGGAACAGATCCGCCTCGACCACCTCCACCCGCTCGGTCAAGCCGAGCCGGACGAGGTTTTCGCGGGCGCAGGCCAGCGCACGCGGATCCTGATCGGTCGCGACGACCCGCGCCACGCCCCGGCGTGCCAGTACCGCGGCCAGCACGCCGGTGCCGGTACCGATGTCGAAGGCCAACGTCGTCGCGGGCAACGGCGCCTCGGCCACCAGTGCCACGTACTCGCCGCGCACCGGCGCGAACACGCCGTAATGCGGGTGGATGCGGTCGCCGAGCGCCGGGATCTCGACGCCCTTCTTGCGCCACTCGTGCGCGCCGATCAAACCGAGCAGCTCGCGCAGCGAGGCCACGTAGGGCACGTCTCCCGGTCCGTAGGCCTCCGTGCAGGCCTGCCGTGCATCGGGAGCCCGGCGTAATGGAATGCTGTGATCGGCCTCGAACGGCAGCAGCAGCATCCCCAGGATGCGGGCGCGCTGCACCTGCACCATGCGGTGCTTATTGAAGGCATCGGTCGGCGACGACGCCGGCGGCTTGCGCGGCTTGCGGTCGACGCGTCGCGCCAGCGCCGTTAGCAGCTGGCGGGCATTCTGGAAATCGCCGCGCCACAGCAAGGCGGTGCCCTCGCAGGCCAGCCGATAGGCGGCGTCGGCGGTGATGCGGTCGTCGGCGATCACTACGCGCTTGGGCGGCGGAGTCGCGCTTTCCGAGCGCCACCGGGCAGAACGGGCTTCGCCGTCTTCGGTCCAGCTGATCAGCGGATAGTCACTCACGGCGACACCTTCCACCACGGGGATACGGCATGGCATGGCCGCTTGGCCACCTTCGGAAACAAGAGATTCAAACGCATGGCAGAGTGACAATCGGTAAGTAGGAATGGGGCGCGACCAAGGTCCGCCCAGATTTAGCGGCCATGGTGGCGGTCTCAGGCGCAAAGTGCAAGGCGGGCCTGCCGAATATGACAGCGGAGGGAGTTTGCATTTGACCGCGCGAAGTTGGCCGAACGATGGCGACAACCATCGGCCAAGTTTGGGACTTATCCACAGAAACCGCCAGCCGCCGGTTTTATCCACAAGCACCGCTCTTGCCCCCACCACTCCCGCTTTTCCAAACCCGACAGCACCACCAACGCAGCCAAGAGCCACCCATCCCCCATCGACGCCGCCGAGGACGGCGCGGCCAACGGGGGGTGTCGGCGAGCACTGTCCGAGTGCCGGCAACGCCGGCGCGAGTTGCGCAGCCGCCCGTTGGCCGTGGCGCCCGCAGGGCAGCCCGCGACAGCGGGCCGGCGTCGTCGGGGTCGCCTTCTTTTGCCTACTTTATCTTGGCGAAGCAAAGAAAGTAGGCCGCCCCGCCGGGCGGGACCGGCGCTGCAGCAGCTCAACCCAACGTTGGCCGAAAGAACAGTATGAGCGTCGGTCCACACACTCCCCGCATCCACGAACAACGAGGACAAGCACCAACAAAAACGCCCCGCATCGCGGGGCGCTTCACATAAACAAACCCAACTCTCAGGCTTCGGCCAACAGGCAAGCCGTCTGCGTCTGCGCGCCCAGCTGCCGCAACTTCGGCACCTCCTCGGCGCACCGTCCCACCGCCTGCGGGCAGCGAGTGCGGAACACGCAGCCCGACGGCGGGTTGATCGGGCTCGGCAGGTCGCCCTGCAGGATCTGGATGGTCTTGCTCCGCTCAAGCCGCGGGTCCGGAATCGGGATCGCCGACAGCAGCGCACGGGTGTACGGGTGGCTAGGCTTCGCGTACAGCGCCTGCTTCTCGGCCAGCTCCATCTCGCGGCCCAGGTACATCACCAGGATGCGGTCGGAGATGTGCTTCACCACCGCCAGGTCGTGCGCGATGAAGATCAGCGCCAGGCCCATCTCGCGCTGCAGTTCCTTCAGCAGGTTGATGATCTGCGCCTGGATCGATACGTCGAGCGCCGACACCGGCTCGTCGCAGATGATCAGCTTGGGCTCGAGGATCAGCGCGCGGGCGATGCCGATGCGCTGGCACTGCCCGCCCGAGAACTCGTGCGGGTAACGGTTGATCATCTGCTCGCGCAGGCCGACCTTGCTCATCATCGTCTTGACCCGCTTGAGCACCTCGGCGTCGGTGAGCTCGGGGCGGTGCACCTTGAGCGGCTCACCGATGATCTGGGCGATGGTCATGCGCGGGTTCAAGGACGCCAGCGGGTCCTGGAAGATCATCTGGATGTCGCGGCGGACGTGCAGCCAGTCGCGCTCGGAGCCTTTGCGCAGGTCCTTGCCCATCCAGACGATCTCGCCGTCGGTGGCCGGGATCAGGTTGAGGATGGAGCGCGCCAGCGTCGACTTGCCGCAGCCGGACTCGCCGACCACGCCGAGCGTCTCGCCGGGGTAGAGGTCGAAACTGACCCCGTCGACGGCCTTCAGCTTCTTCTTCGGCGTCCAGGGCCAGTCTTTGCCGCCCTTGACCTGGAAATGCACCTTGGCGTTACGGACCGACAGCAGCGGTTGTTGGGCGTGATCAGGCATGGGCCACCTCGCGGATGTCGATCAGTTCATGGGCAGACTTGTGGCAAGCGCGCAGCACCCGGCCGTCGTGGGTGCTCGGCAGCAGCGCCGGCAGGTCGGTGCTGCAGCGGGCGCTGGCGTGACCGCAGCGCTCCGAGAACGGGCAGCCCTTCGGCATCTGCGCCATGTTCGGCGGGTTGCCGGGGATGCTCACGAGCTCGCTGCCGTCGTGGTCGAGGCGCGGCAAGGCGCCCAACAGGCCGATCGTGTACGGGTGGCTAGGCTGGTAGAACAGGCTGTCGGCGACGCCCTGCTCCATCACGCGGCCACCGTACATCACCATCACCCGCTCGCACAGGCCGGCGACCACGCCGAGGTCGTGGGTGATCATCACGATCGCGGTGCCGAAGTCGCGCTGCAGGTCCTTCAACAGCTGCAGGATCTGCGCCTGCACGGTGACGTCGAGCGCGGTGGTCGGCTCGTCGGCGATCAGCACTTCCGGTTCGCACAGCAAGGCCATCGCGATCATCACGCGCTGGCGCATGCCGCCCGAGAACTCGTGCGGGTACATGTCGATGCGCCGCGCCGCTTCCGGGATGCGCACCGCTTCGAGCAATTCGATCGCGCGCTTCTTCGCCGCGCGGCGGGTCATATTCTTGTGCAGCTGCAGCACCTCGGTCATCTGCCGCTCGACCGTCAGGTACGGATTCAGCGAGGTCATCGGGTCCTGGAAGATCATCGACAGCCGGTCGCCGCGGATGCGGTTGAGCTCGCGCGGGCTCATCGTCAGCAGGTTCTGGCCCTTGTAGAGCGCCTCGCCGCTGGTGCGGCCGTTCTTGGCCAACAGGCCCATCATCGCCAGCACGGTCTGGCTCTTGCCGGAGCCGGACTCGCCGACGATGCCGAGCGTCTGCCCGCGTTCCAGTTCGAAGTTCACGCCGTTCACGGCGCTGACGACACCATCGTTGGTCTGGAACTGGACCCCGAGGTTGCTTACTTTCAACAGGCTCATGGGGTTCTCCTCAACGATCCTTCGGGTCAAGCGCATCGCGCATGCCGTCGCCGATGTAGTTGGCGCAGTACAGGGTGATCGACAGCAGGCCGGCCGGGAACAGCAGGATCCACGGGGTGGACTCCATCACCCCGGTGCCGTCCTGGATCAGCACGCCCCAGCTGGTCATCGGCTCCTGCACCCCGAGGCCGAGGAAGGACAGCACCGATTCGGTCAGGATCACGCCCGGCACCGTCACGGTGGTGTAGATCACCACGATGCCGAGCAGGTTGGGCACCACGTGGCGGAAGATGATGCTGGTGGTCGACACGCCGATCGCGCGCGCCGCCTCGATGTACTCCTTGGACTTGATCGACAGCGTCTGGCCGCGCACCACGCGCGCCATGTCCATCCACGAGAACACCGTGATGGTCAGCACCACCAGGTAGAAGTCGCGGCCGAGCAGGGTGACCATCAGGATCGCGATCAGCAGGTAGGGCACCGCGTACATCATGTCGACGAAGCGCATCATCAGCGAGTCGACCCTGCCGCCGAGGAAGCCGGCGGTGGCGCCCCAGACGATGCCGAGGATCACCGAGGTCAGGGTGGCGAGGAAGCCGACCATCAGCGAGATGCGCCCGCCGATCAGGCAGCGCACCAGCAGGTCGCGGCCCAGCTCGTCGGTGCCGAACAAATGCCAGTGCTGCAGGGTCGGCGCCATGCTCATCGCGTCCCAGTCGGTGTCCTCGTAGGTGTGCGGCAGGAAGAACGGCCCGAACACACAGGCGAGCGTGATCAGGGCGAGCAGCACCAGGCTGACCACGGCGGCCTTGTTGCGCAGGAAGCGCTCGCGCGCGTCGCGCCACGGGCTGCGGCCCTCGACCGGCGCGGCGGCGAGGTTGGCCGACAGTGCGTCGGCCAGGGTGGATTGTTTGCTACGGAACATGTCGGTCGCCTCAGTAACGGATTTTCGGATCGAGCAGCGCGTAGGCGAGGTCGACCAACAGGTTGAGCAGCACGGCCACCACGGTCACCAGCACCACCAGACCCAGCACCAGGGTGTAGTCGCGGTTGGCCGCGCCGTTGACGATCAGCTTGCCGATCCCCGGCAAGGAAAACACCGACTCGGTCACCACCGCGGCGGTGATCGACGAGATCGCCAGCGGGCCGATCACCGACACCACCGGCATCAGCGCCGGCTTCAGGGCATGGCGGAACACGATGGTCGACAGCCCCAGGCCCTTGGCGCGGGCGGTGCGGATGAAGTTGCTGTTCAGTACCTCGATCAGGCTGCCGCGCATCACCCGGCCGATGGTCGAGATGTTGATGAAGGTCAACAGCGTCATCGGCAGCACCATGTAGCCGAGCCGGAAGTCGTCCCAGCCGCCGGCCGGCAGCCAGCGCAGCCAGATCGCGAACACCAGGATCAGCACCGGGCCGATCACGAACGACGGGAAGGCGCTGCCGATGTTGCCGATCAGCATCACCAGGTAGTCGACCAGGCTGTTCTGGCGCAGCGCGGCGATGATGCCGAGGGCGACGCCGAGGAAGATCGAGATCAACAGCGAGCCGCCGCCGATCGACAGCGATACCGGCAGGGCCTTGGCCACCAGGTCGTTGACGCTCCAGTCGGCGTAACGGAACGAGGCGCCCAGATCACCGTCGAGCAGGCTCTTCAGGTAGTAGAGGTATTGCTGCCACAAGGGCAGATCGAGATGGTATTTGGCCTGCAGGTTGGCCAGCACCGCGGCGGACAGCTTGCGTTCGCCGTCGAACGGGCCGCCGGGGGTGGCGTGCAGCATCAGGTAGCAGACGGTGATGACGAGCAATAGCGTCGGGATCGTCATCAGCACGCGGCGGAAAGTATAGGACCACATGGGCGTTACTCCGGTCGGCCATCGCCGTACGCCCCCCGGTGCACGCGCACCGGTAGAAACCCGCCCCCTCGTGAGGGGCGGGTGGGAACCCACGACAGGCCGACATTACGTCAAGTTCAGGCTGGCCGCCGGCAACGCCGGCGCCCGCCTCTATCTCAGTGGAGGCTTGTGGCCTCCGACCGTTACGTCCTCAAGCGCTCAGCGCTTGACGATGTACAGGTCCTTGCTGCGATAGCGGTCCATCGGGTTCTTCAACGAGTAACCGCCGACGTACGGCTTCACCAGGCGCGGCAGCGTGTATTGCAAGAGCGGCAGCATCGGGTAGTCGTCCATCACCAGCTTCGCAGCCTGGGTCAGCAGCGCCTTGCGCTTGGCCACGTCCTGGGTCTCGTTGCCCTGCTTGATCAGGTCTTCGGCCTTCTGGTTGCAGTTGCCGTTGTCGTTCTGGCTCGAACCGCACTGCACCAGCGTCAGGAAGGTGGTGGCGTCGTTGTAGTCGGCCACCCAGCCGTTGCGGGCGATCTGGTAGTCGCCGTCGTGGCGCTTCTTCAGCAGCACCTTGAATTCCAGGCTGTCCATCTGGGTGTCGAGGCCCAGCTTGGTCTTCCACTCGGAGGCGGCGAAGATCGCCATCTTCTTGTGGTATTCACTGGTGTTGTAGGTGAACTTGAGCTTGGTGCCCGGCTTCACGCCCGCCTGGGCCAGCAGCTTCTTGGCCTCCTCGACGCGCTTGGCCATCGGCCATTTCGACCACTCGTAGCTGGTCACGTCGGCGCCTTTGACGCCGCGCACGATCACGCCGTACGACGGCAGCTGGCCGTCGGCGGTGACTTTCTGCGCCAGCACGTCACGGTCGATGACCATCGTCAGCGCCTTGCGCACGCGCACGTCCTTCAGCAACGGGTCCTTGTTGTTGAACGAGTAATAGCGCAGGCCGAGCATCGGCGCGTTCTTGATCTCTTTCGGGAATTCCTGCTGGTACTTGGCGAAGCTGCCGGCCGGCAGCTGGTAGACCAGGTCGTTCTGGCCGGACTGGAACAGCTTGACGTCGGTGTTCTCGTCTTCCACCGGCAGGTAAGTGACGCGGCTCAGCTGGACGTTCTTCACGTCCCAGTATTTCGGGTTCTTCTCGATGATCAGCTTGCTGTTGACCTGCCAGTCCTTCAGCATGAACGCGCCGTTGCTGACGATCTTGCCCGGCTTGGTCCACTCCTTGCCGTACTTGTCGACCACCGCCTTGTTGACCGGGCCGAGGTTCAGGTTGGACACCAGGTCCGGCATGAAGGCGACCGGGTACGGGGTCTTCACTTCCAGCGTGTACTTGTCGAGCGCCTTCACGCCCAGTTCGGCGACCGGCTTCTTGCCTTCGGTGATCTCCTGACCGTTCAGGATGAAGATGCCGTAGGTCGCGGCGTAGGACGAGGCGGTCTTCGGATCGACGAAGCGCTGCCAGCCGTAGACGAAGTCGCCGGCCACCACCGGGTCGCCGTTCGACCACAGCGCGTTCTTGCGCAGGTGGAACACCCAGGTGGTCGGGTCTTTCTGTTCCCACTTCTCGGCCACGCCCGGCACGACCACGCCGTCGGCGTTGGTGGCGGTCAGGCCTTCGAACAGGTCACGGGTGATGTTGTTGGCGCCGACCGACTCGGCCAGCGCCGGGTCGAGGGTCTCGGTTTCCGAGGCGTTGTTGCGCACCAGTTCCTGGCGGGCGTCCAGCTGGACACCGGACGGAATCTTGGCGGCGAAGGCGCTGCCGGCGGCGAAGGCCAGGGTCAGCGAGGCGGCGAGCACGTGCAGCGTAGTCTTGTTTTGCATTTTGCGAATCTCCCTCTATGTTCTCGTCACCGGCCGGGGCGGGGTCTTCCGCCCCATAAACCAGTGCTGATTTGCATCCACTCGATTGGATACAAGTGGTAGCGCATTATGCGCAGGGGAATTTTCGCTGTTCAAGCTCCTCGGCAAGAATTGCCGCCGCGCCCTAGCAAATTTTTTTGACGGTTTTACGGTAGCTCGGGGTCGAGAAAATCATGCTTAAGCCGTTTGCCGCGATTTTCCAACCGCGAGTATGCGTCCGGGATCTCCCCCCCGTGCCGGAGCGATCGCGCCGACCGGCTCACCGCGACCGCCATCGCGAGCGGACCAGTTGCGTCAAATCCGGCCACGAAACCAAGCCTGATCGACAACATCGTCAATACCACTGCCCGCGGCTCCCGCTCTGCCGGGCGCTATCGCATCACCAAGCCGGCCCCCGGCGCCGCGCCGGCGGTCGGCGCATGGCCGCGCTGCGATCCGTCGCCTCCGACCCGCCATATCGTCTCGGTGGCGACGAGGCCAATTAACAACACCAGCCACGCCGAGATTGGGACGACCTGTGTCACGAGCCGGGGAGAGAGGACGGCAAAACGCCCGCTTCCCGCGGGCGTTTCACGATGGATCAACGGCGTTTAACGCAGTTGCCAGCCGATCAATTCACCGGCACGCAGCGGCACCAGCACTTCCTCGCCGTAGGCAAGCTCGTTGGCGACCGTCTGCGGCTCCTTGACCAGCGTAATCGTGTCGCTGTTAACCGGCAGGCGGTAGAACGCCGGGCCGTTCAGGCTGGCGAACGCCTCGAGCTTGTCGAGCGCGCCGGCCGCCTCAAACGCCTCGGCGTACAGCTCGATCGCCGCGTGCGCGGTGTACATGCCGGCGCAGCCGCAGGCCGCTTCCTTGGCACCACGGGCGTGCGGCGCGCTGTCGGTGCCGAGGAAGAATCGGTCGGAACCGGACGTGACCGCCTTCACCAGCGCCTGGCGGTGCAGCTCGCGCTTGAGGACCGGCAGGCAGTAGTGGTGCGGGCGGATGCCGCCGACGAACAGCGCGTTGCGGTTCATCAACAGGTGGTGCGCGGTCACCGTGGCGGCGACGTTGGCCGAACCGCTCGCCACGTACTCGGCGGCGTCCTTGGTGGTGATGTGCTCGAACACCACGCGCAATTCCGGCAGCCGGCGGATCAGCGGCTCGAACACCTTGTCGATGAACACCGCCTCGCGGTCGAAGATGTCGATCTCGGCGTCGGTCACCTCGCCGTGCACCAACAGCGGCAGGCCCACCTCGGCCATCGCCTCGAGCGCCGGCATCGCACGGGCTATGCTGGTGACGCCGTGGTCGGAGTTGGTGGTCGCGCCGGCCGGGTACAGCTTCACCCCGTGCACGATGCCGGATGCCTTGGCGGCACGGATTTCGCTCGCCGGGGTGTTGTCGGTCAGGTACAGCGTCATCAGCGGTTCGAAGCGCGAGCCGGCCGGACGGGCCGCGAGGATGCGCTCGCGGTAGGCGGCCGCCTGCGCCAGCGTGGTCACCGGCGGCTTCAGGTTCGGCATCACGATGGCGCGGCCCATCTGGCGACAGGTGTCGGGCAGCACCGCCGACAGCACGTGGCCGTCGCGCAGGTGCAGGTGCCAGTCGTCGGGGCGGATCAGGGTCAGTTGCACGGTATTACCTCGGTAGACAGTCAATACGTTATGTTATATCACTTGCGCCGCAGCACCATGCGGAACTTGCCCTCGGCGGTGGTGCCCGACTCGAGCAGCGCGTTGCCGGTCTGGCGGCAGAAGGCCTCGAAGTCCCGCGGCGCGCCCGGGTCGGTAGCGATCACCTCGAGTACCGTCCCGCTGTCCATGCCGGACAACGCCTTCTTCGCGCGCAGGATAGGCAGCGGGCAATTGAGCCCGGAAAGGTCGAGTCGTTGGTCGGTCTGCATGGCCGAAATACCTCTGGATGGCGGGCGGCGACGGACCGGCGGGCCAAAACGGCAGCCGACCCGGTCAATCGCGTTAGAATGGATGGTTGCCATTGTACGCCGGTGGGCCACGAAGCCCCAACCGGACCGATCTACGGGAGACGCCTTTGAAACGCCTGATCGCCGCGACCGTCCTGTCGCTGCTGGCCCTGACCGGCTACGCCAAGGACACGTTCCGAAACTCCAACTACGCCTTCGACGACGAGGCGCCCTGGCAGGAGAAAGACACCGCGCTGCCCGCGTTTCCGGCCCAGGCGGACTGGACCGGCTTCTACGTCAGCAACACCTTCACCAACCAGGCGGCAATCGACGCCAAGAGCCTGACCATCGATACCGACCGGGTGATCCGCTACGTGCTGCAGGTGAAGAGCCCGGCCGGCGTCGACAACCTCAGCGTCGAGGGGCTGCGCTGCAACGAACGGCGGCTCAAGACCTACGCCTTCGGCGATACCGTCAACAAGCGCTGGATCACCTCGCTGAAGCCCGACTGGCGGAAGATCCCCGACCAGCTGCACACCCAGCTGCGCACCATTCTGTGCGACGCCAGCGGCACGCCGAAGGACGCCGACACCGCCGTCGCCCTGCTGCGCGCGGCGCCGAAACAGTAAGCACACCCTTCATGACAGACCGTTGAAGCTCGGCGACAATGCCGCTTTTGCCCCACGCCCCACCATCATGTCGACCCGTCTGACCGGTTCCCTGCAGGTGCTCGCCTCGGCCGCCGCCTTCGGCAGCATGGCGATCCTGGCCCGCTACGCCTACGCCGACGGCGTCAGCGCCGGCACGCTGCTGTTCCTGCGCTTCTTCCTGGCCGGCGCCCTGCTGCTGCCCTGGCTGCTCTGGCAGCGCCAGCCGTGGCCGCGCGGCCGCACCCTCGTCGCGCTGCTACTGATGGGCGGGATCGGCTATACCGCGAGCTCGCTGTGCTACTTCAACGCGCTGCACTTCGCCTCGGCCGGCACGGTGGCGCTGCTGTTCTACCTGTACCCGGCGGTGGTGCTGTTGCTGTCGACGCTGTGGCTGAAGGAGACGCTCACCCGTCGGCGCCTGGTCGCGCTGCTGCTGGCGCTCGCCGGCCTCGCGATCACCGTCGGCCAGGACCTGTCGACCCAGCCGCTCGGTCTGGTGCTCGGCCTCGCCACCGCACTGGTCTATTCGCTGTACATCCTAGCCGGCAGCCGCTTCGCCAGCAACGGCCCGCCACTGCCCAACGCCGCGGTGGTGATCCTCGCCGCCGCCGCCAGCAACGGCGCGCTGGTCGCGGGCGAGGGCTTTCACGGCCCGGCGAGCTGGCACGGCTGGGCGGCCATACTGGGGATGGCGCTATTGTGCACCGTGGTCGCGCTGGCGCTGTTCCTCGCCGGCCTCGGCAAGATCGGCGCTGCGCGCGCCGCGGTGCTGTCGACGCTGGAGCCGTTGGTGACGCTGACGCTGGCCTGGCCGTTGCTCGGCGAGGCGCTGTCGGCGAGCCAGCTCGCCGGCGGCGCGCTGATCCTGCTCGCGGTGTTGCTGATCAGCCGCGAGGCCGACCCGCAGCGCACCGCGCTGACCGACCTGCGCGATTGCTGACCCGTCCCGGAACGAATCCCACCGCTGTCGCCACAAGGAGATGGACCGATGCCGCACCTCACCGTCGAATACTGCACCGAGCTCGCCGACGATTTCGCGCCGCGCGCGCTGCTCAAGGCGCTCAACCGCACGCTGATCGCCAGCGGCCTGTTCAGCGTCACCGACATCAAGAGCCGCGCGATCGCGCTCGACACCGTGCTGGTCGGCGATGGCGCCCCCGACCGCTTCGTGCATATCGAGGTGGCGCTGCTGTCGGGCCGGACGCTCGAGGTACGCCGGCAGCTGGCCGAGGCGCTGCTGGCCAGCGCCGAGGCCGAACTCGACGAGACCGCACAACGGCCGCTGCAGGTATCGGTGGAAGTGAGGGAGTTGGACAAGGACAGCTACGCCAAGCGCGTGCTGTGACCCCAGCCGCGCCCGCCGACTCGGCCAACGTTGGCCGAAAAGAAAAGGCCCGCTTCGGCGGGCCTTGTTCATGCGACAACGACGTCAATGCACCGGGCAGGCCGGACCGGGGTAACCGGGCAGAGCGGCCGCCGCCGGCGCGCAGGCTGCGCCACGCGCCGCGTCGAGCGTGGCGGACAGCGAGCCACGCTCGACGGCGCGCCAGCCGAGTTTCTCGCCCAGGTACTGCGCCCAGGCAAACTCGATGAAGTACACCTGGCCGTCCTTGCGGAACAGGCCGGCGTTCTCGGCGTAGCCGGCCAGCGAGCGGTACGGGTAATCGGGCAAGGCGGCGATCGAGGCCGGCAGCGTCGCCGGGGCGATCGCCTTGCCGTGTTCGTCCTTCAGCCATGCCCAGTGGCGTGCCTGCATCGTCGGCCAGAAGTCGGCGGCATCGGCGAGCCGTCCCTCGACCACCGCCGGCGCATGACGCACTCCGTTGTCCCACAGCGCGCGGCTCAGGTGGTGGCGGTCGACCAGGTAGAGGCCGCCGTCCGGACCGATCACCAGCGGGATGCGCTTCTTGATCAGGTAGCGCTGGAACTCGTCGGCCGAGTCCTTCTTGGCCCGCTTGGCCAGCTTGGTGCGCTCGTCGGCGACCTGTAGCAGGCCGACGCCGGGCTGGGTCGGGCGCAACTGCTCCAGTTCCACCATGCAGCGGCTGCCGACCGCGCTGTCCGGCGTGCACGCCGGCAAGTCTTCGGCCAACGCAAGGTTGGCCGAAAGCCCAAGCAGCAGCGCCAGCGCGACGCGGATCACGCCTCGACCTTCCAGTGGCCGGACTTGCCGCCTTCTTTCTCCAGCAGGCGCACGCCGCCGATTTCCATGCCACGGTCGACTGCCTTGCACATATCGTAGATGGTCAAGAGGCCGACGTTGACCGCGGTCAGCGCTTCCATCTCCACCCCGGTCTTGCCGACCGTCTCGGCGGTCACCTCGATGCGCACCGCGTGGGCGGCCTCGAGCAGCTCAAGCTCCACCGCCACCCGGGTCAGCGCGATCGGGTGACACAGCGGGATCAAGTCGGCGGTGCGCTTGCTCGCCATGATCGCGGCGAGCCGCGCGATGCCGAGCACATCGCCCTTCTTGTGGCCACCGGCCTGCACCAGCGCGAAGGTGGCCGGCAGCATGCGGATATAGCCTTCGGCCACCGCGCGGCGCGCGGTTTCCGCCTTGGCGCCGACGTCGACCATATGGGCCTGGCCGGTGGCGTCGAAATGGGTCAGTTCGGGCATCGGGAATTCCTTACAGCAAGAAGCGCCGGGCGACCCAAAACAGCGCCACCAGGCCGACGAAATAGCTCGACCAGCGGATCGCCAGCCGGGCTCGGTACAGATAATCGCGGTTGCGGGTCAGCATATAGCAGGTCATCGCCCAGCCGACGATCAGAATCACCGCCAATAACCACATCCGCAGCAGCCAGAACATGTTAGAGCACCTTTGGGGCCGCCAAGGCGGCTGCGATCTGTTCCATAAGGCGCTCTACTTCACCTCGGGCAGGCGGTGGAAGCTCGACGGGGCGTCGGCCGGGTCGGTGAAGCTGACGTATTCCCAGGCGTCCGGCGTGGCAATCAGTTGGCGCAGCAGCTTGTTGTTCATCGCGTGGCCGGACTTGTGGCCGGAGAACGCGCCGATCAGCGGGTGGCCGATCACGTACAGGTCGCCGATCGCGTCGAGAATCTTGTGGCGCACGAACTCGTCCGGGAAGCGCAGCCCTTCGGGGTTGAGCACGTACTCGTCGTCGATCACGATCGCGTTGTCGAGGCTGCCGCCCAGGCCCAGCCCGTGGCTGTGCATGTACTCGACCTCGTGCATGAAGCCGAAGGTACGAGCGCGGCTGATTTCCTCGATATAGGAATGGTTGGCGAAGTCGATCTCGACCGTCTGCGGCGCCTGGTTAAACGCCGGGTGGTTGAACTCGATCGACAGCGTCACCTTGAAACCGTTGTGCGGCGCGAGCCGCACCCACTTGTCGCCTTCGACGACTTCGACCGGCTTCAGGATGCGGATGAAGCGCTTGGGCACCGCCTGGTCGACGATGCCGGCGCTTTGCAGCAGATAGATGAACGGCGCGGCAGAGCCATCCATGATCGGAATCTCTGCCGCCATCACTTCGATCAACAGGTTGTCGATACCCAGCCCGGCAATCGCGGACATCAGGTGCTCGATCGTGCCGACACGCACGCCGGTATCGGTTACCAGCGTCGAGGAGAGACGCGTGTCGTTCACGAGCGAAGGCTGCACTTTCACATCGACCGGCTCGGGCAGGTCGGTTCGGCGGAAAGTGATGCCCGCATCAGGGTCGGCCGGCTTCATCACGAGCAATACCCGCTCGCCGGAATGAAGACCTACGCCGGTGGCACTGATCGGCTGGGATAGCGTGCGCTGCAGAATCATGGTGTTCGCGACTGGCAATAAGACGGATACGCTGATATTAACACAGCACAATCCGGCAATTTATTGATTGCCGCAAGCCATCTAATAGCGCATAGCTATCAATCTGCCTGCTTGCGCAGGAACGCCGGAATATCGTACGACTCGCTCACCTCCGGGTTGGAAAAGTCGGTCGACAGCGGCGCCGAACGACGGCCGCTCTGGCGCATCACCGCCGGCACATCCAGGTCGTTGTAGTCGATCACTTCGACCGGACGGTCGTCGGTGCCGGTCTTGACGATCTTGATGTAGTCCGGACGCTCGTCGCGCTGCGGCTTCTTCGCGCCCAGGCCGGTGGCGATCAGCGTCACGCGGATCGCGTCTTCGGCCATGTCTTCCACTTCGGCGGTACCGAACTTGATCTGCGCGTCGTCGTCGGCATACTGACGCACGATGCCCATGATCTCGCGGTATTCGCTCATCTTCAGGCAGCCCGGCGCGGTCGAGATGTTCACCAGCACGCCGCGCGCGCCGTCGAGGGTGATGCTGTCGAGCAGCGGGCTGGCCACCGCCTGTTCGGCGGCGACGCGGGCACGGTCAATGCCCTCGGCGTGCGAGGAGCCCATCATCGCCAGGCCCATCTCGCTCATCACGGTGCGCACGTCGGCGAAGTCGACGTTGATCAGGCCCGGGCAGGTGATCACTTCGGCGATGCCGGCCACGGCGCCGCGCAGCACGTCGTCGGCGGCGCGGAACGCCTCACGCATGGTGATGTCGTCGCCGAGCACTTCCATCAGCTTGTCGTTCGGGATCACGATCAGCGAGTCGACGTGTTTCTTCAGGTCCTCGATGCCGGCCTGCGCCACGTTCTGGCGCTTGCCTTCGTGCTGGAACGGCCGGGTCACCACACCGACGGTGAGGATGCCCAGTTCCTTGGCGACTTCGGCAACAACGGGCGCAGCCCCTGTACCCGTACCACCGCCCATGCCGGCGGTAATGAACACCATATTGGCGCCGCGCAGCGCGTCGGCGATCCGCTCACGGTCTTCCAGCGCGGCGTTGCGGCCGACTTCCGGATTGGCGCCGGCACCGAGGCCACGGGTCAGCGTGGTGCCCAGCTGCAGGCGGATCGAGGCGCGGTTGCGCTTGAGCGACTGCGCGTCGGTGTTGGCGCAGATGAACTCGACGCCGCGCAGCGTGCCTTCGATCATATTGTCGATCGCGTTGCAGCCGCCGCCGCCGACGCCGATCACCTTGATGACAGCCTCTTGGGCGGTCTCCTGCATTACTTCGAATACCATGCTCATCTTCACTCTCCTCGTTCGAACTGAGCTTTCACATCCGAGCCCCGTTACCCGAAATTCACCGACGGCTCAGAAATTGCCGGCAAACCATGCTTTCATCTTGGAGAACAGCGAACCGATGCTGCCCCCCTCCAATTTCGGACCCACCTGGATCTGCGTCTGGTCCTTGCCGTACAGCAAGAGGCCGACACCGGTCGAGAAGCGCGGGTTCTTCACCACTTCCGACAGGCCGCCGACGTACTTCGGCACGCCGATCCGCACCGGCAGGTGGAACACCTCTTCGGCCAGCTCGACCATGCCCGGCATCAGCGCGGCGCCGCCGGTCAGCACGACGCCCGACGACAGCAGCTCCTCGAAGCCGGAGCGGCGCAGCTCGAGCTGCACCAGCTGGAACAGTTCTTCGACGCGCGGCTCGATCACCTCGGCCAGCGTCACACGCGACATCTGGCGCGGACCGCGCTCGCCGACGCCCGGCACCTCGATCATCTGGCCCGGCTCGGTCAAGCTGACCAGCGCCACGCCGTGATGAATCTTGATGTCCTCGGCCTCCTTGGTCGGGGTGCGCAGCGCCATCGCGATATCGCTGGTGATCTGGTCACCGGCGATCGGGATCACCGCGGTGTGGCGGATCGCGCCGTTGGTGTACACCGCGATGTCGGTGGTGCCGCCGCCGATGTCGATCAGGCAGACGCCCAGATCCTTCTCGTCCTCGGACAGCACCGACATCGCCGACGCCATCGGCTGCAGCACCAGGTCGGCCGCCTCCAGGCCGCAACGGCGCACGCACTTGCCGACGTTCTGCGCCGCCGACACCGCGCCGGTGACGATGTGCACCCGGGTCTCCAGCCGCACGCCGCTCATGCCGAGCGGCTCGCGCACGCCTTCCTGACCGTCGATGCTGTATTCCTGGGTCAGGATGTGCAGCACCTGGTGATCCGGCGGGATGGTCACCGCGCGGGCAGTCTCGATCACCCGGTCGATGTCCATCTGGGTGACCTCACGGTCCTTGATCGCCACCATGCCGTGCGAGTTCACGCTCTTGATGTGGCTGCCGGCGATGCCGGTAAACACCTCGTGAATCTTGCAGTCGGCCATCAGCTCGGCCTCTTCCAGCGCACGCTGGATCGCCTGCACGGTGGACTCGATATTGACCACCATGCCGCGCTTCAGGCCGCGCGACGGGGTCTGGCCCATGCCGACGATGTTGATCTGGCCTTCTTCCAGCACCTCGGCGACGATCGCTACGATCTTCGAGGTGCCGATGTCCAGCCCCACCAACATGTTCTTGCTTTCCTTCGGTTTGCTCACCTGTCGCTCCAACACTTAAGGCTTTGTCTTGTGCGCCGGGGTGCCCTTGTAATCCGGCATCCGCACGGCGAATCCATTGGGGTAGCGCATGTCTACGTACTCAATCTTGTAAGGCAGCGCTGCCAGGTTTCCCTTCCAGTACTCGGCGAAGCGGCGCGCCCGCGCCTCCACGTCGTTGCGGCCCAATTCGAGCCGGATCTCATTCGACAGGTCGACGCGCCAGGCACCGCGCGCCGACATTTCCAGCCGCAGCGCGCTCAGCCCCGAGCGCGCGAGCGCTTGCTGGAACTTCGGCAGCGATGCGGCCAGCGTCTTCTCGCTGCCGGCCGGCCCGGCCAGCACCGGCAGGTTCTGGTCGCTCGCCGCGTCGAACCAGTCGCCATTGGTATCGATCAGCCCGTTCTCGCCCCAGCGGGCCAGCGCCACGTGCTCTTCCACCGTGATAAACAACGCATCCGGCCAGCGGCGACGCACCTGGGCATCGCGCACCCACGGCAGTTTCTGGAACGCCGCCCGGGTCTTGTCGATGTCGAGCGTAAAGAACGTGCCGGCCAACTCGTGCTCGGCGATGTACTTCAACTGCACCGGCGTCACCCTCTTCAGCGCGCCCTGCATGTAGATCGCGCGCACCGGAAACAGCGACGAGTGCACCAGCCAGAAGCCGCCGGCGTACAACAGCATCGCCAGCGCCGCCAGCAGCATCGCATTCGCCAGGCTACGCAGCGCCTGGTGGTTATCCCACATGGGCCGTTCCGAGAATCTTCACGCACAGATCCTCGTAGCTCAGCCCCTCTACCCGCGCCGCCATCGGCACCAGGCTGTGGCTGGTCATGCCCGGCGAGGTGTTGATCTCCAGCAGGTACGGCGTGCCGTCGTCACCCATCAGGAAATCCACCCGCCCCCAGCCGCGCCCGCCCAGCACCCTAAAACCGGTCAGCGCCAGCTCGCGCATCCGCGCCTCGGCCGCGTCCGTAAGGCCGCTCGGGCAGTGGTACACCGTGTCGTCACGGAAATACTTGGCCTGGTAGTCGTAGAATTCGGTCGCCGGCTCGATCTTGATCGTCGGCAGCGCCACGTCGCCCAGCACCGCGCAGGTGTACTCGCCACCGCCGACGAACTGCTCGGCGATCACCAGCGGGTCGTATTTCTTCGCTTCCTCGTACGCCGCGCGCAATTCGCCCGGCGTCTTCACCTTGGTCACGCCGATGCTCGAGCCCTCGGAAGCCGGCTTGACGAACAGCGGCAGGCCGAGTTCGGCTTCCACCGCGGCGAAGTCCTTCGCGTCGTCGAGCATCACGAAGGCCGGGATCGGCAGGCCGGCGCCCTGCCACAGCAGCTTGGTGCGCCACTTGTCCATGCCGATCGCCGACGCCATCACGCCGCAGCCGGTGTACGGGATGCCGAGCGTCTCGAGCGCACCCTGCAGCGTGCCGTCCTCGCCGAACGGGCCGTGCAGCGCGATGAACACCCGGTCGAAGCCCTCGCTCTTCAGGTGCGCCAGCGGCTTGTCCGCCGGGTCGAAGGCGTGCGCGTCGACGCCCTGCGACAACAGCGCCGCCAGCACGCCGCTGCCGCTCATCAACGACACTTCGCGCTCTGCCGAGCTGCCGCCCATCATCACTGCCACTTTGCCAAACTGCTGCATGCTCTCGTCTATCCTGTAAGGCCGGGCATCCCCGGCCGGTTGCCACTCTGTGTTATTGCGCCGCCACCAGCTTGGCCGGCACCGCGCCGATCGAGCCGGCGCCCATCGTCACCACCACATCGCCTGGCCGCGCCACGTCGAACACGGTCTGCGGCAGCGCGCCGATCTCGTCGACGAACACCGGCTCGACCCGGCCGGTGACGCGCACCGCGCGCGCCAGCGCCCGGCCGTCGGCGGCCACGATCGGCGCCTCGCCGGCGGCGTACACCTCGGTCAGCAGCAGCGCGTCGACGGTCGACAGCACCTTGACGAAATCCTCGAACAGGTCGCGGGTGCGCGTGTAGCGGTGCGGCTGGAACGCCAGCACCAGGCGCTTGTCCGGGAACGCGCCGCGCACCGCGGCGAGCGTCGCCGCCATCTCCACCGGGTGGTGGCCGTAGTCGTCGACCAGCGTGAACTCGCCACCGGCGATCGCCACCTCACCGTAGCGCTGGAAGCGCCGGCCGACGCCGGCGAACTCGGCGAGGCCCTTCTGGATCGCGGCGATGCCGGCACCGCACTCGATGCCGATCGCGATCGCCGCCAAGGCGTTGAGCACGTTGTGCCGACCCGGCATGTTCAGCACCACCGGGAAACGGGTGAGCGCACCGTTCTTCACCACCACGTCGAAGCGCATCCGGCCGGCGTCGTCCTCGACGTTCTCGGCGTAGACGTCGGCGTCGTCGCTGAAGCCGTACGAGGTGATCGGCTTTTTCACCTGCGGCAAGATCTCGCGCACATTGGCGTCGTCGATGCACAGCACGGCTCGGCCGTAGAACGGCAGCCGGTGCAGGAAGTCGACGAAGGCCTGCTTGAGCTTGTCGAAGCTGTGCTCGTAGGTGTCCATGTGATCGGCGTCGATATTGGTCACCACGGCCATCACCGGCGCCAAGTGCAGGAATGACGCATCCGACTCGTCCGCCTCGGCGACCAGAAAGTCGCCCGAACCGAGCCGGGCGTTGGTGTTCGCCGCGGTCAGCTTGCCGCCGATCACGAAGGTCGGGTCGAGCCCGGCCGCCGCCAGCACCGACGCGGTCAGGCTGGTGGTGGTGGTCTTGCCGTGCGTACCGGCGATCGCGATGCCCTGCTTGAAGCGCATCAGTTCGGCCAACATCATCGCGCGCGGGATCACCGGGATCGCGCGTTCACGCGCCGCGAGCACTTCCGGGTTGTCCGCCTTCACCGCGGTCGAGGTGACCACTACGTCGGCGTTCTGGATGTAGGTGGCGTCGTGGCCGAAGAACACGCGCGCGCCGGCCTCGGCCAGCCGCTTGGTGGCCACGCCGTCGGCCATGTCGGAGCCCGACACGGTGTAGTCGAGGTTGAGCAGCACCTCGGCGATGCCGCACATGCCGACGCCACCGATGCCTACGAAATGTATGTGTTTGACCCTGTGTTTCATGCTGCTTCTCTATCAGCTTCCCCGCCGCCGGCTGGCCGCGGGGGCAAATTATTCCTGCGTCAGTTGTTCACACACGTCGGCGACCCGCGCCGCCGCGTCGGTCAGCGCCTTGGACCGCGCTGCCTCGGCCATCTTCAGGCAGTCGGCCCGGTTCAGGCCCTTCAGCCAGCCGGCAAGGCTCGCCGCGTCAAATTCCTTCTGCTGCACCAGCCGTGCCGCACCGGCGTCGGCCAGGAACTTCGCATTGCCGGTCTGGTGGTCGTCCACCGCGTGCGGGAACGGCACCAGGAGGCTACCGACCCCGGCGGCGGCCAGTTCGGCCACCGTCAGCGCGCCGGCCCGGCACAGCACCACGTCGGCGGCGCCGTACTCGGCCGCCATGTCGGCAATGAAGGCGCGGCAGTCGGCGGCAACGCCGACCTGCTGATAGTTCGCCCGCAGCGCGTCGATCTGCTTCGCGCCGGCCTGGTGCACCACCAGCGGCCGCTCGCCTTCGGCCAACAGCGCCAGCGCCTGCGGCACGGTGTCGTTGAACACCTTGGCGCCGAGGCTGCCACCGACCACCAGCAGCTTCAGCGGACCGCTGCGCCCGGCGAAGCGCTCAAACGGCGCCGGCAGCGCGGCGATGTCGGCGCGCACCGGGTTGCCGACCAGGCCGTTCGTTCCCGGGAACGCGCCGGGGAAGGCGAACAGCGTGCGGCTGGCGATCTTCGCCAGCACCCGGTTGGTCAGCCCGGCCACCGAGTTCTGCTCGTGCACCACCAGCGGCTTCCACAGCAGCCGCGTCATCAGTCCGCCCGGAAACGCCGGGTAGCCGCCGAAACCGATCGCGATGTCCGGGCGGTGGTTGAAGATCACCACGGCACTCTTCAACAGTGCCCGCGCCATCACGAACGGCAGCGTCAGCTTGCGCACGAGGCCATTGCCGCGCACGCCGCGGATCTTCAGCGTCTCGATCGCGATGCCGTGCTCCGGCACTAGCCGCGTTTCCATGCCGCCGTCGGCGCCGAGCCAGATCACCGCCCAGCCGCGCGCCGCCAACTCCTTGGCGACCGCGAGGCCGGGGAAGATGTGTCCGCCGGTGCCACCGGCCATCACCATGATCGTGCGTTTTGCCATGAATCCTTCTTAACGGCCTGCTTCGGCCCATCGGGGGCCGCTATTTTCGGCCCGTTTCCTGTGCGGCGCACTGCTGGGCGCCGAACGGTGTCGCATTCCTAAAACTGCCCGGCTACACCTTGTAGCCGCGCATCACCCGGCGGTTTTTGCTTTCGCTCCCTCTCGCCGGGCGGGCTTGCGCCCTCGGGCCTACCGGCCCGCTGCCCGGCTACACCTTGTAGCCGCGCATCACCCGGCGGTTTTCCCAGTCCACCCTCAGCAGCACCGCCATCGCCGCCAGGTTCATGATCAGCGCCGAGCCGCCGAACGACATCAGAGGCAGCGTCAGCCCCTTGGTCGGCAGGATGCCCATGTTCACGCCGATGTTGAAAAAGGTCTGGATGCCGAGCCAGATGCCGATGCCCTGCGCCACCAGCGCCGGGAAGTAGCGCTCCAGCATCTTCGCCTGGTCGGCGATCCGGAACGCGCGGCGCACGATCCAGGCGTACACGCCGATCACCACACAGATGCCGACGAAGCCGAACTCCTCGGCGATCACCGCCATGATGAAGTCGGTGTGCGCCTCGGGCAGGTAGAACAGCTTCTCTACGCTGCTGCCGAGGCCGACGCCGAACCATTCGCCGCGGCCGATCGCGATCAGCGAGTGCGACAGCTGGTAACCCTTGCCGTACGGGTCGTCCCACGGGTCCATGAAGCCGAGCACCCGTTTCATCCGGTACGGCGACAGCACGATCAACAGCACCACCGCGACCACGCCGAAGATCGCGAGGCCGGTGAAGATGCGCATATTAATGCCGCCGAGGAACAGCAGCCCCATCGCGATCGACGCCACCACCATCAGCGCGCCGAAGTCCGGCTCCATCAAGAGCAGGAACGCCACCACCAGCATCACGCCGAAGATCGGGAAGAAGCCTTCCTTGATGCTGTCGAGCTTCGCGACGTTCTTCACCACGTAGCGGGCGCTGAACAGCACCATCGCGAACTTCATGACCTCGGACGGCTGAACGTTGAACACGATCAGCGAGATCCAGCGCCGCGAGCCGTTTACCACCCGGCCGATGCCGGGGATCAGCACCGCGAACAGCAACACCAGCGCGACCAGGAACACCCAGCCGGCCTTTTCCTCCCAGAACTTCACCGGGATGTGGAACACCACATAGGCGAGCCCCAGGCCGATCGTCATGAACACCGCGTGCCGCACCAGGAAGAAGTAGCGGTTGTGCATGGTCGGGTCGGCCTCGGCCGAGGCGATCGACGCCGAATACACCATCACCAGGCTGAACGACAGCAAGAGCGCGATCGCCCAGCCCAGCGCCTCATCGAGTGCGGTGGTGGGGACGAAACGACGGGCCTGGGCGCCGACCATCATGATGGATGCCGCTCCTGTTTGATCGTGGCCACCGTGTCGATGAACACCTGCGCGCGGTGCGCGTAGTTGCGGAACATGTCGAGGCTGGCGCAGGCCGGCGACAGCAGCACCACGTCGCCGCTTTCGGCCAACGTCGCCGCCTGACGGGTCGCCTCCTCCAGCGACGCGCAGTCGACGAGCGGCAGATCGAGCCCCGTCAGCGCCGCACGCAGCTTCGGCGCATCGCGACCGATCAGTAGCACCGCGCGGCCGATCCGCGCGAGCGCCGGCTTCAGCGGCGCGAAATCCTGGCCCTTGCTGTCGCCACCGGCGATCAGCACCACCTTGCGAGTCATGCCGTTCAGTGCCGCCTCGGTGGCGCCAACATTGGTGCCCTTCGAGTCGTCGATGTAGGCGACGCCGTCGAACTCGTCGACCAGCTCGACCCGGTGCGGCAGGCCCTTGAAGGTCTTCAGGCCGGCGAGCAGCGCGGCGCGCGGCAGGCCGATCGCCTCGGTCAGCGCCAAGGCGGCCAAAGCGTTGGCGGCGTTGTGCAGGCCGGTCAGCTGCAGTTCGGCGACGTCGAGCAGCTTCTCACCGCGCGCCGCCAGCCAGTAGTTGTCCTGTTCCTGGATCAGGCCGTAGTCGACCGACGCGTCCTGCAGCGAGAACCAGCGCACCGGCCGGCCGGTGCGGCTCATCGCGCGGCACAGCGCATCGTCGCGATTGAGCACCTGCACGCCGTCGCCACCGAACACCGCAGTCTTGCTGTACGCGTAGTCGAGTAGGTCCTGATAGCGGTCGAGGTGGTCCTCGGAGATGTTCAGCACCGTGGCGGCGTCGGCGGCGAGACTCGTGGTGGTCTCGAGCTGGAAGCTCGACAGCTCCAGCACCCACACGTCCGGCCAGACACCGCTTTGCTCGCGCTCGAGCAGCGCCTCCAGCACCGGCAGACCGATATTGCCCGCCACCACCGTGTCGAGGCCGGCGGCCTCGCACAGGTGACCGACCAGCGAGGTCACGGTGGTCTTGCCGTTCGAGCCGGTGATCGCGATCAGCTTGTCCGGCCGCTCGTGCAGGGCGCGCGCCAGCAACTCGACGTCGCCGACCACCGTGCCGCCGGCCGCGATGAACGCCGCCACCGCCGGCGTGGCCAGCGCCACGCCGGGGCTGACCACCAGCAGGTCGGCGTCGGCGAAACTCGCCTCGTCGAAGTCGCCGCAGCGCAGCGCCACGCCCGGCAGCCGTTCGGCCAAGGTCGCGGCGTTCGGCGGGGCCGCGCGGCTGTCGGCCACGGTCACCCGCGCGCCGTGCGCGGCGAGCCAGGCGGCACTGGCAAGACCGGTGTCCCCCAGGCCGACGACGATGACGTGCTGATTGGCGAAGTCCATGGCTTACCTCAGCTTCAGCGTCGACAAGCCGGCCAGAACCAGCATCATGGTGATGATCCAGAAGCGCACGACCACCTGGGTCTCCTTCCACCCCTTCAGTTCGTAGTGGTGATGCAAGGGCGCCATCCTGAACACTCGTCGTCCGGTCAGCTTGAACGACGCCACCTGCAGCATCACCGACAAGGCCTCCATCACGAACAGGCCGCCCATGATGAACAGCACGATCTCCTGGCGCACGATCACCGCCACGGTGCCGAGTGCGGCGCCGAGCGCCAGCGCGCCGACGTCGCCCATGAACACCTGCGCCGGGTAGGCGTTAAACCACAGGAAGCCCAGGCAGGCGCCGCAGATCGCCGCGCAGAACACCACCACCTCGTGCGCGCCGGGGATGAACGGCAGCGACAGGTATTTGGCGAACACCGCGTGGCCGGCGACGTAGGCGAAGATCGCCAGCGCGCCTGCGACCAGCACGGTCGGCAGCGCCGCCAGGCCGTCGAGGCCGTCGGTCAGGTTGACCGCGTTGGACGTCCCGACGATCACGAAGTAGGTCAGCACGCAGAAGCCGATCGCGCCGAACGGATAGATCACGTTCTTGAAGAACGGCACGATCAGCTCGGTCGAGGTCGGCAGGCTGGCCGTACCGATCAGGTAGATGCCGGCACCGATCGCGATCACCGACTGGCCGATCATCTTGGCTTTGGCCGACAGGCCTTTCGGGTTCTTGTGGACGACCTTCTTCCAGTCGTCGATGAAGCCGATCGCGCCGGTGCCGAGCAGCACCGCCAGCAGCAGCCACACGTATTTGTTGTCGAGCTGCGCCCACAGCAAGGTGGTGATCGTGATCGACAGCAGGATCAGCGAGCCGCCCATCGTCGGGGTACCGGCCTTTACCAGGTGGGTCTGCGGACCATCGTTACGGACCGCCTGGCCGACCTTCAGCTCGGTCAGCTTCCGGATCACCCACGGACCCATCACCAGCGAGATGCCGAGCGAAGTCAGGCACGCCAGCACCGCACGCAGCGTGATGTAGTTGAAAACTTTGAATGCGCGGATGTATTCACCCAGCCAATCCGCTAACCAAACAAGCACTTATCAAGCTCCCAATCGTTTCGGTCCGCCCCGTGGCGTACCGTTTGTTATCCGTTCACCAGGTGGTCGACCACCCGTTCCATCTTCATGAAGCGCGAGCCCTTCACCAGCACGGTCGCGTCGGCGGTGAGGCGCGTATCGAGCGCCGCGAGCAGGTCGGTCAATTCGTCGAACGCCTCGGCATCGTCACCGAAGGCGGCCGCGGCATGACGGGCCAGCGGGCCGAGCGTCAACAGTCGCTCGATGCCGCGCTCGCGCGCATACGCGCCGACCTCGGCGTGCAGCGCCGGGGCGGTTTCGCCCAGCTCGCCGATGTCGCCCATCACGAACACGCGCGGTGCGGCAAAGCCGACCAATACGTCGAGCCCGGCCTTCATCGAGTCCGGGTTGGCGTTGTAGCTGTCGTCGAGCACGGTGGCGCCGCAAGCGGCACGCTTTTGCTGCAGCCGACCCTTCACACCGGCAAAGGCGGCGAGGCCTTGGGCGATCGTCGCGAGCGGCACCTCGAACACCAGCGCCAGCGCGGCGGCGGCCAGCGCGTTGCGCACGTTGTGCAGGCCGGCAGCCGGCAGGGTTACCGCCACGCGGCCCACCGGGCTCACCAGGGTGAACCGGCTCCGCAGTCCGTCCAGCTCGACCGCCTCGGCGCGCACCTCGCCCTGTTCCAGGCCGAACGCCAGCTGGCGATGCGCACTGGCCGCAGCGCGGAACAATTCCGAGTTGGCGTCGTCGGCGTTGATCACCGCCACGCCCCCTTCGGCCAGCCCTTCAAAAATCTCCGCCTTGGCGCGGGCAATCCCGGCCACGCTGTCGAAGCCGCCGAGATGGGCGCGCAAGGCGTTGTTGACCAGCGCCACGTCCGGACGTGTCAGCCGGGAGAGATGCGCGATCTCGCCCGGGTGGTTCATACCCATCTCGATCACCGCGTAGCGGTGCTGCTCGCTCAGGCGCAACAGCGTCAACGGCAGGCCGATGTCGTTGTTGAAGTTGCCGGCGGTGGCCAGCACCGCGTCGGCGCCGGCGTGCGCCGCGAGGATCGCCGCCAGCATTTCCTTGACGGTGGTCTTGCCGTTCGAACCGGTGATGCCGGCGAGCTTCGGCGACAGCCGGGCACGCCAGCCGGCGGCGAGCTGCCCCAAGGCGGCGAGCGGGTCGGCGACGCGGATCAGCGTCGCGCCGGGCAGTGCAAAGCCGTCGGCCACCAGCGCCGCCACCGCGCCGTCGGCCAAGGCCTGTGCGACGAAGTCGTGCGCGTCGAAGCGCTCGCCCTTGAGCGCCACGAACAGGTCGCCGGCGCGGATGTCGCGGCTGTCGGTAACGACGCGGCCGACGTCAGCGTCGCGGCCTTCCAGGCGGCCGCCGGCGAGGCGGGCGGCCAGCTCAAGCGTCAGCATGCGCGGCCCCCCAGGCGGTCAGCGCATCCTCGGCGACCCGGAAGTCGGAGAACGGCTGCTTCACCTTGTTGATGTCTTGGTATTCCTCGTGCCCCTTGCCGGCGATCAGCACCACGTCGCCGGCGCGCGCCGCCTTCACCGCCCAGTGGATCGCCGCGGCGCGGTCGACCTCGACGTGGCCGGGCGCCTTCATGCCGGCCAGGATGTCGACCAGGATCGCTTGCGGGTTTTCGGTACGCGGGTTGTCGCTGGTCACCACCGCCACGTCGGCGTACTGCTCGGCGATGCCGCCCATCATCGGGCGCTTGCCGGTATCGCGGTCGCCGCCGCAGCCGAACACGCAGAACAGCTTGCTGCCGGCCGGCCGGATGTCGGCCAGCGTCGACAGCGCCTTTTCGAGTGCATCGGGAGTATGTGCGTAGTCGACCACCACCAGCGGCTCATGACCGCCACCGACCCGCTGCATGCGGCCGCGCGCCGGCTGGATGCGGCCGAGCACACGGGCCGCGTCGGCCAGGGAGACGCCATTGACGCAAAGCGTAGCGAGACAGGCGAGCAGGTTGGCGGCGTTGAAGCGGCCGAGCAGCGCGGTGCGGATCGCCACCTCGCCCCACGGCGTGGTGACCCGCATGCTCAGGCCGTCGAGCGAGGCGCTCAGCGACAGCGGCCGCACGTCGCCCTGTTCGAGGCCGTAGCTGACCACCCGGGTACGGCCGGTATCGATGGCGGCGATTAATTCTCGACCGAAAGCATCATCGGCATTGATCACCGCCTGCTTGAGGCCTTCCCAGTGAAAAAGTTTCGCCTTGGCCGCGCCGTAGCTCGCCATGTCGCCGTGATAGTCGAGGTGATCACGGGTCAGGTTGGTGAACACCGCGGTGGCGAAGCTGACGCCGTTGACGCGCGACTGATCGAGGCCGTGGCTGGAGACCTCCATCGTCACCACCCGGGCGCCCTGGCGATGGTATTCGGCCAGGCGTTGCTGCACGGTGACCGGGTCGGGCGTGGTGTGACTAGTCTCGGTCAGCTCGCCGTAAAAGCCGTTACCGACGGTGCCGATCAGCGCCGCCTTCTGGTCGAGCAGGCTAAACGCCTGAGCCAGCCAGTGCGAGATCGAGGTCTTGCCGTTGGTGCCGGTGATGCCGATCACGGTCATCTGCTGGCTGGGTTGGCCGAACACGTAGGCGGCGACGATGCCGGCGCGCTCGCGCAGGTTCGGCACCGGCAGGTTCGGCACGGTCCAATCCGGGTTCCAGGCGAAGCCGTCGGCGTCGTCCCACAGCACCGCAGCGGCGCCGCGCGCCAGCGCGGCCGGGATGAAATCGCGGCCGTCGGCGTATTCGCCGCGGCAAGCGAGGAACACGTCGCCGGGCAGCACGCGGCGGCTGTCCGCTTCGACGCGACGGGCTGGAATGCCCAGTTTTTCGAGTTCCGCCGGGTTCCACTCCGGCAAGGGGGTCAGACGACTGATCATGTCTTTAACTTCTTTAAAAGTCGGCCGGTACCGGAGTCGACTCCGGTAGCAGGGTATTGTTGGCAGGCTCGTCTGGCTGGACGTTCAGCACGCGCAGCGCGCCGCCGGCCACCGCCGAGAACACCGGCGCGGCCACCGCGCCGCCGTAGTATTTGCCGGCGGACGGCTCGTCTATCATCACCGCCACGATCAATTTCGGATTCTTGCCCGGTGCAAAGCCCATGAACAACGCACGGTGCTTGTTGGCCACGTAGGTATGACCTTCCAGCTTGCGCGCGGTGCCGCTCTTGCCGCCGATGCTGTAGCCGATGATGCGGCCGCCGACCGCGCCGCCGCCCGGCTCGCTGTTGGCGACCAGTACGCCCTTCATCTCGTCGGCGGTCTTCTGGCTGAGCACGCGCTTGCCCGGCATCGGCGCGCTGCTCTTATAGAGCGACAGCGGCAACAGCACGCCGTCGTTGGCGAAGATGGTATAGGCGCGCGCCATCTGCAGCAGGCTCACCGACACGCCGTAGCCGAACGACATGGTCGCCTGTTCGATCGGCCGCCAGCTCTTCCAGTTGCGCAGCCGCCCGGCCGCCTCGCCCGGGAAGCCGGTGCCCGGGCCGCGGCCGAAGCCGAGTGAGTCGTAGTAGCCCCAGAAGTCCTGCGGCGACACCATCAGCGCGAGCTTGCTGGCGCCGACGTTGCTCGACTTCTTGATGATGCCGGTGATGTCGAGGCTAGGCTGCGGCGACACGTCGCGGATCGTCGCCGGGCCGATCTTATAGGTATGGGTGTCGAGCACGGTGTTGATCCGGGCCTTGCCCTGCTCGAGCGCCACCGCGATCGACAGCGGCTTCATCGTCGAGCCGGGCTCGAACAGATCGATCACCGCGCGGTTGCGCAGCATCTCCGGCGTGGTGCCCTCGCGGTTGTTCGGGTTGAACGACGGGTAGTTGGCCAGCGCCAGCACCTCGCCGCTCTTGGCGTCGAGCACCACCACCGCGCCGGCCTTGGCCTTGTTCACCTCGACCGCGTTTTTCAGCTCACGGTAGGCCAGGTACTGGATGCGCTGGTCCATCGCCAGCACCAGCGTCTGGCCGTTGCGCGGCCGCTCGATCGCGGCCAGGTCCTCGACGATATGGCCGCGGCGATCCTTCAGCACCACCCGGCTGCCGTTCTTGCCGGCGAGCATCTTCTCGCGCGCCAGCTCCAGGCCCTCCTGGCCTTTGCCGTCGACGCCGGTGAAACCGATGATGTGCGCGAACGATTCGGCCGCCGGGTAGTAGCGGCGGAATTCCTGCTGGCCGGCCACGCCCGGGATGCCGAGCGCCGCCACCCGTTCGGCCAACTGCGGGCTGATCTGGCGCTTCAGATAGACGAACTCGCGCCGCTTGTCGGCGAATTTGCCGGCAAGTTCGGTCGCCGGCAATTCGAGCAGCTTGGCCAGCGCGGCGAGTTTCTCCGGCGGCACCGGCGGCATGTCGGCCGGGCTTGCCCAGATCGACTGCACCGGGGTGCTGATCGCCAGCGGCTCGCCATTGCGGTCGGTAACCACGCCGCGGTTGGCTTCCATCGTCAGCGTACGGCGAAAGCGCGCGTCGCCCTGGCCGACCAGGAAGTCCTGCTGCACAAGCTGCATGTACATCGCGCGCAGGATCAGCACCAAGAACAGCCCGCCGAGGATCAACAACACGAAACGCACGCGGCCCGGGCCCATCGAGGGAGCCGGACCGGGGTTGAGGCGGCGGTTATTGACGGGGACGCGCATCAGGTGCCCCCTTTCGGCGCGATCACCTGCACCTCGCGCGGCGCCGGCAGATGCATGTCGAGCCGGCTGGTGGCGGCGCGCTCGACCAGCGAGTGCGCCCCCCAGGTACTCTGTTCCAGCAACAGCTTGTCGTAGTCGACGTCAAGCTGGCGCGCCAGTTTCTGCTCGCGGCCCAGCTCGATATAGAGCTGGCGCGAAATGTGCTGCGCGGTGACCACCGCCATGGCGGAGAACACCAGCACCACGAGCAGAACGGCGTTGAGGCGGTTCATTTGAGCGGCTCCGGCCACGGCGCGGCGGTGCGCTCGGCAACACGCAGCACGGCGGAACGGGCGCGCGGGTTGTCGCGCACCTCGTCGGCGCCGGCGCGGATCGCCTTGCTGGCGAGCTTCAGCGGCGCCTCACCGATGTCGGCGGCACGCACCGGCACCCAGCTGGGCAGCTTGTCGGCGGTGCTGGCGTCCTTCATGAAGTGTTTGACGATGCGGTCTTCCAGCGAATGGAAGCTGATCACCGACAGCCGGCCGCCGACGGCCAGCCGCCGGGCGGCCTGCGGCAGCACCGCCTTCAGTTCGTCGAGTTCGCGGTTGATGAAAATCCGGATCGCCTGGAAGGTACGCGTCGCGGGGTCTTGACCCGGTTCGCGAGTATGGACGTTTTTCGCAACGAGGCTGGCGAGCTCGCGCGTCGTCGTGATCGGGGCTTCAGCCCTTGTCGCAACAATGGCTGCTGCGATCTTGTGAGCAAACCGCTCTTCACCATAGGTCTTGATCACCTCTTTGATGTCGGCTTCGGCGGCCGTAGCCAGCCACTCGGCCGCGGTCAGGCCGCGCGTGGTGTCCATGCGCATGTCGAGCGGTGCGTCGAAGCGGAAACTGAAACCGCGGCGGCCATCGTCCAGTTGCGGCGACGACACGCCCAAATCCATCAGCACGCCGTCGACACGGTCGACGGCCAGCCGATCGAGCTCGCGCGCGAAGGTTTCGAAGCCTTCGTGCACGATGGTGAAACGGGGGTCTTCGGCGGCCAGCGCGTCGGCGACGGCGACCGCTTCCGGGTCCTTGTCGAACGCGATCAGCCGGCCGCTCGGTCCGAGCCGCGCGAGCAACGCGCGACTGTGCCCGCCACGGCCGAACGTGCAGTCCACGTAGGTGCCGTCCGGGCGAATGGCCAAGGCGTCGACCGCCTCGGTTAGCAGCACCGTGCGGTGTACAAAGGCAGCGGTGCTCACAACGAGAAATCTCCAAGGTTGGCCGCAAGGTCGGCCGGATCCAGTTCCAGCGCCGCGTCGGTCTGGGCGTCCCAGTCGGCGGCATTCCACAATTCGAAACGGTTGCCCATCCCCACCAGCGCGACGTCCTTGCCGAGCCGGGCCCGCTCGCGCAAGCGCGCCGGCAGCAGGATGCGGCCGGCGGCGTCCATCTCCAGCGTCTCGGCGTGGCCGAGCACCAGCCGTTGGTAGGCCTTCAGCGTCGGGTTGCCGGTCGGCAGCCGGATCAGCTTTTCCTCGATCGGCCGCCAGTTGGCTTCGGGGTAGATCAACAGGTGGTCGGGCGAGTCGAGCGTGACCACCAGATTCGCGCCGAACGCAGACAACACCGTCTCCCGGTGCCGAGCCGGAATGGCCAGGCGACCCTTGCTATCGAGAGACAAAGTACTGACGCCGCCGAACATGATCGTTGACTAATGGCCCGTTGAGAGTCGGTGCAGGACAAAATGCCCCACTTTTTCCCACTTTTTCCCACTTTCCGCCACTATAGGGAAGATGATTGAGCCGGTCAACATCGATTGACTCGAATCACCTTTTGCGACAATGACTTAGGAATGGACCACGAAAGCCAATAGATTCGGCAAATCAGCACACCCGGACATTAAATCAAATGATTTAATTACAAACAATCGACTAATTTAACATCACATTAAAAAATACGGACGACATGCCCAAAGGCATGCCGTCCGCATAGGTTTTCGCTATCAGAGCGCGCCGAGTTTCTGCTTGAGGATATCTTGAACCTGGGCCGGATTGGCCTTGCCCTTCGACGCCTTCATCACCTGGCCGGCCAGCGCGTTGAGCGCCTTTTCCTTGCCGGCGCGGAATTCCTCGACCGCTTTCGGATTGGCGGCGATCGCCTCATCGACCATCTTCTCGATCGCGCCGACGTCGGACACCTGCTTGAGGCCGTCGCGCTCGATCACCGCGTCGGCGGACAGCTCGCTGCCCCACATCGCCTCGAACACCTGCTTGGCGAGCTTGGACGACACGGTGTTGTCGGCGATGCGCACGATCAGGCCGGCCAAGCGTTCGGCCGACAGCGGGCACTCGGTGATGTCGCGGCCGTCGCGATTCAGGCTGGCGGCGACTTCGCCGTTGATCCAGTTGGCGGCGAGCTTGCCCTGGCCGGTGGCCTTGGCGACCGCCTCGAAGTAGCTCGCCAGCGCATGGCTGCCGGTGAGCAGGCTGGCGTCGTAGGCCGACACGCCGAATTTCTCGACGAAGCGCACCTTCATCTGGCCCGGCAGCTCCGGCATCTGTTCGCGCACCGCGTCGATCTGCTCCTGCGGGATCACCACCGGCAACAGGTCCGGGTCCGGGAAGTAGCGGTAGTCGTGCGCGTCTTCCTTGCTGCGCATCGCGCGGGTCTCGCCCTTGTCCGGGTCGAACAGCACGGTCGCCTGCTGGACCCTGCCGCCGTCCTCGATGGTGTCGATCTGCCACTGGATCTCGGCCTCGATCGCCTGCTGCAGGAAGCGGAACGAGTTGAGGTTCTTGATCTCGCGGCGGGTGCCGAATTCGGCCTGCCCCTCTGGGCGCACCGACACGTTGGCGTCGACGCGGAAGCTGCCTTCCTGCATATTGCCGTCGCAGATGCCGAGCCAGGTCACCAGCGTGTGCAGAGCCTTGGCGTACGCGACCGCCTCTTCGGACGAGCGCATGTCCGGCTCGGACACGATTTCCAATAACGGCGTGCCGGCGCGGTTCAGGTCGATGCCGGTGACGCCCGACAGGCCTTCCAGCCCCTCGTGCAGGGACTTACCGGCGTCCTCCTCGAGGTGGGCGCGGGTCAGGCGCACCACCTTCTCGGTGTCGCCGACCTGGATCGTCAGCGTGCCGTGCTGGACGATAGGCAGGTCCATCTGGCTGATCTGGTAGCCCTTCGGCAGATCCGGATAGAAGTAGTTCTTGCGCGCGAACACGTTCTTCTTGTTGATCGTCGAACCGAGCGCGAGGCCGAGGCGGATCGCCTTGTCGACCGCGGCCTTGTTCATCACCGGCAGCACGCCCGGCAGCGCCAGCTCCACTGCGGACGCCTGGGTGTTGGGCTCGGCACCGAAGGCGGTGGACGAGCCGGAGAAAATCTTGGATACGGTATTGAGCTGCACATGCACCTCAAGACCGATGACGACTTCCCATTTCATGTTCTGAAACCCTTTTTTTAGCCACAGAACCCACCGAAAAACACAGAAGAAAGCATCGAGCCAGACGGCGGCCGGTTTTCAGGTGTTTCCGTGGATTCTGCGGCAAAAATGTCTGTTACAGCACCGGCGCCTTGCGGTGCCAGTCGGTCACCTGCTGGAACTGGTGCGCCACGTTCAGCATCTTCGCTTCGCCGAAGTAGTTGCCGATGATCTGCAGGCCGATCGGGCGGCCGCCTGACGAGAAGCCGGCCGGCACGCTCATGCCCGGCAGGCCGGCCAGGTTCACCGACAGCGTGTAGATGTCCGACAGGTACATCTCGACCGGGTCGTTCGACTTCTCGCCGATATTGAACGCCGCGGTCGGCGCCACCGGGCCGAGGATCACGTCGCACTGCTCAAACGCCTTCTTGAAGTCGTCGGCGATCAGGCGACGGATCTTCTGCGCCTTCAGGTAGTAAGCGTCGTAGTAGCCGTGGCTCAATACATAGGTGCCTACCAGGATACGGCGCTTCACCTCGGTGCCGAAGCCCTCGGCACGCGACTTCTCGTACATGTCGGCGAGGTCCTTGTACTCGGAGGCGCGGTGGCCGTAGCGCACGCCGTCGTAGCGCGACAGGTTGCTCGACGCCTCGGCCGGCGCGATCACGTAGTAGGCCGGGATCGACAGCTCGGTGTTCGGCAGGCTGACCTCGACTACCTCGGCGCCGAGCTTCTTCAGCTCGGCGACCGCCTCGTCGACCACCCGCGCCACGTCGGCCGACAGGCCGGCGGCGAAGTATTCCTTAGGCAGGCCGACCTTCAGACCGGCCAGCGACTTGTTCAGCTCGCGGCTGTAGTCTTCGGTCGGACGTTCGAGGCTGGTCGAGTCGCGGGTATCGAAGCCGGCGATGGTGTTGAGCAGCAGCGCGCAATCCTCGGCGGTCTGCGCCATCGGGCCACCCTGGTCGAGCGAGGAGGCGAACGCGACCATGCCGTAGCGCGATACCACGCCGTAGGTCGGCTTGATGCCGGTGATGCCGCAGTGGCTGGCCGGCTGGCGGATCGAGCCGCCGGTGTCGGTGCCGAGCGCGGCCGGCGCCAGGCGCGCCGCCACCGCCGCGGCCGAGCCGCCGGAGCTGCCGCCCGGAATCGCCGCCAGGTCCCACGGGTTCTTCACCGCGCCGTAATAACTGTTCTCGTTGGCCGAACCCATCGCGAATTCGTCCATATTGGTGCGACCGAGCGTCACCAGGCCGGCGGCGCGGACCCGTTCGATCACGTGCGCGTCGTACGGGGCGATGAAGTTGTCGAGCATCTTCGAGCCGCAGCTGGTCTTCCAGCCCTGCTGGCAGAAGATGTCCTTGATCGCCAGCGGCACGCCGGTCAACAGACCGGCGTGGCCGGCGGCGCGCGCCGCGTCGGCGGCGGCCGCTTCGGCCAGCGTTTTTTCCGCGTCGACGGTGATGAAGGCATTAAGCACAGGGTTGACCGCGGCGATGCGGTCGAGGAACTGGCCGGCGAGCTCGACGCTCGATACCGACTTCGCGGCCAGCGCGGCCGACAGGTCCTTGAGGGTAGCGTTAATCATGACGTGACAAACCTACAGCAAGATTGGGTTTGGTCGAAATGGAACCAACACCCGATGATCCGGTCGAGAGTTACTCGATGACTTTGGGTACCAGGAACAGGCCGGCGGCCACCTGCGGCGCCACCGCCTGGAACGCGTCGCGACGGTTGGTCTCGGTGACCACGTCGTCGCGCAGGCGCAAGCTGACGTCCTGCGGATGCGCCATCGGCTCGATGCCGTCAGTATTTACCGCCTGCATTTTTTCGATTAAACCGAAGATGTTGTTGAGCTGGACGCCGGTCGCGGCGATTTCCTCGTCGGTAACCGCGATGCGGGCGAGGCGTGCGATACGGGCGACATCCTGATGCGTCAGCGACATGGAGACCTCTGAAACCTTTAATAATCTAAGCGTTATAGGGTATCATAGGGAGTTTGTTTCTCCCAAGATTAACGATGCGTCACGACGGCGTTGACCGGCCTGTTTCGGCCCGGTTTGACGCCTCCCGGGGCGGACATTTTGCACACGGCGGCAGCGCCGACTCCGGCGACGGCGCCGGGCGGCCATCACCCACCGACAACACATTCAGGATTGCTTCCAATGTTTCGTCTGTTGACCGGATACTTTTCCAACGATCTTGCCATCGACCTTGGCACCGCCAACACCCTGATCTACATGCGCAGCAAGGGCATCGTGCTCGACGAGCCGTCGGTGGTAGCGATCCACAACGACGTGCCGTCGAACAAGAAATCGATCCTCGCCGTCGGCGCCGAAGCGAAGAAGATGCTCGGCCGCACCCCGGGCAGCATCCAGGCGATCCGCCCGATGAAGGACGGCGTGATCGCCGACTTCACCGTCACCGAGCAGATGCTCAAGCAGTTCATCAAGATCGTGACGTCCAGCCGCCTGGCCGCCAGTCCGCGCATCGTGATCTGCGTGCCGTGCGGTTCGACCCAGGTGGAACGCCGCGCGATCAAGGACTCGGCACTGGCCGCCGGCGCGCGCCGCGTCGAGCTGATCGAGGAGCCGATGGCCGCCGCGATCGGCGCGGGCCTGCCGGTGGAAGAGCCGACCGGTTCGATGGTGGTCGACATCGGTGGCGGCACCACCGAAGTGGGCGTGATCAGCCTGGGCGGCGTGGTGTACTCGAATTCGGTACGCGTCGGCGGCGACAAGTTCGATGAATCGATCATCAACTACATCCGCCGCAACTACGGCATGCTGATCGGCGAAACCACCGCCGAAGAGATCAAGAAGACCATCGGCTCGGCGTTCCCGGGCTCCGAGGTGCGCGAGATGGAGGTGAAGGGCCGCAACCTGGCCGAAGGTATCCCGCGCTCGTTCACCGTGTCGTCGAACGAGATCCTCGAGGCGCTGACCGAGCCGCTCAACCAGATCGTCTCGGCGGTGAAGATCGCGCTGGAACAGACCCCGCCGGAACTGGGCGCCGACATCGCCGAAAAGGGCATGGTGCTGACCGGTGGCGGCGCGCTCTTGAAGGACATCGACCGGCTGTTGGCCGAAGAGACCGGCCTGCCGGTGTTCGTCGCCGAAAACCCGCTGACCTGCGTGGTGATCGGCTCGGGCAAGGCGCTCGACAAAATGGACAAGGTCGGCACCATCTTCACCAACGTACCTTAAGCGGGAAGCCGCGCCGCTCCTGACGGGGCGGCGTTTTTTTGCATGGATTTCGCCAATACCCCCAGCTTTTTCCGCCAGGGTCCGCGCCCGCTCGTCCGGCTGATCAGCTGCGCGACGCTGTCGGTCGCGCTCCTGGTGGCGGACAGCCGTTTCGGCCTGATGGAACCGGCGCGCGAAGCGATGTCGGTGGTGCTCTACCCGCTGCAGTGGGCGGTCAACGCGCCGGTCACCGGCGTGCGCGAGCTGAGCCGCTTCTTCACCTCGCAGACCGAGTTGCAGCAGGAGAACACCCGGCTCAGAGCCGCCGCGCTGAACAACGCCGCCCAGCTCGGCCGGCTGGCGACGGTGGAACGCGAACTGGCCGAGCTGAAGACGCTCGCCCAGATCGTCTCGAGCCGCACCGACGTCGCCGCGCAGGCCGAGGTGCTGTACACCGGCCGCGACACCTTCACCTATAAGCTGATCATCGACCGCGGCACCAACGCCGGCCTGAAGGGCGGCATGCCGGTGCTCGACGGCCACGGCCTGCTCGGCCAGATCACCCGGGTGCAGCCGTTGACCGCCGAGGTGACCCTGGTGGTCGACAAGAACCAGATGGTGCCGGTGATGATCGAGCGCACCGGCCAGCGCGCCATCCTGTACGGCTACGGCGGCGGGGTGGAGCTGCGCTATATGCCGGTCCATGCCGACGTCAAGGAAGGCGACCGGCTGGTCACCTCCGGCATCGACAGCGTGTTCCCGCCGGGAGTGCCGGTGGCCCAGGTCAGCAAGGTCGACCGCAACGCCGGCGCGGCGTTCCTGCGCGTCGCCTGCGCGCCGTACGCCGGGGTGCAGAGCTCGCGCTACGTGCTGGTGGTGAGTGAAAAACAGATGCCGCCGCCGCCCAAGCCGGCGCCCGAGGTCGCGCCACCGGATGCCAAGGCGGCCAAAGCCGCCAAGGCCGCCGCCAAGTCGGCCGCCAAATCGGCCAGCAAGCCCGCCGCCAAGGCGCCGGCCACCCCGTCCGGTCAACGCTAGGTTTTATCGATGGAACGTCCGCAGGAACTCCTCAAACCGGTAAAACGCCGGCTGATCTACCTGACCTTCGCGCTGGCGCTGATCGTCGAGCTGGTACCGCTGCCGGTCGGCTCGGTACGGTGGCTGCCCGATTTCGTCGGCATGCTGATCCTCTACTGGGTGCTCAACCAGCCAAGCCGGGTCGGCATCGGCACCGCCTTCATGCTCGGCCTGATCGCCGACGTGGCCACCGCCGGGCTGTTCGGCCAACACGCGCTCGCCTACACCGTCACCGCCTATCTGGTGCTGCTGCGCCAGCGCCAGCTGGTGATGTTCAACCTGGGGATCCAGGCGATCGCGATACTCGGCCTGTTGCAGGTGAACCAGCTGATCATGGTGCTGGCGCGGATGGCGACCGGCTCGGCCTTCGTCGGCTGGAGCTTCTTCCTGCCGCCGCTGATCGGCGCGCTGCTGTGGCCGCTCTTGACCAACCTGCTGGTGCTGCCGTACCGCCAACGTTCGCTGTAAGGCTGTCCGGATGCCGCGCCCTACCCGCTTGAAAAACACCCGCTCCGACGACGACCAGTTCCAGCTGCGTCTGGTGGTCGCCTACGCCTTCATGGTGCTGATGTTCCTGGTACTGGCGAGCCGTTTCGTCTACCTGCAGGTGCTGCAGCACGACCACTACATGACGCTGGCGCAGAACAACCGCATCTCGCTGGTGCCGACGCTGCCCAACCGCGGCCTGATCGTCGACCGCAACGGCGTGGTGCTGGCGCAGAACTACTCGGCGTACACGCTGGAAGTCACCCCGGCCAAGACCGGCGGGCTCGACGCCACCGTCGCCGAACTCGGCAAGCTGGTCGAGCTCACCCCGCGCGACATGAAGCGCTTCAAGAAATTCCTGTCCGAGTCGCGCAGCTTCGAGCCGGTGGCGCTGAAGATGAAGCTGTCCGAGGAAGAGGCCGCACGGGTCGCCGCCAACGCCTGGCGCCTCCCCGGCGTCGAGGTGAAGGCGCGGCTGTTCCGCGACTACCCGTTCAAGGAGATGACCAGCCACGTGCTCGGCTACATCGGCCGGATCACCCAGAAGGACCAGGACCGGCTCGAGGAAGAAGACAAGACCGCCAATTACCGCGGCACCAACTACATCGGCAAGACCGGCCTGGAAGCGGTGTACGAGGACGACCTGCACGGCACCTCGGGCTTCGAAGAGGTGGAAACCGACGCTGGCGGCCGCGCGGTGCGCACGCTCAGGCGCACCGCGCCGATCAACGGCAACACGCTGAAGCTGGCGCTCGACATCCGCCTGCAGGAACTCGCCGACAAGCTGTTCGGCCAACGTCGCGGTGCACTGGTCGCAATCGACCCGCAGACCGGCGGCGTGCTGGCGTTCCTGTCCAAGCCCGGCTTCGACCCCAATCTGTTCGTCGACGGCATCGACAGCGCCAGCTGGAAGGGCCTGAACGACGACTGGCAGAAGCCGATGATCAACCGCGCGCTGCGCGGCGTCTACCCGCCGGGTTCGACCTTCAAGCCGTTCATGGCGATGGCGGCGCTGGAAACCGGCGCGATCGGCTACAACGATGTGCGCGCGGCGCCGGCGTTCTTCACCCTGCCCGGCTCCAACCACCAGTTCCGCGACTCGAACAAGCGCGGCAACGGTTCGGCCAACCTGGCGCGCGCGATCCAGGTATCGAGCGATACCTTCTTCTACAAACTCGCCTGGGACATGGGCATCGACAAGATCCACCCGGTGCTGGCGCAGTTCAGCCTGGGCAGCAAGACCGGCATCGACCTGGACGGCGAAGCCGTCGGCGTGCTGCCGTCCAAGGAGTGGAAGGAAAAACGCTTCGCCCGCTACAAGCCGGAAGTGCGGCGCTGGTACCCGGCCGACGTGGTCAGCATCGGCATCGGCCAGGGCTTCAACGCCTATACGCCGCTGCAGATGGCCAACGCCGTCACGCTGATGGCCAACGGCGGACAGGTGTTCAAGCCGCACCTGGTGCAGGAAGTGGCCGACGCCAAGACCGGCAAGGAGCGCCGCATCGAGCCGCAGCCGGAGCGCCAGCTGCCGTTCAAACCGGCCAACTTCAGCTACATCCAGCACGCGATGCAGAGCGTGCTCAAACCGGGCGGCACCGCCGCGCGGATCGGCGTCGGCCTGCCCTACACGATGGCCGGCAAGACCGGTACCGCGCAGGTGGTGGCGATCAAGCAGGGCGCCAAGTACAACTCGTCGGCGATCGCCGAGCAGCAGCGTGACCACTCCTGGTTCGTCGCGTTCGCCCCGGTCGAGCAGCCGAAGATCGCCGTGGCGGTGATCGTCGAGAACGCCGGCTGGGGTGCCGCGGCGGCCGCACCGATCGCCCGCGCGCTGTTCGACTTCTACATGACCGGCAAGGTCCCGGCGGATCTCGCCGGCCAGCTGACCACCGTCAAGACCACCGCGGTCGATGCCGCCGCCGCCGCCCGCGCGCAGGCCGAACGCGCCGCCGCTGAACAGGAAAGTGCCGATGCAAGCCCACCCCCTTAAGCGCCTGTGGGACTTCATCAAGGAGCCGCTCGACGGCTGGTTGATGCTGTTCCTCGGCCTGATCTACGTACTGAGCCTGTTCGTGCTGTTTTCGGCCGACAACCAGGACTGGGGCCGCGTGACCGCCAAGTTCGGCTACACCGCGCTGGCGCTGGTGGTGATGTGGGGCCTCGCCTACCTGCGCCCGCAGCTGGTGATGAACTTCGCGCCGCCGATCTACCTGGTCGGCCTGCTGCTCTTGATCGGCGTGGCGCTGTTCGGCGTCGTGGTGAACGGCTCGCGGCGCTGGCTGGAGCTCGGCATCACCCGCATCCAGCCGTCCGAGATCATGAAGATCGCGATCCCGATGATGCTGGCGTGGTTCTTCCAGAAATACGAGCTGTCGCTGAACTGGCGCCACTACGTGGCCGCCGGGCTGATGATGGTGATCCCCGGCGCCCTGGTACTGAAGCAGCCGGACCTCGGCACCGCCTCGCTGATCATGGCGGCCGGTTTCTTCACAATGTTCTTCGCCGGGCTGTCGTGGAAACTGATCATCGGCGGTCTCGTCGCCTTCCTCGGCAGCCTGCCGGTGATCTGGAACCTGATGCACGACTACCAGCGGATGCGGGTGTTGACGCTGATCGACCCGATGCAGGACCCGCTCGGCGCCGGCTACCACATCATCCAGTCGATGATCGCGATCGGCTCGGGCGGGCCGTGGGGCAAGGGCTGGCTGAACGGCACGCAGACCCACCTCGACTACATCCCCGAGCGCACCACCGACTTCATCTTCGCGGTGTACTCGGAGGAATTCGGCCTGGTCGGCAACATCATCCTGCTGATCCTGTACCTATTGGTGATCAGCCGCGGCATGATGATCACCGCGCGCGCGCCGACACTGTACGGCCGGCTGATGGCCGGCGCGATCACGCTGACCTTCTTCGTCTACGCCTTCGTCAATATGGGCATGGTGTCGGGCATCCTGCCGGTGGTCGGCGTGCCGCTGCCGCTGGTTTCGTACGGCGGCACCGCGACGCTGTCGATCCTGGTCGGCCAGGGCATGCTGATGGGCATCGCCAACCAGCGCAAGTAAGCGTCTATGAACCCGACCAACCGGCGCCCCTGGCGCCGGTTTTGTTTTGCCCGCGCCCGGGCGCAAACGCCACAACGTCGGCCGAAAGCGGCCCCCACGCACGATTCCGGTTGAATTCAAACAAGTGCTTGATTAGTATTCCTTGGCAACACAGAGAGCCGGCAAACGGCCAACACGAGGAACAGGGCGATGGGGTTTGACGTAGAGCTGATCCTGCTGGCGCTGGCGCCGGTGTTCGTCGGCTGCATCGCGTGGGAAATGCTCTGGTGGCGGCGCCGCGGCAACGACGCGGTGTACCGCTGGCGCGACACGCTGTGCAACACCGGTCTCGCGCTGCTGCACCAGGGCGCCGACAAGCTCGCCTGGCTGTTCGTCATCCCCATCTATTCCTGGGTGTACAAGCACTGGCGCCTCCACAGCTTCGACAACTCCTGGCTGTCGTTCATCGCGCTGTTCCTGGTGCAGGACTTCCTCTACTACGGGTTCCACCGGATGAGCCACCGGGTGCGCTGGCTGTGGGCGGCGCACAGCGTCCACCACAGCTCCGAGCACATGAACCTGTCGACCGCGTTCCGCCAGAGCCTGATGTACCCGGTCGCCGGCATGTGGCTGTTCTGGCTGCCGATGGCGTGGCTCGGTTTCCAGCCGGCGCTGATCGTGGCGATCGTGCTGCTCAACCTCGCCTTCCAGTTCTTCGTTCACACCCAGGCTATCCCCAAGCTCGGCATGCTCGAATGGGTGCTCAACACCCCGTCGATCCACCGCGTCCACCACGCCCGCAACCCGCAATACCGTGACCGCAACTACGCCGGCGTGCTGGTGATCTGGGACCGGCTGTTCGGCAGCTACGTCGAGGAAGACCAGGACGAGCTCTGCGACTACGGCACGGTGAAACGGGTCGCGTCATTCAACCCGCTGGTCGTGACATTCAGCGAGTGGCGCGACATGGCCGTTGAAACCTATCGCGCCAAGACCTGGCGGGATCGCTTCAAGCTGCTGTTTGCACCGCCTGAAATCGCGGAAACTGTCGCCGCCGCCCGGCGCAAATAATTACCCGCATCCATACGCCGGTGCGAACGTAGTCAAATGATGATGTTCAAGACGCGCGCATTTTTATCGCTATGACGCTTCCCCACCGGGGAGAACCGGCGCGTCATCTGCCGCTGAACCGCATCGTCACACTACAAACCAGGCCGCCCCACCAGGCGGCCTTTGCTTTTCCCGGCCGCCGCCCTAGCCCTATCAAGCAGAAAGTCATTCTTCTCGCTGTCACGATCCGGTCTGCGTGTCGCGCAGCGGACCCGCGACCGCCACTACGCTCGGCCTGTGGATAAGTCTGTGGACAAGCTGTCAGCCGGCGCTCGATAAGCTGTGGGTAACCGGTGGACTACGCCAGCCACTTCACCGCGCCGTACACCACAAAACCGACCACGATCGCCGCCAGCGTGTGGCGGGTGAAGAACGCGACCGCGCCGGCCACCAGCGTACCGATCAGGTAGGGGTTGGCCGGTGACAGCCACAGCGTACCCTGCGGCGCCAGCGCCATCGGCACCACCAGCGCCGGCAGCACCGCCACCGGCACGTAGCGCAGCGCCCGCTTCACCAGCGGCGGAAACGCCAAACGTTGGCCGAACACCAGGAAGCTCGCGCGGATCAGGAAGGTCAAGAGCGCCATGCCGCCGATCGCCAGCCAGTGGTTCATGCCGCCACCTCCTTGTGCACACCACTCAGCCGTTCGGCCAACAGGCCGGCCAACACCCCGGCCGCGGCGGCCGCCATCAGGTCGAGCTTGTACGGCAGGCCGCGCGCCGCGAGCGCCACCGCTCCGGCCGCCAGCGCCGCCGCCAGCGACGGGCGGTGCTTCAAGGCCGGCGCGACGATCGCGGCGAAGGTCGCCACCATCGCGAAATCGAGGCCCCAGCCGGACAGGCCAGGCACCGCCTCGCCGAGCAGCACGCCGACCGCGGTCCAGACGAACCAGTTGCCGTACATCGCCAGCGAGGAGCCGAGCCAGTAGGCGCGGCCGCCCTCGACCAGGCCCTCGCGCAGCCGGTGCTCGACCACCGCGAAGGTCTCGTCGGTCAGCCAGAACGCCAGCGGCAGCCGCCAGCGTAGCGGCCAGTCGCGCGCGTAGGGCAATAGCGTCGCGCTATACAGGGCGTGGCGAAGATTGACGACGAACGTGGTCAGCCAGATCACCGGCAGCGCCGCGCCACCGGCGAACAAGGTGGCGGCGACGAACTGCGAGGAGCCGGCAAACACGATCAGCGACATCGCCAGCGTCTGCGCCGACGTCAGGCCGGCGCCAAGCGCCAGCGTACCGAAGATCACGCCGAACGGCGCGGCGCCGACCAGCATCGGCACGCTGTCGCGCGCACCGGCCAGGAAGGGGGAGGAAGGATTCATCGCATCGCAACGGTGGGGTGGATGCCTTGATGTTGGCCGAAACCGGCCGCGCTGTCTTGAACGATCTTGCGCTGCTCAGCCGGCGCGCCCGGCCCGGCGTGGTGCGACGCCGAGGCCCTGCTGGTAGGCGGCCGGGGTGATGCCGAGCGCCTGGCGGAACGCGCGGGTGAAGTGCGGCTGGTCGGCGAAACCGAGCCGGCCCGCCACCTCGCCGGCCGGCACGCCCTGCGCCAGCATGGTGCGGCCGCGGGTCAGCCGCAGCTGGTTGCGCCAGGCGATCGGCGGCAGGCCGTAGGCGGTGCGGAAACTGCGGTTCAGATGGTACGGCGACAGCCCGACCGCAGCGGCCAGCTCGGCGAGCGACAGATTGTCGGCGAGCCTATCGGCCAGCAGCTGGCGCACCCGCTCGACGTTGTGGCGTACCTGCCCCGCCTGCGGCGCGTGGCCGAGCATGTGGCGCGACAACACGTCGCCGAACACCGCGTACAGCCAGGATTCGCGCAGCAGCCGGTCAGAGCTGTGCCGCAGGATCCGATAGAGCCGGGCCAGCCGCCGCGCCAGCTCCGGGTCGATCACCGCCGTGTCGCGAAAGAACGGCTCGACACCGGGCCGGCCGCTTAGCTGTTCGGCCAACTCGCGCATCAGCGCCAGCGACGGGTAGTAGCCGCAGTACGCCCAGCCGCCGTCGCTGCCGGCCTTGGCGGTGTGCACCGCGCCGGGGTTGACCAACACCAGCGCGCCGCGGCCGGCGCGGTAGCGACTGCCCTGGTAGTCATACGACTGCACGCCGTCGAGCAGCGTGTTGACCACGTACTCCTCGTGGAAATGCGGCGCGAACCTGTAATGCACATAGCGCGCCGCCTGGCACTCCAGCGCGCCGACGTCGTCGGCACGGAAGAAACGGGTGTATTCGGCGGAGGCGGGCATGGACGGGGACGCACGGGCAAAGACGCCCATTCTGCGCGGGCGCTCGCCCCTCGGCAAGCGGGGGCTTGAAGCGGCGCCGGGCGCCCTTATCTGAGCGTGCGGTTCCCGATTGTTGCGTTGTTTCGACTTGGCATCATGAGCTCACCGACCCCATCTCCTTGTCTTGCCTGCGGCGCCTGCTGCGCCAGCTTTCGCGTGTCGTTCTACTGGGCCGAGGCCGACGACGCGCCCGGCGGCACCGTGCCGGTCGCGCTGACCGAACAGCTCACCCCGCACCTGCGCGCGATGCGCGGCACCAACCAGAAGGCACCGCGCTGCCAACAGTTGCAGGGCGAGATCGGCGCGGCGCGCTGCGCGATCTACCCGCTGCGCCCCAGCCCCTGCCACGAGTTCGAACCGTACGACGAGCACGGTCAGCCCGACCCGCGCTGCAACCGCGCCCGCGAGCGCCACGGGCTGGCGCCGCTGAGCGCGTTCGGCCAACCCTAAACGAACACGCCGCCCCTAGGGGCGGCGTGGTGGACGGCAAGCGGGGCATCGGCTCAGGAGCCGGCCATGAAGGTGCGCACCCCGGAGCCGACGAACTGCACGCCGACGCAGATCAGCAAGAAGCCCATCAGCCGGGTCATCACCTCGCGGCCGGCGCGGCCCATCCGCTGGCTGATCATCGTCGACGAGCGCAGCACCAGCCACATGCCGACCGAGGTGCCGGCGATCGCCAGGACGGTCATGAAGAACGCCGCCGCCCGGCCCGGCCAACTCGGCTGCTCCATGATCTCGGTCGAGATGCCGATCACCACCGCGATCGTTCCGGGGCCGCTGATGCCCGGCATCGCCAGCGGGAAGAACGAATAGTCCTCGCGCTCGCTGGACGGCCGCGGCGTCATCTGCGGATCCTGGGTCAGGAACAGCATCCGGTAGCCGAGCACCGCCACCACGAAGCCGCCGGCGATCCGCAGCGCGCCGTACGAGATGCCGAACACCGCCAGGATCAGGTTGCCGGCCATCAGGCACACCAGCATGATCGCCGCCGCGTAGACGCAGGCCATCTTGGCCTGATGGTCGCGGCGCCGTTCGCTCATGTTCTGCGTCAGCGACACGAACAGCGGGATCTTCGACAGCGGGTTGGTGATGGTGAGCAGGCTCACCAGGCCGCCGAACAGGAACTGCAGCGATAGGTTGATCATGAACGGGGAGTGTCGACCAGAAGTGCTGCATTTTAGCGATTTCTGCCGCCGCGGCCGACGCGCGGTCGTGTTCTAGCAAGCCGATGTCGCCTCGGCGCAAGCGGCGCTGCGGCATTCGGCCGCACGGCGCCGCAGGGCATTCGTGCTAGGCTGACTGCACCGCCCCTTCTGGAAGATACCGATGCTCACCCGCCTGTTCGCCGCCGCCTGTCTCTGCCTGTCGCTGCCCGCCTTCGCCCACGACTTCCATGCCGGCGACATCGCGATCGGCCACCCGTGGAGCCGCAGCACCGCACCGACCGCCAGCGTCGGCGGCGCCTACCTGTCGCTGGCCAACCACGGCAAGCAGGCCGACGCCTTGCTCGCGGCCAGCACGCCGCGCGCCGCCCAGGTCGAGCTGCACCAGAATATCAACGATAACGGCGTGATGAAGATGCGCGAGCTGAAGGACGGCCTCACGATCGCGCCGGGCCAGACGGTGACGCTACAGCCGGGCGGCGCGCACCTGATGCTGATGAACCTGTCCGCGCCGCTGAAGCGCGGCGATCGCTTCCCGCTGACGCTCACCTTCAAGCGCGCCGGCAAGGTCACCGTCGAGGTGGTAGTCGACGACGGTGCGGCGCCCGGCGACGCACACCAGCACTGAGCGGTCGGACGATCACTAGCCGCCGCCCGTCTGCCGAGCGATTTCCATGTCATTTTATTTAAGAAACGACCACCCCCTGCCATTTGCGGCACCACTACTCCCGCCGGCAACGAAGCCCGCCATTGAGGCCGAACATTTCGTTACAAGCCGCTCGTTGACCCGGCCGCGGGGGAATACCTAAAATTCGGTGGTTATACAAAGAAGAGGTCCACTGCCTTGGACAGTCATAGTCGTCAACAGGACATGCTTTCCCTATAAGCTTGGCAAGACCTCTGCTTTTCCCTTAAGCCGCCGTCTTGCTCCAGGCAAGCGGTGCGCGCATCCCGTTTTCCCGTGCACCCCGTATCGATCAAAACCTGAATACAGGCTTCGTCCTGTCTTCGCCGCTGCCGCCGTGCGTATGTTATCCGTCCGGTCGTCGGCACAGGTTTTGTGCGTCCTTTTGACCGCCACTGCCATTGCCGTGATGGTGCGTCGCAACCCGCTCCTGACTCAGGAGCACGCGCGCCCCATGTCATCCGATTCGGATGATCGTCCTCGCCACCGTCAACCGCAACGCCGCCTCGTACGTTGCTGATTATTTGCGGCAGATGCATTGGCCGTTTTCTCATTCTAAGGAGCCGTTGATTCATGGACCCCAGTCCTAGTTGGCCGGTCACGCCGGCCAGAGTGGCTCCGTTGGATGGGAGAACGTAAAGCGATTGCTCTTTACCGCCCCCCGTTAAATCCCGCCTTTCCCCTCTATCTGGCGTGACCGGCTAATCCAGTCGGTGGCAAGCAAGCCTTGCCGCCGGGCTGCCATTACCTGCCGATTTCGAGGCTGCATGGCTATTTCAGCAAGCAATAGCCATATAGCTCCGGACCGGCCAATGCCAACACCCAGATAATTGAGGGGAAATCCCCATGGCCAACCAAAAAGTGGAAGCCGCCGTACTCGATACGGCACACGTCGGCGATATTCGCGGCGCACTCGGCACGATTCGGCACGACGACATCGAGGCGCGTCACAACTGGAAGCAGCGCTTCAAGACCCTGCTGGCGATCCTCGGCCCGGGGCTGATCGTGATGGTCGGCGACAACGATGCCGGCGCATTCAGCACCTACGCGCAGGCCGGCCAGAACTACGGCACCTCGCTGCTGTGGACGCTGTGCCTGTTGATCCCGGTGCTGTACGTGAACCAGGAGATGGTGCTGCGCCTGGGCGCGGTGACCGGTGTCGGCCACGCCCGGCTGATCCTGGAGCGCTTCGGCAAGTTCTGGGGCGCGTTCAGCGCGATCGACCTGTTCATCCTCAACGCGCTGACCATCGTCACCGAGTTCATCGGCATCAGCCTGGGGATGGACTTCCTCGGCGTGCCCAAGGTGGCGGGCGTCTGCCTGGCAGCCGTGTTCATCATGCTGTCGGCCAGTACCGGCGATTTCCGGCGCTTCGAGCGCTTCTCGCTGATCCTGGTGGTCGGCAGCCTGGTACTGGTGCCGATCTTCGTGATGGTGCACCCGCCGCTGAGCCTGGTGGCGCACGACTTCCTGGTGCCGCAGATGCCGGCCGGCGGCAAGCTGTCGGACGTGATGCTGCTGATCATCGGCATCGTCGGGACGACGGTGGCGCCGTGGCAGCTGTTCTTCCAGCAGAGCTATGTGATCGACAAGCGCATCACCCCGCGCTTCATCAAGTACGAGCGCGCAGACCTGTGGCTCGGCATCGCGCTGGTGGTAATCGGCGCGGTGGCGATGATCGCCTTTACCGCCCAGCTGTTCGCCGGCCGCCCGGAGTTCGGCCACTTCCAGGACGCCGGCGCGGTGGCCACCGGCTTCGCCAAGTACTACGGCCGGCTGCCGGGCGTACTGTTCGCGATCGCGCTGATCGACGCCAGCATCATCGGCGCGATGGCGGTGTCGCTGTCGACCGCTTACGCGCTGGGCGACGTGCTGAGCCTGAAGCATTCGCTGCACCGCAAGCCGGGCGACGCCAAGGGCTTCTACGCGATGTACTGCGGCCTGATCGCGCTGGCCGCGGCGCTGGTGCTACTGCCGGGCGTGCCGCTGGGCCTGTTGACCAACGCGGTGCAGACGCTGGCCGGAGTGCTGCTGCCGAGCGCTACCGTGTTCCTGTTGATCCTGTGCAACGACAAGGACGTGCTCGGCCCGTGGGTGAACAGCCGCATGACCAATCTGCTAACCGCGGTGGTGGTGGCGGTGCTGGTGCTGCTGTCTATCATCCTGACCGCGGCGGTGGTGTTCCCGGACATGTCCGGCGAAGCGATCACCGACATCCTGATCGGCGGCGGCGTGATCGGCCTGGTGATCGCGATCGCGGTGAACGTGCTGCACGCCCGCGAGGAAGCCGACCGGGGCATCCCGAAACAGGAGCGCAAGGTCGACCTGAAGACGCTGTACAGCTGGCGGATGGCGCCGCTCGCCAAACTGGCGCCGATGGTGCTGTCGCAGCGCAACCGCCTCTGGATGGGCGTGCTGCGCGGCTACCTGGTCGTGGCGATGGGCATGGTGATCTATCGGGTGCTCCAGGTAGCGCTGACCTAAAACGGCTCAGCCAGTGATATAACAACAACCAACACCGGGCCCTCGCCCGGTGTTGGGCTGTTAAGCCAAGCCGTTCGGCCAACCTGGCCTGTCGGCTTGGCTTAGCGGCCCCAAGCCCGCGGCAAGCGGGCTCGGTCATTTTCCGGGTGCCAGACACCGATCCATTCAGCGAGACACAGATGGCTTCTCAACAGCACGAGGATGACAGTGCGGCCGTCCCGTTCCGGGCGCTGCGCCGGCAGTTCGACTACTACCTGCGGCTGTTCGGCCTGCAGGGCAAGGGGCTGGCCCTGCTGCTGGGCTTGGTGGCAGTGGCCTGGCTGATGGCCGGCGTCTACCGGGTCCAGCCCGACGAACAGGGTGTGGTGCTGCGCTTCGGCCAATGGGTCGACACCACCGGGTAGGGGCTGCGCTACCACCTGCCCTGGCCGGTCGAGACGGTGCTGCTGCCCAAGGTCACCCAGATCAATCTGATCCGGCTCGCCAACCTGTACGACGGCATGCCGACCGACGTCACCGACCCGCGCGAGAAGCAGATGCTCACCGGCGACGAAAATATCGTCGAGACCGACGCGGTGGTGTTCTGGCGCATCAAGGACGCCGGCCAGTTCCTGTTTAGGGTGAAGGACCCGGAAACCTCGCTGCGCATCGCCGCGGAAAGCTCGCTGCGCGAGGTGATCTCGCGCACGCCGATCCAGGCCGCCATGTCCAATCGCCGCCAGCAGGTGGCCGACCAGAGCCGCGAACTGCTGCAGCAGCTGCTCGACGAGGAGCACGCCGGCATCCTGGTCACCCAGGTGCAGTTGCAGCGGGTCGACCCGCCGTCGGCGGTGATCGACGCGTTCAACGACGTGCAGCGCGCCCGCGCCGACCAGGAACGCGCCCGCAACGAGGCGCAGGCGTACAGCAACGACATCCTGCCCAAGGCGCGCGGCGAGGCCGCCCGCATCGAGCAGGAGGCCGACGCGTACCAGAGCCAGGTGGTCAACCTGGCCGAGGGCGAGGCGAAGCGCTTCGACTCGGTGTATCAGAGCTACGCGCAGGCCAAGGACGTCACCGCCTGGCGTTTGTATCTGGAAAGCATGGACGAGGTGCTGAAGAAGGCCAGCAAGGTGATCATCACCGATTCGAGCGGCAAGGGCGGCGGTGTGGTGCCGTATCTGCCGCTGCAGGACAAGGCCAAGAGCGGCGGCAAGGAGGTGCACTGATGAACCCACGCCTACGCGGCATCGGCGTGCTGGGCGGCTTTGCGCTGCTGTGGCTGCTCGGCTCAACCCTGTACACGCTGTCCGAGGGACAGCAGGCGCTGGTGATCCGGCTCGGCGCACCGGTCGACGTCAGCGAACAGCCCGGCCTGAAGTGGAAGCTGCCTATCGTCGACACGGTGCAGTTCTACGACACCCGGCTGCAGACGCTGGCGCCGCCGCCCGAACAGGTGATCCTCGGCGACGAGAAGCGCCTCGAGGTCGAGACCTACACCCGCTACCGCATCGCCGACCCGCTGCGCTTCTACCAGTCGCTGCGCACCGAGAGCCAGGCGCGCGCCCAGCTGAGCCAGCTGGTCAGCACCTCGCTGCGCCGCGAGCTGGGCAAGGTGCCGCTGAAGGCGCTGCTGTCGGCCGAACGCAGCCAGACCGTGGCGCGCATCCAACAGGAAGTGGCGGAACGCGCCCGGCCGCTCGGCGTGGCGGTGACCGAGGTGCGGCTGCACCGCGCCGACCTGCCGCTGGAAACCAGCCAGGCGATCTACGACCGGATGAAGTCGGCGCGCCAGCAGGAGGCGAAGGAGTTGCGCGCACAGGGTGCCGAGTGGGCGCAGCAGATTGAGGCGCGCGCCGACCGCGACCGCACCGTGATCCTGTCCGAGGCGCAGCGCCAGAGCGCGATCACCCGCGGCGAGGGCGATGCCCAGGCCAACCTGATCCTGGCGCACGCGTTCAGCAAGGACCCGAAGTTCTACAAGTTCTACCGCTCGCTGCAGACCTACCGCCAGTCGTTGGCCGAATCGGGCGCGACGCTGGTGCTGTCGCCCGACTCGGCGCTGCTGCACGACTTCAGGAACGGTCCGGGAGGCAAGCGCTGAGATGAACAGCAGCCGAACGCTTTCGCTCTCCCGCCTGAAGCACCTCGCCGCCGCGCTCGGCCCGGGGCTGGTGGTGATGCTCGCCGACACCGACGCCGGCAGCGTGATCACCGCCTCGCAAAGCGGCGCACAGTGGGGCTATCGGCTGCTGCTGCTGCAGTTCCTGATCATCCCGCTGTTGTTCGTGGTGCAGGAGCTGACGGTGCGCCTCGCGCTGTGTACCGGCAAGGGCTATGGCGAGCTGATCCTGCAGCGCTTCGGCGGCGCGGCGGCCAAGCTCGCCACCGTCACGCTGGTGATCAGCTGCTTCGGCGCGCTGGTGACGCAGATGAGCGGTCTGGCCGGCGTCGGCCAGCTGTACGGCGTGCCGGTGTGGCAGACGATCGCGGTGCTGGCGACGCTGATCTTCGCGATGGTCTGCACCGGCAGCTACCACTCGGTGGAGCGGGTGGCGATCTGCCTCGGGGTGTTCGAGCTGGCCTTCCTAGTGGTGGCCTGGCGCGCGCAACCCGACTACGGGCAGCTGTTCGGCCAACTGCGCCATATGCCGCTGTCCGACCGCAATTACCTGTACCTGCTGGCGGCGAACCTCGGCACCAGCATCATGCCGTGGACGGTGTTCTACCAGCAGTCGGCGCTGATCGACAAGGGCCTGGATCTGTCCGACCTGAAGGCGGCGCGGCTCGACACCCTAGTCGGCGCGCTGCTCTGTCAGGTGGTCACCGCCGCAGTGCTGGTGGCGGCGGCGGCGGCGTTCGCCGGCAAGGGCAGCGTGGCGCTCGACAACATCCCGCAGATCGCCGAGGCGTTTACCGCAGTGCTCGGCAAGCGCACCGGCGAGCTGCTGTTCGCGGTGGCGCTGAGCGGCGGCGCGCTGGTGGCGACCATCGTGGTCTGCCTGTCGACCGCCTGGGCGCTCGGCGAGGTCAGCGGCAAGCGCCACTCGCTGGCCAACCACCCGCGCGAGGCGCCGTGGTTCTACGCCGCGTTCGGGCTGATGCTGCTGGCCGGCGGCGTATTGGTGTCGTCCGGGATCAACCTGGTGCGGCTGTCGATCGCCACCGGGGTGGTCAACGCGCTGCTGCTGCCGGTGGTGCTCGGCTTCCTGTACTGGCTGGCGCACCACGAGCTGCCCGAGGAACACCGCCTGAAGGGCTGGTACGGCTACACCGTCGCCACGGTGTTCGTGCTGACCGTCGGGCTCGGGCTGTACGCCGGCATCGCCGGGGCGCTGGGATGACGCCGATGAGCAAACACGACTCCGGCAAGGGTGGGAATGATGGGCTTTGACAGTTTCGGCCACGCCATCACGATGGCGTTTCAGGTGTTCTTTCTCGACCTGATCCTGAGCGGCGACAACGCGCTGGTGATCGCACTCGCCTGCCGCCGCCTGCCGCGCCCGCTGGTGAAGCGCGCGGTGCTGATCGGCACCGGTTTCGCGATCCTGCTGCGGGTGCTGCTGACCACGGTGGTCAGCTTCCTGCTGCAGGTGCCGATGCTGCGCCTGGTCGGCGCGGTGCTGCTGATCGGCATCGCGATCAAGCTGCTGCTCGGCGACCTCGAACCGGCGACGCAGGGCGAGTCAGGCGACACCGCGTCCGATGCCGACCGGCTCTGGTCGGCGGTAGTGGTGGTGGTCAGCGCCGACCTGGTGCTGAGCCTCGACAATGTGGTGGCGCTGGCCGCCGCCGCGCAGGGCAGCGTGCTGTTCCTGGCGCTGGGCCTGCTGTTGAGCGTGCCGCTGTTGATGTACGGCAGCCTGTTCATCGCCCGCTTGCTCGACGACAACCCGCTACTCGTGCCGGCCGGCAGCGCGCTGCTCGGCTGGATCGCCGGGCGGATCGGCGTGTCCGACCCGCTGATCGCCGGCTGGATAGCCAGCCAGGCGCCGGCGCTGTCGCTGGTGATCCCGCTGCTGTGCGTGGTGTTCGTGCTGCTGGAGAGCCGCATCATCCGCCAGCAGCGCGGCCGGCCGGCTGGTGGCGCCGCCGCCGCTCGGGCTGGCCGCCGGCCTGGTGGCGCGGCTGGCCAGCTTCGGCGAATCGGCCGACAAGGCGGAGGCGGCCAAGCTGGCCACACTGGCCCCCGTCAGCGCTTCGCTCGACGCGCCGGCCGTGGTGATGGTGCGAACGGTCGAGCCGGCGCCTGTGCCGCCCCGCAAAGAACTCCCCGCCCCGACGAGCGCAGCCGAGCCCGACGCCGACCCGGTGCAGAGCTCGCGCGCGCTGTCGCTGCTGCTGAAGGCGCTGGTGACGGCGGCGGCGCTGATCGGCGTACTGGCAATCGGCTGGCTGCTGTTCCACCTGGCAAGCCAGGGCATACTGCCGGCGCCGGAACACCCGCCCCACTAGCCCCGCACCGCAGCATGCAAAACGCCCCGCCGACACCGGCGGGGCGTTCTCGTTGCAGCGGGGCTTATTTGGCAGCGGTCTTGCCGGCAGGGCGAAGGCGCTGGCGAGCGCTACGAGCAGCAGGGTCTTGTTCACCGTCTGTCTCCAGATAGCAGCGCATGTTGTTGTGCTGCCGGAGCCTCGCATCGTCAGGTGAGGATTTTATGACATATAAAAATAGATCCACACAAATCGAGCCCTGGCCGGATCGTCGCGCATTCGCGTTGTGTCAATGTGACAGTTGTAAACATTCTTTGCAGATAGTGCTTTACCGACGGCGCCGGCTTGGGCAGACTCTGCCGCGGAGATGGCCGGACTGTCGGACAAAAAATGCATCGCCAAGTCTGCTAGCGATGGAGGAGACAAGCCACACAACACCATAAGCCCGCACCGGCCATCCCGCCCCCGCCCGTATCGGTTATGCTTGGCTTTTACGCATGACCTGCACCATGACTCCCGCTACCCCCCGCATTACAATCCGCTACTGCACCGGCTGCCGCTGGCTGCTGCGCGCCGCTTGGTACGCGCAGGAACTGTTGACCACCTTCGAGAAGGAGCTGGGCGAAGTCAGCCTGCAGCCCGGCTCGGGCGGCATCTTCCAGGTTTGGCTCGACGGCGAACGGCTGTGGGACCGCAAGGACGACGGCGGCTTCCCCGACATCAAGGCGCTGAAGCAGGCGGTGCGCGACCGCGTCGCGCCGAACAAGCCGCTCGGCCACAGCGACACCCCGGCCTGACACAGCCAGGTTGGCCGAAGCGATGGACGCGCCTCAGCGCAAGATCATCCACGTCGATTGCGACTGCTTCTACGCCGCGATCGAGATGCGCGACGATCCGAGCCTCGCCGACATTCCGCTGGCGGTCGGCGGCCGCCCCGATGCGCGCGGCGTGATCGCCACCTGCAATTACATCGCGCGCCGCTACGGCGTGAGGAGCGCGATGGCCTCGGCTACCGCCATCAAGCGTTGCCCGAAGCTGAAGATCATCCCGCCCGACATGGCGCGCTACCGTGCCGCCAGCCGGCAGATCATGACCATCTACCGCGACTACACCGAGCTGATCGAACCCTTGTCGCTCGACGAGGCGTATCTGGACGTCACCGCCTCGCCGCACCACCAGGGCAGCGCCACCCGCATCGCCGAGGAAATCCGCGCGCGGATCCACGCCGAGGTCGGTATCACCGCCAGCGCCGGGGTGGCGCCGAACAAGTTTCTCGCCAAGGTGGCGAGCGACTGGAACAAGCCGAATGGGCTGTGCGTGATCCGCCCGCAGGACGTCGCCGACTTCGTCGCGGCGCTGCCGGTGACGAAGATCCACGGCGTCGGCCGGGTCACCGCCGAGAAACTCGCCGCGCTCGGCATCCTAAACTGCGCGGATCTGGCCGCCTGGCCGCTCGACAAGCTGACTGAACAGTTCGGCCGCTTCGGCGAACGGCTGCACCAGATGGCACACGGCATCGACCACCGGCCGGTCGAGACCGAGCGGCCGCGCAAGTCGCTCTCCGTCGAGGAGACCTTCGTGCGCGACCTACCGGATCTAGCCGCCTGTCACGCCGAGCTGCCTGCGCTGCTGACGATGTTGGCCGAACGCTGGCAGCGCGCAGACTCCCCGCCGTTCAAGCAGCTGACCGTCAAGATCAAGTTCGCTGACTTCTCGCAGACCACCGCCGAGCATCTGGGTAGCAAACTCGACGCCGCCGGCTTCGCGGCGCTGCTCGATGTCGCCTGGGCGCGCGGCGCGCGGCCGGTGCGGCTGCTCGGGGTCGGGGTGCGGATGAGCGAGGACGGGCAGGTTCGGCCTGAGCAGCTGACGCTGTTCGGCACGAGAGAATAGCGGGAAATATGGCAAGGTTGGCTGAAGCAGACACAACTGAATTTAGACCGTCACCAATTGCTAAAGCCCCTGTTCGGCAAGACACGCCCAATGGAGACCAAAGCAGCTCCGAGAAATTGGGCCCCGCAGCCAAAGTTCAAGGATTAGGCTCTGTCATATGATTCCTCATGTGAGCCAAGAATATCGGCCTTGGTGATGGAGGAAATCACACGGTCAAATTCCGCGAGAATGGTTCGGGCGGAGATATCTGATTCCGATTCTGGATCGTTCACGAAGATATCCCGGTTTGGGACATCCCATCCCGCAGGGCTTCGATTGGAAGTTACAGGGTTTTCCTTCCCGGCTTCTCCATCTTGGCTGCCGGCATACGAATTGCGGATAAGGTTTTCTTGAGCTGAGTTAACTCATCGAATGCTCTTGGCGAAAAGCATTTCTTGGCTTGGCACATGGTTCTCACAACTTCGTAGGCCCCGAGCGTCCACAACCACATCAAAGTTTCCGCACGTACCATTCGGCCTCCATCCACCACCGAGTCAGAAAACGCGCTCTCAAGGTTCTCTATGATTTCATCGCATATCGCGAGAAGCACGTTCACTCGACCAGAGAGATAGAAGGAAAACGCCATAAGGGGCTCCCGCTCCACAACTTGCTCCCATGTCGGGTTTATGAGCACTTCTTTGATACGGCGACTCACAGTCACTTCTCCTGCCTAACCTCAGCTCACAGACAAAGACCTCAGCCGCGCTCGCGCAGGAACGCCGGCAGATGCGTATCGATCGCCACCGGCCGGTACGGCAGCTCGAGCCGGGTGACGAAGCTGTCGACGCCGCGCTCGGTCGACAAGGTCGCGTCGCCTTCGAACATCAGCGCCAGCCGCTCGGCGATATTGCCGAGCGCCATGTGGTTGCCGGCCACCTTCAAGGCCGGCTCGTCGGCAACCGGGTTGAGGATGGTGATCACCAGCCGGCGCCGGTACAGCGCCGCCTCGATGCGGATCTCGCCGGGCACGATCAGCGTCTCGACGCCGTGGCTGACCGCGTTCTCGACCAGGGGTTGCAGCAGCAACGGCGGCAGCAGCGCGTCGTCCGGCGCGTCGAGCTGCCAGCTCACCTGCAGCCGCTCGCCGAGCCGCTCCGCCTCGATCGCCAGATAGAGTCGCGCCAGCTCCACCTCGCGCGCCAGCGTCGAGCTGCGCCCCGGGTCGGCCAGCTGGGCGCGGAACAGGTCGGCCAGGTTCTCCAGCACCATCTCGGCGCGTGCCGGCCGGCTGCGGATCAGGCTGATCGCCGCGTTCAGGCTGTTGAACAGGAAATGCGGGCGGATCCGCGCGGTCAGCGCCGCGAGCCGCGCCTCGGGCAAGGCCGGCGACAGCGCCCGTTCGCGCAGCGCGAAGTAGTGCATCAACAACAGCGAGAGCACCCCGACCCAGGCCAGATGCTGCCAGCGAACGCCGTGCCCGCCGCTGCCCGACAATTCGACCAGAGCGAACGCCAAGACCGACACCGCCACGCCCCACGGCGCCGGGTGACGCCGCCGCGCCAGCCACGGACTCGCCAGTGCGAGAGCTGCCAAGGTCAGCGCGAGACCAGGCGCCACCCAACGCGCCAGACCGAACCAGCCCGCGGCAAAGCCGTGTCCCGCCTCGGTTTTCAGCAAGGCCAGTGCGGCCAGCAGCAGCACGACCGCCGCGATTAGCCGGACGATCACCGCGGCGCGCCGGAAGTCGGGCACCGCGGTCAGCCCGGACGATTGACGTATAATGGCCATTTTCCGATCGCATACCCTGGGTGGACATTGTCATGCATGATAGCAAAGCCTGGTCCGGCCGGTTCTCGGAACCGGTCGCCGAACTCGTCAAGAAATACACCGCGTCCGTCACCTTCGACCAGCGCATGGCCGCGTTCGACATCGACGGCTCGCTCGCCCACGCCGCCATGCTGAACAAGGCCGGCGTACTGTCCGACGACGACCTGGCCGCTATCCGCCGAGGCATGGCAGAGATCCTCGACGACATCCGCGCCGGCCGCTTCGACTGGAGCCTCGACCTCGAAGACGTGCACATGAACGTCGAGAAGCGCCTGACCGACAAGATCGGCGATGCCGGCAAGCGCCTGCACACCGGCCGTTCGCGCAACGACCAGGTGGCGACCGACATCCGCCTGTGGCTGCGCGCCGCGATCGACGACATCGCCGGCCTGATCACCGAGCTGCAGGCCTCCTTGCTGGACCTCGCCGAACAGCACGCCGACACGGTGATGCCGGGCTTCACCCACCTGCAGGTGGCGCAGCCGGTCACCTTCGGCCACCACATGCTCGCCTACGTCGAGATGCTGACCCGCGATGCCGAGCGGATGGCCGACGTGCGTAAACGCGTCAACCGCCTGCCGCTGGGCGCCGCCGCGCTGGCCGGCACCACCTACCCGATCGACCGCTACTACACCGCGCAGTTGCTCGGCTTCGACGACGTCTGTCAGAACTCGCTCGACGCGGTGTCCGACCGCGACTTCGCAATCGAATTCACCGCCGCGGCGTCCCTGGTGATGATCCACCTCTCCCGCCTCTCGGAAGAGCTGATCCTGTGGATGAGTCCGCGCGTCGGCTTCATCGACATCGCCGACCGCTTCTGCACCGGCTCGTCGATCATGCCGCAGAAGAAGAACCCGGACGTGCCGGAGCTGGTGCGCGGCAAGTCGGGCCGGGTGGTCGGCCACCTGATCGCGCTGATCACGCTGATGAAGTCGCAGCCGCTCGCGTACAACAAGGACAACCAGGAAGACAAGGAGCCGCTGTTCGACACGGTCGACACGCTGGTCGACACCTTGCGCATCTACGCCGACATGATGCGCGGCATCACGGTGAAGCCGGAGACCATGCGCGCCGCAGTGCTGCAAGGCTTCGCCACCGCCACCGATCTGGCCGACTACCTGGTGAAGAAGGGCCTGCCGTTCCGCGACAGCCACGAGGTGGTGGCGCTGGCGGTACGCTACGCCGAGACGCAGGGCGTCGACATCGCCGACCTGAGCCTCGACAAGCTGCGCGAATTCTCGCCGCTGGTCGACGAGGACGTGTTCGCGGTGCTGACCCCGGAAGGCAGCCTGGCGCAGCGCGACCACGTCGGCGGCACCGCGCCGAACCAGGTGCGCGCGCAGATCGCCCGCCACCGCGCCCGGCTGGCCGGCTGAGCCCTTACCGTTACACCAGCAGACAGGCCGGGTTCGTCCCGGCCTTTTTCATGCCCGCAAGCTTGGCCGAACGGCCGGCGTCGCATGCCAGCCACATAGCAGCAAACGACATTATCCAATCGCCGGCGGGTATTTCCACCAGAAACGATAAGCCAGTAGACTAATCGGTCCATCCCCAGACCGGTGATCTCAATCATGCTGCGTTCCGTCGGCCGCCTGGCCCTGCCCGCCCTCGTCCTCGCCACCACCGCCCACGCCGGCGGCACGCTGATCTACTGTTCCGAAGGCAGCCCGGAGGGCTTCGACCCGGCGCAGTTCACCACCGGCACCACCTTCCACGCCTCGTCGGCGACCATCTACAACCGCCTGGTCGACTACGCGCCGGGCAGCACCCGGCTCGACCCGAGCCTGGCGACGCGCTGGCAGGTGTCGCAGGACGGCCTGACCTACACCTTCACGCTGCGCCAAGGAGTGAAGTTCCAGACCATCCCGGGCTTTGCGCCGAGCCGCGACTTCAACGCCGATGACGTGCTGTTCACCTTCCAGCGTCTGCTCGACAAGAACCAGCCGTTCCGCAAGGCCTACCCGACCGAGTTCCCGTACGTGGCCGACGCCGGCCTCGACAAGAACCTCGACAGGGTCGAGAAGGTCGACGATCACACGGTGCGCTTCGTGCTGAAGAAGCCGGACAGCGCCTTCCTGCCCAACCTCGCCACCGACTTCGCGTCGGTGCTGTCGGCCGAATACGCCGAGCAGCTGTTGAAGCAGGGCCGCCCGCAGGACATCAACCTGAAGCCGGTCGGCACCGGCCCGTTCATGCTGAAGAGCTACCAGAAGGACGCGACGATCCGCTACGCGCGCCATCCGGGCTACTGGCGCGCCGCTCACGTCAAGATCGACAACCTGGTGTTCGCGATCACCCCGGACTCGGCGGTGCGGGCGCAGCGGCTGAAGGCCGGCGAATGCCAGCTGGCCGACAGCCTGAAGCCGGACGACATCGCCGAGTTGAAGAAGGCGCCGCAGGTACAGCTGATCTCGCGCCCGGGGATGACGCTCGGCTTCCTCGCCTACAACACGCAGAAGCGCTACCTCGACCAGGCGAACGTGCGCCGCGCGCTCGACATGGCGATCGACAAGCCGGCGATCCTCGCCGGCATCTACCAGGGCAGCGGCATCGCCGCCAGCAACCCGATCCCGCCGGGCCAGTGGGGCTACCACGCGCTGAAGGGCGCACCGTACAACCCGGCCGAGGCGCAGAAGCTGCTGCGCGCCGCCGGCGTGCCGCAGGGCTTTGAAGTGGCGCTGTGGGCGATGCCGGTGCAGCGCCCGTACAACCCGAACGCGAAACGGATGGCCGAGATGATCCAGTCCGACTGGGCGAAGGTCGGCGTCAAGGCGAAGATCGTCAGCTACGAATGGGGCGAATACAACAAGCGCATCAAGAAGGGCGAGCACGACGCGGCCTTGCTCGGCTGGTCGGCCGACAACGGCGACCCGGACAACTGGCTCGGCACCTTGCTGTCCTGCGACGCGATCGGCGGCAGCAACAGCGCGCGCTGGTGCGATAAGGACTACGACAGCCTGGTGACGCAGGCACGCGGCCTGCAGGACGTCAAGGCGCGCAGCAATCTGTACTCGCGCGCGCAGCTCGTGTTCGGCCGCGAACTGCCGTTCAGCCCGCTCGCATACACGGTGGTGTACAAGGCGGCGCGCAAGAACGTGCAGGGCGTGGTGATCAGCCCGCTCAACACCAGCTTTGAGGACATCAGCGTGCGTTGAGAGCCGCTAACAAAACGAGGCTTAGCCGAGTTTCTGCGCAGCTAAAACCCTCCCGGCGTTGTTGCGCTGCCTTGCCGTACGACTACTGTTTGGCAGCGCGACGAGCGGGATCGCTTCGCTGGGTTTTGTTCACGACTCTAAACAACGGCGGCGGCTTGGGCCGCTTGCCGCCGCCCCCTATACTAGGGCTCCGCCACGCCCGACGATCCGTATGCCCGCCACGCTCAAGGCCTTCCGTTCCGTCTTTCCGCCGTCCCGTCGCCTGCCGCTGATCGCGGCGCTGGCCGTCGCACTGCTCGGCCCGGCGATCGGCGCGGGGATCGCCTACTACCAGGCCCGCTACTGGCTGAACAACAAGGCCGGCTATCGCGCCGGCGAGATCATTCAGAGCTCCAACGAGATGCTGGACGGTGCCGCGCGCACCGGTCTGCGGGTGCTGCCGCTGCTCGACAAGGACTGCGCGCAGATCCGCCAGAAGCTGGTGCTGTCGGCCGCGCTGACCCCCTACGTACGCTCCTTGTCGCTGTACCGCGGTGAGCAGGCCTACTGCTCGTCGCTCAGCGGCGCGGCCGTCTTCGACTACCCGCACGCGCAACTGGCCCGGAACGGCAACCTGGCACTGCTGCCGGGCAACAAGTTGACCCCGAACCAGCCGCTGCTGCTGCTGCGCATCGAACGCGGCAACGAAGGGGTGTTGATCGGCCTGCTCAACCATTTCGTCGCCGAGACGCTGGTCCCGACCCAGGAGGACACCGAGAGCGACGCCTTCCTGACCATCGGCGCGCTGCATCTGGACCGCCACGGCGCGGTGCATCCGGCCTCGTCCGCCGCCGGCAGCACGCCAGTGATCGAGGCCCACGCCGGCTCGACGCGCTTTCCGGCGCTGAGCGCCACCGTGCGGGTCGACCGGCAGACCCTGAACCGCTTCTTCTGGCAGCACTACGCGCCGCTGCTCGGCCTGCTGTTGCTCGGCGGGATCGTCGGTGGCGTGCTGAGCTACCGGCTGCTGACCCGGCGCGATTCGGCCGACCGGGAGCTGACGCGCGCGCTGCGCCAGAACGAGTTCGAGCCGTTTTACCAGCCGGTGATCGAGAGCCAGACCGGCCGCTGTGCCGGGGTCGAGGTGCTGATCCGCTGGCGCCATCCCGACAAGGGACTGATCCGCCCCGACCTGTTCATCCCGATCGCCGAGGAGACCGGGCTGATCCTGCCGATCACCCGGCAGCTGCTGCGTAATGTCGCGGCGCAGCTAGAGCCGCTGACGTTGCCGGCAAACTTCAAGGTCGGCATCAACCTGGCCCCCGCCCACCTGCTCGAACCGTCCTTGATCGACGACTGCCGCGCCTTCCTCGCCGCCCTGGCGCCGCACGGCGTCACGCTGGTGCTGGAGCTGACCGAACGGCACATGGTCGACGACGACGAGGCGGTGCAGCAGGCGATGCGCCGGCTTCGCGAGCTCGGCGTGCAGCTGGCGATCGACGACTTCGGCACCGGCCACAGCAGCCTCGCCTACCTGCACAAGCTCAACGTCGACTACCTGAAGATCGACCAGGCCTTCGTCAGCGCGGTCGGCCGCGATTCGCTCGGCGTCACCGTGCTCGACGCGATCATCGACCTGGGACGCCGGCTCAATCTGGCGCTGGTCGCCGAGGGAGTGGAAACCGCGGCGCAGCGCGGCTACCTGTTGCAATGTGGCGTCAGTTTCCTGCAGGGCTATCTGATCGCCCGACCGATGCCCGTCGAGCAGTTGCGCGACTATCTCGATGGCAAGCAAACACTTTCAATTCGCTGACATTTTTGTCACAGCGGCTTTTATTTAAATTCACTATTCTGGCCGTTTAGTTAATAATCGTGTCTTCATTTTTTACTGATTGAACGGAAAGTTTGATCTGCGCGCTCGACAGCCGGCACGCCGCCACTCACCATTCTGAGTCGATCGTTGACTGAGACCCCTTCAGCCCGCGCCCTACTGTCGCCGCCGGGGGTTGGCGTGCCAGCCGGGAGGCCTTTCCTCTTTCTATGAAGCCTCTCTCCTCCCTGTTCTCCCACGGACCGACCGCCAGCGCCCGGCATCGCCGCGACTGGCTGATCACGCTCGCGGCCGGCGTCTGCGCGGCGCTGCTGGCGGCCTGGCTGCTCGGCTACGGCATGCAGCGGGAGGTGAAGCAGCAGGCGCTGCAGAACGCCCGGTTGAGCCAGCTGGCGATCGACCGGCTGCTCGACGACGTCGGCACAACGCTGCGTCAGGTCGAGCCGCTGGTCGCGCTGCCCTGCCAGCAGCTGCGTACCCGGCTCAGCCCGGTGGTCGCGGCCAACCCCTACGTACGGACGATCGGGGTGATCAACGGCCGGAGCCTGTACTGCCTGACTTCGCTGGGCCGGGTCGACGTCGACATGCCGCAGCTGAGCTTCGCCCGACCCGAAACGCTGTGGCTGGCGCCACGCCCGCTGATCGGCGAGGGCCGGGCCAGCCTGGAGATGCTGCGCCGCCTGCCCGACGGCCACAGCGTGCTCGCCTCACTCGACATGCGGCTGCTGCGGCCGTTTCTGCGCCGGGTGCTGCTCAACAATCTGCAGGACCATGGCCTGGTGATCGGCGAGCAGCTGTACCTGGGCGAACAGCTGCTGGCGAACCTGCCGAAGCCGGATGCGCTGATGGTGCAGGTCGACTCGACCCGCTACCCATTTAGCGTGCTCGGCTACACCGAGCGCAGTGTGCTGTGGCGCCACATCGCCGACGAGCTGCAGATGAAGCTGCCACTGTTGCTGCTGGTCGGCGTCGTGGTCGGCATCGTCACCCGCCGCGCGTTGCGGCGTCGGCGCTCGCAAAGTAGCCGGCTCGAACAGGCACTGCGCAACCGGGAATTCCTGCCCTATTACCAACCGCTGATCGACACCCGCAGCGGCCGCTGCGTCGGCGCCGAGGTGCTGATGCGCTGGCAGCCGGATGGCGGCACGCTGGTGCCACCCGACCGTTTCATTCCGCAGCTGGAGGAAAACGGCCAGCTCGCCGCCGCCACCGCGCTGTTGATGCGTCAGGTGGCCACGGACCTCGCCGGCCTGGTGCTGCCGCCGGACTTCCATCTGAGCATCAACATCAGCCCGAGCCAGCTCGCCGACCCGGCGCTGGTCACCGACAGCCGGCTGCTGCAACAGGCGGTCGCGGCGAGCCAGGGACGGATCGTGCTCGAGCTGACCGAGCGGGTCGCGCTCGAGTCGACCGGCGCTACCCAGGCGACCTTGCAGCGGCTGCGCGAGCAGGGAGTGAAGATCGCCATCGACGACTTCGGCACCGGCCACAGCAGCCTCGCCTACCTGACCGAGCTGAAGGTGGATTACCTGAAGATCGACCGCCGTTTCGTCGCGACGATCCGGGGCGACGCGCAAAGCGCGGTGCTCGACGCGATCATCGCGCTGGGTCGCCAGCTGAAGCTGGTGACGGTGGCCGAGGGGGTGGAGACCGAGCGCCAGGTGGGCTATCTGCGCGCCCGCCAGGTGACGCTGCTGCAGGGCTTCCTGTACGCGCGGCCGATGGACTGCGCCGCGTTCGGCCGCTACCTCGCCGACAGCGGCGCCGCCGACCTGCCGGCGCCGGCCGAGCCGGTGTTCAGTCGCGGCTGAGCGTGCGCCCGACCGCCTCGCGCCAGCCGGCGTAGCGCGCGTCGCGGCGGCGCCGAACAGCATCGCGCGAGTGCTGGTAGTGCCTTGGTCAATAGCCAGGATCAGAGCGTCCATCAAAATCGCCCTTTGTGTATCGAAATTGAAGAAAGCACGCGCCCGGATTTGCTCACGTCGCAACAACTATGTTAAAGACAGTGACGTAATTTTCGCTTTCGAACCATCATGAGCCGATCCCCTCGACACGATAGAATCCTGCAGCTGGTCCGCGACAACGGCTTCATGCCGATCGAAGAACTGGCCCGGCTGCTGGACGTCACCCCGCAGACCATCCGCCGCGACATCAACCAGCTGTGCGAGGCCAACCTGCTGCGTCGCTACCACGGCGGCGCCGCGCTCGGCAGCAGCGTGGAAAACGAGGACTACTTCGCGCGCAAGGGGAAGTTCCAGAGCGAAAAAGCGCATATCGCCGACATGATCGCCGAGAGCATCCCCGACCACGCCTCGCTGTTCATGAGCATCGGCACCACGATCGAGGCGGTGGCGCTGGCGCTGACCAACACCCACAAGGGGCTGCGCGTCATCACCAACAACATCCACGTCGCGTCGATCATGTCGGCCAACCCGGACTTTACCGTGCTGATCACCTCGGGCACGGTCCGCGCCTCGGACGGCGGCGTCACCGGCGTCGCCACGCTCGACTTCATCAACCAGTTCAAGGTCGACTACGCGATCCTCGGCATCTCCGGCATCGAGCCGGACGGCTCGCTGCTCGACTTCGACTACCGCGAAGTGCGCGTCGCGCAGGCGATGATGGTCAACGCGCGGCACCGTTACCTGGCCGCCGACCACAGCAAGTTCGGCCGCAACGCGCTGGTGCGGATGGGCCACATCAGCGAGTTCCACTCGGTGTTCACCGACAACGAGCCGCCCGAGCCGCTGAAGAAGCTGCTCAACGAACACAACGTCAAGCTGTTCCTGGCCGCCCCGCTGTAAGCGCCGGTCCGACCCGAGCCGCCGCTCGCCTCGTCCAGGAGGGGAGCGGCGGCTTTGTCATTGGCACGCGCTACCGGCGGCACCGGCCCGGCCACCCGTCGTCGGGCGGCTGCCGGGCAGGGCCGCTGCGCTGTTATAATCGCCCCCTTCCAGCTCCACACTGTTAGCGCGCGCAATGAATATTTTTTACGAGGAAAGCGGTGCCTTCAAGGTCGGCACCGTGGTGACCAAGAACGACGCCTCGTTGCAGGTCGACACCCTGCACGGCAAGCGCGCCAAGATCAAAGCCGCCAACGTGATGATCGAATTCACCAGCGCACTGGCCGAGTTCCTGCCGGCCGCCGAGGCGCAGGCCGACGAGATCGACGTCGACTTCCTCTGGGAAGTGTGCGGCGACGACGAGTTCGACTTCGACAGCATCGCCAGCGAGTACTTCGGCCATAAGCCGAACGCCATCGAGGGCGCCGCGACGCTGATCGCGATCTACCGCACGCCGATGTACTTCTACAAGAAGGGCAAGGGCCGCTTCAAGGCCGCGCCGGAAGAGTCCTTGCGCGCGGCGCTCGCCGGCATCGAGAAGAAGAAACGCGAACAGGAACAGATCGACGCCTGGGTCGCAGAGATGGTCGCGGGGCAGCTGCCGGATGCGATCAAGAGCCAGCTGATGACGCTGTTGCACCGCCCGGACAAGCAGACGCTCGAATTTAAGGCCTTCGACGCCGCCTGCCAGAAGAAGGCGCTGTCGCCGCTGAAGCTCGCCGCCGCGCTCGGCGGCATCCCGTCGGTGCCGGACTACCTGCTCGCCGGCTTCCTGATGGAGCACTTCCCGAAAGGGCGCGGCTTCGGCCCACTGCCGGTGCCGACGCCGTCCGACGACCTGCCGACCGCCGACGTCGCCGCGTTCTCGATCGACGACGCCGCCACCACCGAGATCGACGACGCGCTGTCGGTGAGCGACCTGCCCAACGGCAACAAGCGCGTCGGCATCCACATCGCCGCGCCGACGCTCGGCATCGCCACTGGCTCCGAGATCGAGCGGGTGGTGTTCCAGCGCCTGTCGACCGTGTACTTCCCGGGCGACAAGATCACCATGCTGCCGGACGAGCTGGTGCAGGCGTTCACGCTGCAGGAAGGCGAAGCCTGCCCGGCGCTGAGCTTGTACGTCGAGGTGACACCTCAGTTCGAACCGGTCGGCTATGAAAACCGCATCGAGAAGGTGCGCATCGCCGCCAACCTGCGCCACGACCAGCTCGAGCAGGTGTTCAACGAACAAACGTTGGCCGAAGCCGGCTTCGGCCCGGACTATGCGTTCAAGCATGAACTGGTCTGGCTGTGGCAGTTCGCGGTGGCGCGCGAGAAATTCCGCGGCAAGCACGACCCGAGCCGCCCGGTGCAGAGCGACTACAACTTCGCCGTGATCGACGGCAAGGTACAGATCACCACCCGCAAGCGCGGCGCGCCGATGGACAAACTGGTGTCCGAGCTGATGATCCTCGCCAACAGCGAGTGGGGCCGCATGCTGGCCGAAGCCGGCATCCCGGCGCTGTATCGCGCGCAGACGATGGGCAAGGTGCGGATGACCACCAAGGCCGAGCCGCACGTCGGCCTGGGGGTCGCGCAGTACGCGTGGAGCACCTCGCCGCTGCGTCGCGCCGCCGACTTCGTCAACCAGCGCCAGCTGACCGCGATGATCCGCGGCGAGACGCCGCAGTTCGAGCAGGGCGACGCGATGCTGTTCGCGGTGCTGCGCGACTTCGACGCGGCGTACAGCGCGTATCTGGGCTTCCAGGACCGGCTGGAGTACTTCTGGTGCCTGCGCTGGTTCACCCAGGAAGGCGTCAGCGAGATCACCGCCAACTTCATCAAGGAAGACCTGCTGCGCCTGAACGGCCTGCCGATGCGGGTACGCGTGCCGGGTCTGCCGACGCTGGCGCCGGGCGACACGGTACGGCTCGGTGTGATGCGGATCGACGAGCTGGAGCTGACGATCGAGTTCCGCTTCCTGGGGCTGGAGGGTCATCAGGACCTGGCCGAGGAGAGCGCGGACGAGGTGGGTGCCGGGGGCGTGGTCGAGGTGGAAGCGGTCAGCGAGAGCGCGTTGCAGGCGGGGTAAGCTGCGTTACACTGTTTGGAAGAAGCCGGCCGAGGGGTCGGCTTTTTTGTTGGCTCTGTTCGCGTTACGTGTTGATTTCGTCAATACTCAAGTAGGACAAGGAGCGCGACGATGCGGGCGGAATAGTGCAAGCGAATGCTCAAGTGGGCCGGTCAACTCACAACAGAGCAGCTCGACGACCTTTTCCGGCGGCTAGAGAAGCGACGAGCTGCCATGTTCTCCTAACCGGGTGCCGGATGCGGCTCGCGGCACGGCCTGCTGCCGCCAGTGCGGCAGCCTGAATGTCGTTAAGAACGGCCATGCTCATGGCTTGCAAGGAGATGAATGTGAAGAAGATTGCATTGGTTCTAGCATGCATGATTCAGCCAAGCTTCGCGATCGAGCCTTTTCAGGCAGCACCCGTTGAGCCTTACCAGAGCGAGACCATCAAGGCGGATCCCCCCGCCCCGCCCCCCCATCTTTTTACACAGCAGGAAATGCAACGGATGTCGGATAACGATGTCCGTGCCGGGCGCACCGCTAAGAACAAGAAGCATGGTCGTGGTAAAGGCGGCAATGCCGCCAATAACTGCGCACCCAACTGTGGGTATGACTACAGCAAAGGGGAGAGCGCTCCGACGATCTACAGTCCATATCACAACTACAGTCCATATGGCAATTGATCACACAAAACAGACACCATGGCCGACATCAAGGCAGACCCGCTGATTGTTCAGCCGGAGTAGGTCACCCCAAAAGCACCCACCGGCTCACGACCGGTGCCAGTGCGGCAGAGTCGCGGTCAGATTGCACAGGCCCCTGTTGTCAACGCCGGTTGAAATCTGACCCACTTTGGCCGTAAATCGCAGAGTAAATTTGCCCCACCCAGGCACTCTGGGGTGGCCGTCACTTTCTTGACCGTCCCCGCTTTTCGCTTATCTTTCCGCCGGTAGCTTTCATCGCTCATGCTCACATATGGGCATGATGCATGCAGTCGATCCAGCATCGCCGCCGTCAGCGTGGCATCGTCAGCAAAGGTGCTACCGTACTGACTGAATAGCAGATTCGACGACAGAGTCAGCGAGCTTTTTGTTGACTGGCCGGGGGGCGGAGTCTTGGGTTCTACTTAGGCAACGTTAGCGGGACTGGCAGCTTTGTCGGTCTCGCCCGACTGGCGAGGTACTTTCTTTTGTCTCGCCAAAAGAAAGTACCCAAAGAAAATGCGACCCCGATGCGCTGGCCTTCGGCTTCCCTCGCACCTGCCCAAGCGGCCAGGCGCCGCCGAACTCGCGGGCGGCTAACGTCCGCCCGCTCGAACAAGCGGCGGCTTAAAACCTGGCCGCTTGACGATCGCTCGGCAGCGCAAAGGGGGATGGGCAGGATGATTGTGGCGGCAATGGATTTGGAAGAAGCCACTGAACGGCTTCCGGTTACTTGAAGGTTGGCCGAAGCCGACCACTATCCGGTGGATCACGCATCAGGCTCTTTCGGCCAACCTTGCGGCTTATCCACAGCAGCCATCCATTCAGTGGCTTTATCCACACCCACCTCCTACTCCAAAACAACCCACTGATTTTCCAAGCCAATTCACGACGGCCACCTACCACTGCCAATTCCCCTTCGACGCCGCCGAGGACGGCACGGCCAACGGGGGGATGTCGGCGAGCACTGTCCGAGTGCCGACGCAGTCGGCGCGAGTTGCGCAGCCGCCCGTTGGCCGTGGCGCCCGCAGGGCAGCCCGCGTAGCGGGCCGGCGTCGTGGGGTCGCCTTTTCTTTGGGTTCTTTCTTTTGGCGAGACAAAAGAAAGAACCTCGCCAGTCGGGCGAGACCGACAAAACCACCGCCCCCGCCAACGTTGGCAGAAACGCACTACCAGATGGCGGCGCAAGTCGCCTCCGCCATCCTAACAAGCCTGAGAAAACAGGCTCCCACAACCTTTCGGCCAACCTTCTGATCGTTCCGTAATCACCCACACGGAGGCCCTCAGCAACACCCCCGACACTCCTACCCCACTACAACGTTGGCCGAGCAAGACTCATCCGATTCGGCCAACCTCCCTACCCCACCAGACAAAAAAAGAGGGCGACACATGGTCGCCCTTGGGAGAGAAATGCAACAAAAAACACAAGGAGAAATCGTTTCGCTCAGCGCTCGCGCAATGCCCGCGCGCCGCGCGCCAATTCGGTGATCCGCGCCCAGTCGCGCGCCGCGATCGCGTCGTCCGGCGTCAGCCAGGAGCCACCCACCGCCAGCACATTCGGCAGCGCCAGGTAGTCGCCGGCGTTCTTTTCGCTGATGCCGCCGGTCGGGCAGAAACGCAGCTCGGACAGCGGACCGGCCAGCGATTTGAGCAGCTTCACGCCGCCGACCGCCTCGGCCGGGAACAGTTTCTGGATCAGGAAGCCCTCGTCGGCGGCGCGCATCGCCTCGGACGGGGTGGCGATGCCGGGGATGAACGGCACGGCGCTCGAGCGCGCCGCCGCGGCTAGCTCGCCGGTCAGGCCCGGGCTGACGCCGAACTGCGCGCCCGCTTCCAGCGCCGCTTCCCACTGCGCGCGGGTGCGCACCGTGCCGGCGCCGACGATCGCGTCGGGCACCTCCTCGCGCAGCCGGCTGATCGCGGCGAGCGCGCCCTTGGTGCGCAGCGTCACTTCCAGCACGCGGATGCCGCCGTCGACCAGCGCGCGGCCGAGTTCCGGCGCCAGGCCGGGGTCGGACAGCACGATCACCGGCATCACCGGGCCGTCTTGCAAGAGGGAAAGCGCGTCGATCGTCATCGTCATCAATCCTTGTTGGGGTGCCACAGCGGGTGGCGGAAACTCATCGCGCCGGCCTCGGCGCGGTCGGCGGTGTGGCGGAAACCGGCGAACAGCTCGCGGCCGACGCCGAAGTCGTTGCCGGACAGGTCGGCCGAAGCCAGCGGGCGGGCCGCCCACTCGGCCGCGTCGACCAGCACGTCGAGCGTGCCGGCGTCGGCGTCGAGGCGCAGCGGGTCGCCGTCGCGCAGCTTGGCGATCGCGCCGCCGTCGAGCGCCTCGGGGCTGACGTGGATCGCCGCCGGCACCTTGCCGGACGCGCCGGACATCCGGCCGTCGGTGACCAGCGCCACCTTGAAGCCACGGCCCATCAGCACCGCCAGGGTCGGGGTCAGCTTGTGCAGCTCGGGCATGCCGTTGGCGCGCGGGCCCTGGAAGCGGATCACCGCGATGAAGTCGCGCTCCAGCTCGCCGCGCTTGAACGCGTCGAGCAAGGCGTCCTGGCTGTCGAACACCAGCGCCGGTGCTTCGACCAGCCGGTGTTCCGGCTTCACCGCCGACACCTTGATCACCGCGCGACCCAGCGGCCCGGTGATGAGCTTCAGTCCGCCGTCGGCCGAGAACGGCTGCGACGCCGGACGCAGCACGTCCAGGTCGCCGGACACCGCCGGTGCCGGGCGCCAAGCGAGCTGGCCGTTGTCGAGCCACGGTTCATTCGTATAGTGCGTCAGTCCCTTGCCCGCGACGGTGTTGACGTCGTCGTGCAGCAGACCCGCGGACAACAGCTCGCGGATCACGAAACCGATGCCGCCGGCGGCGTGAAAATGGTTCACGTCGGCGCCACCGTTGGGATAGACGCGTGCCAGCAACGGCACGACGCTCGACAGCTCGTCAAAATCGTCCCATGAGATGTCGAGGCCGGCCGCGCGGGCGATCGCGACCAGGTGCAGGGTGTGGTTGGTCGAGCCGCCGGTGGCCAAGAGGCCGACGATGCCGTTGACGATGGCTTTCTCGTCGATCACGTGGCCGACCGGGGTCGGCGTGTCACCTTGGTTGGAAATCTGTACCGCACGCCGCGCAGCGGCGCGGGTCAGCGCCTCGCGCAGCGGCGTGTTCGGGTTGACGAAGGCAGTGCCCGGCAGGTGCAGGCCCATGATCTCCATCAGCATCTGGTTGGAGTTGGCGGTGCCGTAGAAGGTGCAGGTGCCCGGACCGTGGTAGCTCTGCGACTCGGACTCGAGCAACTCGGCGCGGCCGACCTTGCCTTCGGCGTAGAGCTGGCGGATGTGCGCCTTCTCGTCGTTGGACATACCGGTGGTCATCGGCCCGGCCGGCACGAACAGCGCCGGCAGGTGGCCGAAGGTCAGCGCACCGATCATCAAGCCAGGCACGATCTTGTCGCAGACGCCTAGGTACAGCGCCGCGTCGAACATCTGGTGCGACAGCGCCACCGCCGTGCTCATCGCGATCACGTCGCGCGAGAACAGACTCAATTCCATGCCGGCCTGGCCCTGCGTCACGCCGTCGCACATCGCCGGCACGCCGCCGGCAAACTGCGCGGTGGCGCCGGCACGCAAGGCTTCGTCCTTGATCCAGGCCGGGAACGCCTCGAGCGGCTGGTGCGCCGACAGCATGTCGTTGTACGCGGACACGATCGCCAGGTTCGGACGCTCGACCGCCTTCAGGCGGAACTTGGCGTCGTCCGGCATCGCCGCGAACGCGTGCGCCTGGTTGGTACAGGAGAGCTGGCTGCGCTCGACCCGGCCATGCTTCTGCGCCGCGGCGACGTGCGCCAAATAGGCGGCGCGGGTCGGTAGGCTACGGGCGGCAATGCGGCGGGTGACCTCGGCAACGACAGGATGCAGCGGCATGGCAACGGTCCGGGCGGTAGAAAACGATACCCAGATGGTAGTTTTACTACAAACAAAATGCAAGCCGTACCGCCGCAAGCGCCCGGACGCCGTCGCAAAAACACCAAACAATTCGTGCGTTTAGCCCGCGGAATGCCGAATCGGCGCGGCACCCGCTAAACTGGCTGGACAAGCCCCCACGCTTTGGTAGTATTACTACATTACCACTACCTGCCACGGAGACCCGGCGTGAACCCTACCCCCGCATTCGACATGGTGCTGTTCGGCGGCACCGGCGACCTGGTGATGCGCAAACTGCTGCCGGCGCTCTATCAGGCGCACGCCGCCGGTTCGCTGAACACCGACGGCCGCCTGCTGGCGCTCGGCCGCAAGGACTGGTCGCGTGAGCAATACCTCGGCTTCGTCGAGGAGCACGCGCGGGTTCACATCAAGGAATACTTCGACGCCGGCCAGTGGCAGCACTTCTGCGAGCGGATCGACTATTTCCGCCTCGATGCGTCCGACGCCGCCGGCTACCCCGGCCTGGCCGAAAAGCTCGCCGGCCATCCGCAGCGGGTGGTGGTCTGTTACCTCGCCACCGCGCCCGACCTGTTCGCGGGCATCTGCGAGAACCTGGCCGCGGTCGACCTGAACGACAAGCATGTGCGCGTGGTGCTGGAGAAGCCGCTCGGCCACGACCTCGACTCGTCGAACGCGATCAACGACGCGGTAGCGAAACACTTCGCCGAGGACCAGCTGTACCGGATCGACCACTATCTCGGCAAGGAGTCGGTGCAGAACCTGCTGGCGATCCGCTTCGGCAACGCGCTGTTCGAACCGTTGTGGCGGCGCGAATGGGTGCGCGACGTGCAGATCACCATCGCCGAGGACCTCGGCGTCGAGAGCCGCGGCGACTTCTACGACAACACCGGGGCGCTCAGGGACATGGTGCAGAACCACCTGCTGCAATTGCTCTGCTTCGTGGCGATGGAGCCGCCGGCCAGCCTCGACGCCGACGCGATCCGCGACGAGAAGCTCAAGGTGGTCAAGTCGCTGCGGCCGTTCAGCACCGACGACGTCGCCAACAAGACGGTACGCGGCCAGTACAAGGCCGGCGCGGTGAGCGGACGGCCGGTGAAGGGCTACCTGGAAGAGGACCACATCCCGCCGTCCAGCCGTACCGAGACCTTCGTCGCGATCAAGGCCGAGATCGACAACTGGCGCTGGGCCGGCGTGCCGTTCTTCCTGCGCACCGGCAAGCGGCTGCAGGAACGGGTCGCCGAGATCGTGATCAATTTCCGCGACGTGCCGCACAAGCTGGTGCCGGGCCCCTCCGGCCTTTCGGCCAACCAGCTGGTGATCCGCCTGCAACCGGAGGAGAGCATCCGCCTGCACTTCATGGCCAAGGCGCCGGGCGACTCGCTGGTGCTGCAGCCGGCCTACCTGAACCTCGATTTCCACGAGATGTCGCGCTCGCGCCGCGCCGACGCCTACGAACGCCTGCTGCTCGACGTGATCCGCGGCCGCCTCGCTCTGTTCATGCGTCGCGACGAGCTGGTCGAGGCGTGGCGCTGGGTCGAGCCGATCATCGAAACCTGGGAGGCGGCGACCACGCCGCCCAAACAGTACACCGCCGGCAGCTGGGGCCCGGCCGCGTCGAGCGCGCTGTTGTCGCGCAACGGCGTCGCCTGGCACGAGGAAAGCTGACACTAACCGACAGGACCCCTATGAGCGCCCACTGGCAGACTTTCGACACCCCCGCCGCGCAGGCCGCCGCCTTAGCCGCCGCGATCGCCGGCTGGCTGCAGGCCGCGATCGACCGCGACGGCGCCGCCGCGCTGGCTGTGTCCGGCGGCCGATCGCCGATCGCCTTGTTCACCGCGCTGTCCGGCGCCGACCTCGACTGGTCACGCGTCACCGTGACGCTGGTCGACGAGCGCGTGGTGCCGGCCGAGCACCCGGACAGCAACGCCCGGCTGGTGCGCGAACACCTGCTGGCGGGCAAAGCCGCCGCGGCGCGTTTCGTCCCCTTCGTCACCGACCCGGCCGACCCGGCCGCCGACATCGAGCGTCTCGAGCGCGAACTGCCTGAACTCACCGTCGCGGTGCTCGGCATGGGCGAGGACGGCCACACCGCGTCCTTGTTCCCCGACGCGGAAGGGTTGGCCGAAGGGCTCGACCCGGCGAGCCCTAATAAGGTGATCGCGATCACGCCGCCTGCCGCACCACACCGCCGGCTGACGCTGACGCTGGCCGCGCTGGCCGCCGCCGAGACGCGGCTCCTGGCGATCAACGGTGCGGGCAAACGCGCCATCGCCACGATCGCCGAAGCGGACGTGCAACGCTACCCGGTCGGCGCCTTGCTCGCGCTGCCGCTCACCGTGTACTGGTCGCCATGAGCAGCCATCCCGACACCCCGTCGATGGAAGCCGGCAACCTGCTCGAGCGGGTGCGCCAGGAGCTGCCGGCCCTGTCGGCCGCCGAGCGCAAGGTCGCCGAGCTGGTGCTGGCGCAGCCGTACACGGTGATGCAGGAGGCGGTCGGCGAGATCGCCCGACGCGCCGGCGTCAGCCAGCCGACCGTGATCCGCTTCTGCCGCTCGCTCGGCCTTTCCGGCCTGTCCGACTTCAAGCTCAAGCTCGCCGCCAGCCTGATGCCGGGCGTGCCCTATGTGCACGCCGCAGTGCGCCCCGACGACGCGATGCACGACATCGCCGCCAAGGTGTTCGACAACACCGTCGCCGCGCTGATCGCCTGCCGCAACCAGGTCGAGCCGGTCGCGGTCGAGGCAGCGGTCGAGGTGCTGAACAAGGCGCGCCGGGTCGAGTTCTACGGCCTCGGCAACTCCGGTATCACCGCCGCCGACGCGCAGCACAAGTTCTTCCGCTTCGGCCTGCCGACCGTGTCGTACAACGACCCGCACGTGCAGGCGATGGCGGCGACCTTGCTCGGCGAAGGCGACGTGGTGGTGGCGATCTCCAACACCGGCCGCACCGTCGACCTGATCGAGGCGGTGGCGCTGGCGCACGCCAACGGCGCGACGGTGATCGCGATCACCAAGCCGCACTCGCCGTTGGCCGAACACGCCGACCTGGTGCTGGCCGCCGATGTGCCCGAGGACGCCGACACCTACAGCCCGATGCTGTCGCGCCTGGTGCACCTGGTGCTGATCGACGTGCTGGCGGTCGGCGTCGCCCTAAAGCGCGGCCCGGCGCTGATCCCGCAGCTGGAAAGAGTCAAACGCAGCCTGACCCGCAAGCGGCTGCGCCAACCACCCCTGAGCGATCGAGGAGAATCATGAGCCTGCTCACCGAGCTACCCGCCTGGAAGGCGCTGTGGGACCACTTCGCCGCGGCGAAGGACGTGCACATGCGCGAATTGTTCGCCACCGACCCGGGCCGCGCCGAGCGCTACTCGCTGGAGGTGGACGGGCTGTTTCTCGACTACTCGAAGAACCGCATCGCCGACGACACGCTGGCGCTCTTGATGGAGCTGGCGCACCAGGTCGGCCTGCCGGCCAAGATCAAGGCGATGTTCAAGGGCGAGAAGCTCAACACCACCGAGAACCGCGCCGCGCTGCACATCGCCTTGCGCAACCGCACCAACGCGCCGATCCGCGTCGACGGCGTCGACGTGATGCCGCAGGTCAACTCGGTGCTGGAGCGGATGACCCGCTTCGCGCACTCGGTGCGCTCGGGCGAGTGGCTCGGCTACACCAACCAGCCGATCACCGACATCGTCAGCATCGGCATCGGCGGCTCGGATCTCGGCCCCCTGATGGTCTGTAGCGCACTCAAACCGTACGGCCACCCGCGCCTGAACATGCACTTCGTCTCCAACGTCGACGGCGCGCAGCTGAAAGAGACGCTGAAGCGGGTGCACTCTGAGACCACGCTGTTCGTGGTCGAATCGAAGACCTTCACCACGCAGGAGACGCTGACCAACGCGATCACCGCGCGCGAATGGTTCCTGGCGCGCTCGCGCGACGAGAAGGCGGTCGCCAAGCACTTCGTCGCGGTGTCGACCAATAAGCAGGCGGTCGCCGACTTCGGCATCGACCCGGCGAATATGTTCGAGTTCTGGGACTGGGTCGGCGGCCGCTACAGCCTGTGGTCGGCGATCGGCCTGCCGATCATGCTGTACCTGGGCGAGGAGAACTTCACCGAGCTGTTGAACGGCGCGCACAGCATGGACCAGCACTTCAAGAGCGCACCGCTCGAGGCGAACATGCCGGTGCTGTTGGCGATGGTCGGCATCTGGTACATCAACTTCTACGGCGGCGGCTCGCACGTGATCGCGCCGTACGACCAGTACCTGCACCGGCTGCCGGCGTTCATTCAGCAGCTCGACATGGAGAGCAACGGCAAGCAGGTGATGCTCGACGGCAGCCCGGTCGACTTCGAGACCGCGCCGATCATCTGGGGCGAGACCGGCATCAACGGCCAGCACGCGTTCTTCCAGCTCTTGCACCAGGGCACGCACATCTCGCCGATCGACCTGATCGCGTCGCTGGAGAACCGCTCCAGCCTGCCCGGCCACCACGAGATCCTGCTCGCCAACGTGTTCGCGCAGGCCGAGGCGTTCATGCGCGGCAAGACCGCCGACGAGGTGCGCGAGGAGTTGGCCGAACAGGGCCTGTCCGGCGACGCGCTGGAGGCGCTGGTGCCGCACAAGGTGTTCGGCGGCAACCGGCCGACCAACACGCTGTTGATGTCGCGACTCGACCCGCGCAACCTCGGCTCGCTGATCGCGCTCTACGAGCACAAGATCTTCGTGCAGGGGGTGATCTGGCACATCAACTCGTTCGACCAGTGGGGGGTGGAACTGGGCAAGCAGCTGGCCAAGACCATCCACGCCGAGCTGACCGGCAAGCTGACGGAGGCGCCGCACGACAGCTCGACCGCGCGGCTAATCCAGTTGTATCGCCAGGCGAACGGCCGCGGCTGAGAATCCGTCCTCAAAGCTACTGCGCAGGCGTAATCTCGGGTTGGGCGGTCGGCGTGCGTATTTGTAATACGCTCAGCGATCGGGAATCCTCATGTACTCCATGTACATTCCGGTTCCTGCGCTCCGTCCGCCCCGAGCTGACGCCCGCTCGCGACGCGTTGAGAACCGATTCTGAGGTGCGATTCACGCTATCATCCGCCCCGACCCATTCCAGGCCCTAGCTACCATGACCAATAACGACATCCTGCGCAGCCTGCGCTACCTGCTCGACAGCAGCGAGACCAAGATGGTCGAGGTGATCGCCCTCGCCGGACAAGAAGTCGACCGCGAGGCGCTGGCCGCCTACCTCAAGAAGGACGACGAGGAGGGCTTTCGCGACTGCCCGGCCGCCGTGTTGTCCGCCTACCTCGACGGCCTGATCGTCGAGCGGCGCGGCCCGAGCGACCGCCAGCCGCCGCTCGAACCGATGTCGCACAACCTAGTGCTGAAGAAACTGCGCGTCGCGTTCGAACTGAAGGAAGACGACGTGATCGAGACGCTGAAGCTGGCCAACTTCCGGGTCTCCAAGCCCGAGCTGTCGGCGCTGTTCCGTAGCCCGGACCACAAGAACTACCGGCCCTGCGGCGACCAGTTCCTGCGCAACTTCCTGAAGGGGCTGACGCTGCGGCTGCGCGGCTGACTGCCCGCCGAGATAGCCGGCCCCGACCGGCTCTGCTTTTCATGTCGCATCGTGACTGGCGGCGCACCGGCCGCCGTCGCCGGTGAGCATCCGCACGGCGCCCTGATGAGCCCGGCACGTCGGCATTGCCCGAACCGTTCTGCCCGAGCCCGTCGGTTCCCCTCCTTCGCCGTCACGGCCCCGCCTTGCCGCGGGCCGCCTGAACTGTCCACGCCACCATCAGAAGCCCCAGGCTGCGATCCCCCACAGACCGGGCAGCCCTGTCGTCACCCATTCATCATTAATCAACAAAACAACAAAATACGGCTGCTTTCATAAATATTTGCTGAAAAATGACGGTGAGGATTATAGCTTTACGCTAAGATGATACCGATACACAGCGCCAGTGGAATCGGCGGTAACTGCACGGTTTCTTGTCAATCTCCATCCTTTTCGCCACCGCAATGCGGTGGCATTTTTTTTGGCGGGACCGACAAACAAAACGCCACCGCATCGCGGTGGCGTCGTCGATACAACGTTGGCCGAACGGCCCACGGGAAGCGGCGTGCCGCGTCAGTCGAAACGGCCGGCCGGCCAGCCGTAACGACGCAGGTCGACCCGGCCGCTGCCTTCCACCTCGACCCCTTCGGCGTCGAGCAGCAGCCGCTGGTAGTCGGCCCCCGGCGTGCCCGGCCGGGCGATCCGGCCACCGCTGCCGACCACCCGGTGCCACGGCACGATCGCCCCGTCCGGCAGATGGCCGAGCAGCCGGCCGACGTGGCGGGCGTGGCGCGGGTAGCCGGCCAGCTCGGCGAGGGTGCCGTAGGTGGTGACGTGGCCCGGCGGGACCCGAGCCAGCTGCGCCAGCACCGCGCGGTCAAAATCGGGCGACATCAGCGGTAGCGCGGGTCGGCGACGAAGGGGTTGTGGCGCTTCTCGGCGCCGATCGTGGTGAGCGGGCCGTGGCCGGGGATCACCGTGGTGTCGTCGGGCAACAGGAACAGCTTTAGCCGGATCGCGTCGAGCAGCTGCTGGTGGTTGCCCATCGGGAAGTCGGTGCGGCCGATCGAGCCCTGGAACAGCACGTCGCCGGCGACCAGCAGCCCGGCCGCGGCGCTGTAGAACACCACGTGGCCGGGGGTGTGACCCGGGCAGTGGATCACGCTCAGCGTCTCGTCGCCGACGCTGACCGTGTCGCCCTCTTCCAGCCAGCGGTCCGGCGTCAGCGCCTCGCTCCTCGGGAAGCCGAACATCTGTCCCTGCGTCGGCAGCTGGTCGAGCCAGAAGCTTTCGGCCGACTGCGGCCCCTCGATCGCGACGCCGAGTTCGGCGGCCAGCGCCGCCGCGCCGCCGGCGTGGTCGATGTGGCCGTGGGTGAGCAGCAGCTTCTCGACGGTCAGGCCCTGTGCGTCGACCCAGCCCTTGATGCGCGCGATGTCGCCGCCGGCGTCGACCACCGCGGCGCGGCGGGTGACGTCGCACCACAGCACCGAGCAGTTCTGCGCGAACGGGGTGACCGGGATCAGGTGGTAGTGCAGGCTCATGGCAAGGCTCCGGCAAATAAGCACAATTGTGGCACGCCGACCGGCCGTCACCAACCGTCACCCAAATCCCACACGAAGCGGCTGCCGTGCCGTGCCCGCTTGGTCGAAGATAGGCAGCCACCCTCCCCTGCCCACGCACCCAAGGATCCCCGCATGAAAGCCATGCTGCTCGCCGCCTGCCTGACTCTCGCTGCCGGCCTCGCCCACGCCGCGCCACCGACCGCCGTGCCGCTGAAGGTGCACATGCTGGAGACGCCGGAGCCGGGCCGGGTGGTCGCGCACATCGCGCTGACCAATACTTCCGCCCAGCCGCGTTCGCTCGACAAGCTGAAGCTGTACGGCCGCGACGACCTCGGCCGGCGGCTGACGCCGGGGCTGATGGACCGCGAACTGACCCGGGGTACGCTGGCGCCGGGCACCACGCTGAACGGTGCGGTCGGCTTCGAGCTGGAACGGGGGCGCCGGCTGGAGAGCGTCGAGATCACTGCCTGGCCGCCGGCGGGTTAAGCACCGTTGCAGGGCCGGACGCTGCCACGGCCGGCCCTGCCTATCGGGACTCGCCGTGGCGCGTGCAGAACGCGCGTTTCTCGGCGGCGGACAACTGCTTGAACGCGTATTCGGCCTTCAGCGCGTTCGAGCGGTCGGCAAACTCCACCGTCAGCAGCAACCGCTCGGGCGGGTTCAGCCGGGTGTAGCGCGCGCCCTTGCCGGCGGCGTGCGTCGCGTAGCGGCGCGCCACGTCGGTGCTGATGCCGGTATAGAGCCGGCCACCGGCGCATTCGATCACATACAGGAACCAGGGCATCGCGGGTCGGGAAAACTATCGTGGGCCCGCCATGCTGCCGGGCCGCCGCGCGGCGGTCAAAGCCTGCGTCGGCCGAGGGCCTGAAACGAGCAACCCTGGCGCGTCGCAGGACACCGCCGGGGTCGAAGGGGTCAAGGTTGGCCGAAGCGTTCGGCCAACCTTGGTGGTAACGGCTTACAGGCCGCCGTAGGAGTGCAGGCCCGACAGGAACATGTTCACGCCGAGGAAGGCGAAGCTGGTGACGAACACGCCGATCACCGCCCACCACGCCAGCGGCTCGCCGCGCCAGCCCTTCACCAGGCGGATGTGCAGCCAGGCCGCGTAGTTCAGCCAGACGATCAGCGCCCAGGTCTCCTTCGGGTCCCAGCTCCAGTAGCCGCCCCAGGCGTCGGCCGCCCACATCGCGCCGAGTATCGTCGCGATGGTGAAGAACAGGAAGCCGAGCGCGATCGCCTTGTACATCACCTCGTCGATCACCTCGGCGCTCGGCAGGCGGCGGGCGAACCAGCCCGGCTGCGCGCCGTCACCGGCCGACTCGGCGCGCTTGGCGTCGCGCAGCACCAACAGCTCGGCGATGCCGAGCATCGCCGCCATCGAGAACGCGCCGTAGCCGACGAAGTTGGCCGGCACGTGGATCTTCATCCACCACGACTGCAAGGCCGGGATCAGCGGCTGGATCTCGTGCGCCTGGCGGTCGAAGGTGTACCAGAGGATGAAGCCGACCGCCGCGGTGATCACCAACAGCACGAAGGCGCCCATCTGCCGTGCGGCGAACTTGGCCTCGTAGTACAGGTACATCAGCGAGGTGATCAGACAGAACAGCACGAACACTTCGTACAGGTTCGACACCGGGATGTGGCCGACGTCGCTACCGATCAGATAGCTCTCGTACCAGCGCACGAACAGGCCGGTCAGGCCCATCGCCGCCGCCGCCCAGGTCAGGCTGCTGCCCATCTTCTGCAGCGTCTCGGAGCGGCGGATCAGCCCGGCCCAGTACACCAGCGCGGCGAGGAAGAACAGCGTGCACATCCACATGATCGCCGACTGGCTGGACAGCGCGTACTTGAGCCAGAACGCGCTCTGGCTGCGCGTGAGATCGCCGTGGTACAGGCTGATCGCGCCGAGCGCCAGCGCACCGGTCAGCGGGAAGAACACCCGCCACGCCTTCCAGAACCAGCCGAGCGCGACCAGGCCGAGCGAGGCGCCGGCCAGGATCGTCACCTCGTAGTAGTCCAGCACCTCGCCGTACAGCACGTAGGTATACGCCGCGGCGGCCAGCACCATGAGCGCGTAGCCCCAGTCGACGGCCGACAGCCGCTTCAGGAGCGGGGGATTTTCGTAAGAGTGAGCCAATTCCATCATGCGTCTCGCACCAGCTGATTCAGGGATTCGGTATGTCGCGCAAAATCGCGATCCAGGTCGCGGTTCGGGCGGTTCGAGCTCATCGCCACGCGCAGGCGGTCGCCGTAGCACAGCACCCACAGGCGCACTTCGCGTACGTAGAACATCAACAGGATGCCGATCACCAGCAGCAAGGCGCCGAGGTAGACCAGGTTCTTGCCCGGGCTACGGGTCATCTGCAGGCCGGACGCCTGCACCTGCTCGAAACCGGTCAGCTGCAGGAACACCGGCGCGCCGTAGTCGTTCAGGGCGCTGACGCCGACCAGGCTGTCGAGCAGGAAGCGGTAGTGCCTGGCGTCGGCCGGCAGCGGTTTCAGGCCGGCACGCGCTTGCGCCACGTCCATCACGTCGACCACCGCGCCTTGCAGGATCTTCACATAGGTCTGCGCCACCGCCTGGCGCTTGTCGGCCGGCACGCGCTCGTCGAGGAAGGTCTCGAGCGCGCTGAAGCCGCCCTGCGCGAAGCGCGCCAGCACCCAGGTCACGCTGCGCTGGAACTGCTGCTGCATCGCCGGGCTGATCGCCTGGCCCTGCAGCGCCTTGGCGGCGGTGCGCGCGGCGATCTGGTCGTACAGCGCCGGGTCGAGCAAGGCGGTGCGCAGCCGCATGAAGGTGTCGATATTGCCGTCGTCGTCGAGCGGCAGACGCAGAAACTGGAACGGCTTGGCCACCTCGCTACGCACGCCGCTGATCAGGTAGCTCGCGTCGTCCTGCGCTATCGGCGCCATGTACTGCTGGTACTCGCGCGCCTGGCCCTGGGCGTCGCGCAGCTTGAAGGTGATGCTCGGGCCGACGTTCTTCAGCGCCTTCTCGCGCTTCACCTCGCGCGCGTCGTGCATCCGGTCGGCCAGCGTCTTGGCGTCGTTCTGCGCGCCGCCCATGCTCTCGATGTTGAACACGCGCAGCTCGCCGAATTCCAGCTGGTAGTCGCGGCCGTTCGCCGTCAACGGTTGCGAGGCCAGCGAGGTGCCGCGCAGCGTCACCGGCGCCATCGCCGGCTGCGCCAGGTTCCAGCCCGTAAGCGTGAGCGGCGAGCCACCATCGCCGAAGCTCGCCTGGTAGATCGCGATGCCGTCGACGATCAGCGGGTGGTTCACCTTCACCGTCGCCGGGGTCTCCTTGCCGGTCTTCTTGTCGGTGACCACGATGTCGCTGGCGAACAGTTTCGGCATGCCGTTACTGTAGTAGCCGACATAGAACTTCTTCAACGTGACGATGAACGGCAGCTCCTGCACCAGGTAGCCGTTGCCGGCGTTCAGGAAGATCACGTCGGCGCTCTTGTTCTCGGCAATGGTAACGTTACCGCGGAACGACAGGTTGCCGGCCGACAGACGGCTCGGCTCGGGAATCTGGCTTTGCGGGATGTCGCGCGTCTCCGGCACGATCCGGCCGGCCAGCTCGCCGAGCTTCAGCGGCAGGTTGCCGTCGAGCAGGCCGCCGATACAGATCACCACCATCGCGATGTGCGCGCAGAAGTAGCCGAGCTTGTTGGCCGAGCCCTTCTTGGCGGCGAACAGCGTCGCGCCGTCGTCGCGCTCGCGCACCTTGAAGCGGAAGCCCTCGCGGCTCAGGTAGGCGGCCAGCGCCTCGGGCTTGACGGTGCCGTGGAGCTCGACGCTGTGCTTCATCGCGGCGAGCGACACATTGCTCGCCTTGTCGCGGAAGCCCTTCATCTCCTTGAGGAAGCCCGGACCATTGCGCGTGATGCACAGCGCGGTCGACAGCACCAGGAAGGCCAGGATCACCAGGAACCAGCCGGAGTGGTACACGTCGTAGAGGCCGAGCGCCTCGAACACGCGGAACCAAAACGGGCCGAACTCGAAGGCGTAATTGGGGTACGGTTCGTTCTGCTTGAGCACCGTGCCCACCACCGAGGCGATCGCCAGGATGGTCAACAGGCCGATGGCAAAACGCATCGAGCTCAACAACTCGAACAGGGAAGAACCAAAACCGGCCTGGCGTTTGCTTGTTTTCATCTATTTGTACGGCACAAAAAAAGGGAAGCCCCGAGCGGGCTCCCCTTTTGAGTAACACGGGGCACGAAAGTTGCGCCCGACGCCGCGCCTTGCGGCGCGGTCAGCCACGCGCGGCTTAGCGCAGGCCGGAGATGTATTCGGCCACCGCCTTCATCTCGGCATCGCTCATCCGCGACGCGATGTCGGACATCACCGGGTTCTTGCGCTCGGTACCGGCCTTGAAGTTGTTCAGCTGGGTCAGTACATAAGCGGCGTGCTGGCTGCCCAGGCGCGGGAACTTGTCCGGGATGCCGGAACCGGCCGGGCCGTGGCAGGCCATACAGGCCGGCACGCGGGTGACCGGGTTGCCGACGCGGTAGACCTGCTTGCCGAGCGCCATCTGCGACTTGTTGTTGGCCTCACGCGGCTTGATCTTCTGCGAGCTGAAGTACGCGGATACGTTCCACATGTCGTCATCCGACAGCGGAGCGGCCATCCCCATCATCACCGGGTTTTTGCGCGCATTGCCTTTGAAAGCCTGGAGCTGATCGTGAATGTACTTCTGGTGTTGGCCGGCCAGTGCCGGGTAATTCGACCCCGCGCTGTTGCCATCGACACCGTGGCAGGCGGCACACACCTGATCCACGATCAGTTTGCCCTTTGCCGGGTCGCCTTGGTATACCGGGCTGGCCGCGAAGGCGCTGCCAGCTACGGCGGCGGCGGCCAGCGCCAAGAGCATCTTAGGTTTCATGGTCGCTCCTTAGGAGAATGCGGTAACTGTCAGCAAGAGTGGCAATTCTAAACCTGCTATTCTATACCAACTGATTTCAGCCTTACTACTATGTCTATCTTTCAGAACGCTACATTTTATACCACTGTCAATCACCTGAAAGATCTGCCGCCGACTCGCGCCGAAGTGGCGTTCGTCGGCCGCTCCAACGCCGGCAAATCCAGCGCGATCAACACGCTGACCAATCGCACCCGGCTCGCCTACGTCTCCAAGACCCCCGGCCGCACTCAGCACATCAACTTCTTCGATCTGGGCGACGAGCGCTTCATGGTCGACCTGCCGGGCTACGGCTACGCCCAGGTACCGGAACCGGTGCGCGCCCACTGGGTGCAACTGCTCGGCCGCTACCTGCAGAGCCGCCAGAGCCTGGTCGGGCTGATCCTGATCATGGACGCGCGCCATCCACTCAAAGACCTCGACGTTCGCATGCTCGACTTCTTCGGCGACACCGGCCGGCCGGTGCACATCCTGCTGTCCAAGGCCGACAAACTGTCGCGCCAGGAGCAGGCCAAGACGCTGGCCCGGGTGAAAGAGGCGCTGGCCGAGCGCGCCGAACGCCAGCCGGTCAGCGTGCAGCTGTTCTCCAGCCTGAAGAAGCAGGGCATGGACACGGTGGAACAGGTGGTCAACGACTGGTTCGCGCTGGCCGACGAGACCGCCGCGCCGCACGACGAGGACGACAGCAACGCCGGTTGAGCCGCGACGGGAACTTTACCGCACGGGGCGTGCACTAAGTACGCAGGCGTCATTATGGCGCCTCCCGCTACCCTCCCTGAGCGGGTGCCTTGATCTGACATTGAGGCGCTTCTGACCCCGGCCCGCCCCGTTGCGGGACCGGGGTTTTTTTACGTCCCGACCAGCCACAAAAAAAGGCGAGGAACCTGAGTTCCTCGCCTTTTTACATTCGATGGTCAGACCCCGCTTAACTGGAGGTCACCTGAGCGGTCACGCTCAGTTCGGCCGCGGTCTTCTGCGCCTCGGCCGGGTTGTCGAACGGCCCCATGCGCACGCGGTAGTTGCCCTGCTGGTTGACGATGGCAAGCTTGGCGTCCTGCTGGCTGTCGAAGTGGCCGACCAGCTCCTTCAGCCGCGACTCGGCACTGGCAAGCTTCGAGAAGCTGCCCAGCTGCAGGTAGACCGGCTTGAGCTCGGCGGCGCGCTCGTTGTGCGCCACCGCTTCGCCACCGGCCGCCGGCCAGACGCGCTCGATGCGCACCTTGGCGCTGCCGTTCTTGACGAAACCGAGCTTGTAGGCGGCCGCGTACGACATGTCCATCACCCGATGCGGGTGGAACGGACCGCGGTCGTTGATCTTCACGATCACTTCCTTGCCGTTCTGCAGATTGGTCACCCGCGCATAGCTCGGGATCGGCAACGTCGGATGCGCCGCGGTCATCGCGAACATATCGTAGCGTTCACCCGAGGTGGTCTTGCGACCGTGGAACTGCTTGCCGTACCAGGACGCCCGCCCCACCACCTGGTAGGGTTTGGCGCTGGTATCCGGACGGAAGCTCATGCCCATCGCGGTATACGGGCGGTTGGCGGACCGGATGAGCGGCTCGTTCTGCGGGACCGCGTCCGGCACCAGCTCCAGGTTCACTGGAATGTGCGCGGCCGGGCCGTCTTTCTGGAAATAGGCGCCTTTATTGCTGGCGACCTTCTTGGGCTGACTGGTGGCACTGGCGGGTTTTACGGTGGAGCAGGCCACCAGTACCAGACTGAGAAAAGCTAGCCACAGCCATCGGAGAACAGGTTTCATATACCTCCCTTATGCTGTTGTGCCAACGGTGAACGTCAACTCCCTCCAATGAAGCCGGTTTGGCGCCAGGCTTCGAACACTGTCACCGCCACGGCGTTGGACAGGTTCATGCTGCGGGAATCCGGCCGCATCGGCAGCCGGATCCGGCGCTCGGCAGGAAAGCGTGCAAGCACGTCTTCCGGCAGGCCGCGCGACTCGGGGCCGAACAGCAGTACATCCCCGGGGAGGAAAGCCACCTGGTCATGACGGGTGGCACCCTTGGTGGTGGCGGCGAAGATCCGGCGCCCTGACAACGCGGTCAGGCAGGCGTCGAAGTCTTCATGAACCACCAGCCGGGCATACTCGTGGTAATCGAGTCCGGCCCGACGCAATTTAGCGTCGTCGAGCGGGAAGCCCAGCGGTTTGACCAGGTGCAGTTCACAGCCGGTGTTGGCACATAATCGAATCACATTGCCCGTGTTGGGCGGGATTTCCGGCTGGTAAAGAACTACGGTAAACATTGATAGCGAGGCGGATTGTTCCAAGGAATCAAACGCTTGGTCAAGTTTTAGAAAAAATGGCCCGTGCCAGCACTCTGGCGTCGACCCGTTTTGCCCCCTGTTTTTTCAGCACCAGCGCCAGCGCCGAGAGGGTCGATCCCGAGGTGGCAACGTCGTCCACCAGCAGTACGTGAAGCCCTTTTACGGCAGGGTCTACGCCAAAGGCATCACGCAAATTGCGGCGCCTTTCGGCCAGCGTTAAACGGGCCTGCGGCGGGGTGTTGCGTTTTCTCCACACTCGTGTCGCCGAAAACGGGCTGGCCAGTGTAGCAGCGAATGCACGCGCCAGCACCTCGCTCTGGTTGAAACCGCGTTCGGCCAGCCTGGCCGGCGCCAGCGGCACCGGCAGCACCAAGTCTGGTTTTTCGCCGACGTTGGCAACATTTAGCGCGAATAATTGCGCCATCACCCCGGACAATTCGTAACGCCGGCCGTATTTCCAGGCGTGCAACAACCCGGCCAGCGGGAAATCGAAGCGCAGGACGGCGTCGAGCCGGTCGAAAAACGGCGGCAAACGCTGGCATTGACCGCATGACGGCGCCGCGACGGCGAGCGGCAAGGCGCAATGCGGACAGCTCAGACCACTAAACCACGGCAGACCGTCTTGACAAACAGCACAAAGTCCATTAAGCGCATCTCGACTGCCACACAACGCGCATTGCTGCTCAAAAAATGGGCAGTTGTTAACAAATCGATCCAGCAGGTTTGACAGCGTAGGGGGCATCGCGCAGCATCACTCGCAGTGTTCTTAAACCTTCATAGACGACAATTATTGATATGTCTTCAAATCAGATCGTTTTCCAGCGCCCGGCCACCCCGCACCGCGAGTCCGGCCAGTGGTCGGTCGGCGAAGTCGAGGCGCTGTACGCGCTGCCGTTCATGGAACTGGTGTTCCGCGCCGCCGAGGTGCATCGCCAGTATTTCGACCCGACCCGGGTGCAGCTGTCGACGCTGCTGTCGATCAAGACCGGCGGCTGTCCGGAAGACTGCGGCTACTGCCCGCAGTCGGTGCACCACGACACGCCGGTGCCGAACGAGCCGTTGATGACGGTCGACCAGGTGGTCGCCGCCGCGCGCGCCGCCAAGGCCAACGGCGCCGGGCGTTTCTGCATGGGCGCCGCCTGGCGCGGCCCGAAGGATGCCGACCTGGAACAGACGCTGGATATGGTGCGTCAGGTCAAGGAACTGGGGCTGGAGACCTGCGCCACCTTCGGCCTGCTCAAGGATGGTCAGGCCGAGAAGCTCAAGGGCGCCGGCCTCGACTACTACAACCATAATCTGGACACCGCACCGGACAAATACGCCGACATCATCCAGACCCGCGACTACGAGGACCGCCTAGACACGCTCGGCAAGGTGCGCGGCGCCGGCCTGTCGGTGTGCTGCGGCGGCATCGTCGGGCTGAACGAGACGCGCGAGGATCGCGCCGGGCTGATCACCCAGCTGGCCAACCTCGAGCCACAGCCGGAGTCGGTGCCGATCAACAGCCTGGTGAAGGTGGAAGGCACGCCGCTGGAGGACGCCGAAGAGCTCGACTGGACCGAGTTCGTGCGCACCATCGCGGTGGCGCGGCTGACCATGCCGGAGAGCTACGTGCGGCTGTCGGCCGGCCGGCGCGGCATGCCCGAGGCGATGCAGGCGCTGTGCTTCCTCGCCGGCGCCAACTCGATCTTCTACGGCGACAAGCTGTTGACCACCGGCAACCCGGACGTCGAGGCCGACCGCGCGCTGCTGACCAAGCTCGACCTCGCGCCACTTTAAACCCGCGTCATTCCTATCCACCGGTTGGCCGAAACACTCTCTATATAATGAGACGGTTTCGGCCAATTTTTCATGAGGACCCCATGCGCCCCAACCAACTGGCCGATGCGCTGTCGGCGCTGTCCGACACGCACCGCTACCGCCACCGCGCTCTGCTCGACAGCCCGCAAGGCACCCAGCTCGTCATCGACGGCCGCGAGTTCATCTCGTTCGCCAGCAACGACTACCTCGGCCTCGCCAACCACCCGCGCCTGATCGCAGCGGTCCAAGAAGGCGTGGCGCGCTGGGGGGTCGGCGGCGGCGCCTCGCACCTGGTCGCCGGCCACTTCGGCGCGCACGAGGCGGCCGAGGCGGCGCTCGCCGACTTCGTCGGCGTCGAGGCGGCGCTGCTGTTCTCGTCCGGCTACGCCGCCAATCTCGGCGTGCTCACCGCCCTGCTCGACCGCCACGCCACCGTGTTCGCCGACAAGCTCAACCACGCGTCGCTGAATGACGCGTGCGTATTATCGCGTGCGACTTTTAAGCGATTTAAGCATAATGACCTCGAGCAGCTCGCCGAACAGCTCGAACAGAGCCCCGCCGGCACCCGGCTGATCGCCGTCGACGCGGTCTACAGCATGGACGGCGACGAGGCGCCGCTGGCCGGCCTGCTCGCCTTGGCCGAACGGTTCGACGCCTGGCTGTACCTCGACGACGCGCACGGCTTCGGCGTGCTCGGCGACGGCCGCGGCAGCTTCGGCGAATGCCCGGCGCTCGCCGGCTCGGAACGGGTGATCGGCATGATCACGCTCGGCAAGGCCGCCGGCGTCGCCGGCGCCGCGGTGCTCGGCTCGCGTCGGCTGATCGACTGGCTGGTGAACCGCGCGCGCAGCTATATCTATACGACCGCGCAGCCGCCGGCCTTGGCCTGCGCGGTCAGCGCCAGCGTCGCACTGCTGCGCGAGGAGGGCTGGCGGCGCGAACGCTTGTTCGAACGGGTGCAACAATGCCGTGCGATGCTCGGCGCCGGCCGATTTACGCTGGGCGACTCGCGCACGCCGATCCAGCCACTGGTGATCGGCAGCGACGCCGACGCGCTGCGGGTGGCCGCAGCGCTGCGTGAGGCCGGGCTGTGGGTGCCGGCGATTCGTCCGCCGACGGTGCCGGAAGGCAGTGCGCGGCTGCGCATCGCGCTGTCGGCGGCGCACAGCGAGGAGGATTGCCGACAGCTGGCCGACGTGCTGCAACAATTCGAATAGGGGCCCCGATCAGCCCTGTGCCGTGCTCGGTGCCGATCGGGGGATGTCGGACGGGCGATTTGGACACAGGGGGTGCGGCGCTGCCGCCCTGCTACGCACGAAGAGCCGCGAGCAAGCCCCAGGGCAACGACGCCGGAGATTTATTAGCGACGCTAAAGAAAGCTCCCGGTCTGTCGTAGTGTGTATATATGCGGAAAGCGCCACGATCATTCGATGACAAGCACGGCTGATAACCTGATAACGCCGCCGGCCGCGCTCGACAAAGCCCTGGCGATGCTGGCCCGCCACGGCTCGCTGTCGGCCCTCGCCATCTGGGCGCAACGCGGCCAACGCTGGCTGCGGCTGGCGGCGCTCGGCCAGGCCGACGCGCTGCCCAGCGCCGACGCGCTGCAGGCCGGCTTGGCCGCGCCACCCGACGGCGGCGCGCTGCCGCTGCGCGAAGCGGAGCAGACGGTCGGCTGGCTGGTCTGGCGCGGCCAGGCCTGTCCCGACCTCGATGCGCTCGCCGAGCTGTTGGCCGGCCACTTGCTGTGCGTCCGGCTGCGCGACGCGCTGACCGTCTCCCGCCTGTCCCACGAAATCCTGCTCGACATCAGCCAACTCGGCCACCAGTGCGGCCACGCCGAGGAACTGGCGCAGCAGTTCCTGCGGCGGCTGGAGCGGCTGATGGACGCGCAGCACTGCTACATCGCACTGCTCGACGACGAGCACGCCGCGCTGCGCTTTCCGTTCTACCGCGACGAGCGCCATCCGCTCGACCCGGCCCAGCCGGCCGCCGACGCGCTGCCGCCGCGGCTGGTCGGCCACCTGCTGCAGTCGGGCCAGCCGCTCTACTACAGCCGCGACGCACTGGTGCGGCTGATCCATGAACAGGGCTGGCCGTGCCCGCCGCACGCCCCGCTGCCAGCCAGCGGCATGGCGGTGCCGCTGGTGAACGCGCTCGGCCAGCCGGTCGGTGCGCTGGTGCTGCAGCGCTACCAGGGCGAGGCGCTGTCCACCGCCGAGCAGGCCAGCCTGCTGCTGCTGGCCCGCCACCTCGGTTTCGCGCTCGACACGCTGCGCTACCCGAGCCAGCTGGAGCGCCAGGTGCAGTGCCGCACCAGCGAACTGGAGGGGGTCAACGCCCGGCTGCGCGCCGAGGTCGCCGACCGCCAGCACCACGAGCGGCTGCACGGCGTGCTGTACCGGATCGCCGAGCTGGCCAACACCAGTCTGTCGCTGGGCGCCTTTCTCGCCGGCCTGCACCGGCTGTTGGCCGAACTGATGCCGGCCAGCCACTGCCTGGTGGCGCTGTACGACGCCGGCCAGGACCTGCTGAGCTTCCCGTACAGCTCGAGCGCCGGCAGCACCGCGCCGCGCCGCCCGGGGCGCGGCGCGATCGAGCAGGTGCTGCACAGCGGCCGGCCGCTGCTGACCACCAGCAAGACGCAGGGCGACGGCAACCCGATCAACTGGCTGGGGGTGCCGCTGTTCAGCGAACACAATCTGTTGGGCGTGCTGGCGGTGTCGAGTGACGACAGCACGGTGCGCTTCAGCCTGCGCGAGCAGGAAATCCTCGAATTCGTCGCCAACCACATCGGTGCGGCGCTGTCGCGGCTGCGCGCGCTCGAGGCGCTGCAGGGCTCGTACGCCGCGCTCGAGGCGCGGGTGCGCGAGCGTACCAGCGAGCTCGACGCGGCCAACGCCCAGCTCAAGTACGACAGCCTGCACGACCCGCTCACCAACCTGCCCAACCGCGCCTACTTCGCGCGAACGCTGCGCGAGAGCTGGGAGCAGTTCATCGCCGGCGGCCACCGCTTCGCGGTGCTGTTCATCGACCTGGACCGCTTCAAGCGGGTCAACGACACGCTCGGCCACCTGGCCGGCGACCACTTGCTGTTCGAGGTCGGCGCGCGGCTGCACCGCTGCCTGCGCCAGACCGACTTCCTGGCGCGGATCGGCGGCGACGAGTTCGCGGTGCTGCTGTCCGACGTGAAGAGCTTCGACGACTGCGAGCCGATCGCGCGGCGCATCGTCGCCGAGTTCGAACACCCGGTGATCCTGCACAGCCGCGAGGTGTTCACCTCGGCCAGCGTCGGCGTGGTGCTGGCCGACCGCGACCTGTACCACCAGGCCGACGACCTGTTGCGCGACGCCGACCACGCGATGTACCGCACCAAGCAGCAGGGCCGGCACGGCTACACGCTGTTCAACCACGCGCTGCGCCGCGACCAGGCCGACCAGCTGGCGCTGGAGTCGGAGCTGCGCCGCGCGCTCGAGGAACAGGACCAGCTGATCCCCTACTACCAGCCGTTCGTGCACGCGATCAGCGGCGAGCTGGTCGGCTTCGAGACGCTGGTACGCTGGCGCCACCCGGAGCGCGGCATGCTGTCGCCGGCCACCTTCCTGCCGGTGGCCGAGGAAAGCGGCCTGATCGTCCGGCTCGACCGCTATATGATCGAGGCGGCCTGCCGCCAGCTGACCCGCTGGCAGCTGACCGGCCGGGTGCCGGCGTCGCTGGCGCTGCACATCAACCTGTCGTCGACCAACTTCCACGACCCGGGCTTCGTCACCTGGCTGACCCAACTGGTGCGCCAGCTCGACCTGCCGCCCGGCACGCTGTACCTGGAGATCACCGAGAGTGCGCTGATCGACGAGCCGGACACCGCCGCGATGGTGATGGCGGCGCTGCGCAAGCTCGGCGTGCGCCTTGCGCTCGACGACTTCGGCACCGGCTACTCGGCGCTTTCGTACCTGCACCGCTATCGCTTCGACAAGCTGAAGATCGACCGCGCCTTCGTCAGCGAGGTCGACAGCAAGGACGAGGCCGATGCGATCGTGCGCGCCATCCTGGCACTGGCCGAGGCACTCGGCCTGGAGGTGGTCGCCGAGGGGGTGGAAACCGAGGGCCAGCTGCGCCGTCTAAGTGAAATGGGGTGTCACACCCTGCAGGGTTTCTACTTCGCGGCGCCGGCACCGGCCGAGCAACTGGACTGGTCGCGCCTGGCGACGCCACTCGTCAAGGTGGCCGACCATGTCGCACCCGCTTGCCAGCCAATTTAACCGCTTGCGCTACAACTTCTACGCGCCGTTCTACGACCGCGTGGCGGTGGTGTTCGCCGGCCAGCGGCGGCGCGCGATCAACCTGCTCGAGCCGCTACCCGACGAACGGTTGCTGATCGTCGGCGCCGGCACGGGTCTCGACCTCGACTTCCTGATGCCCAGCCAGCGGCTGACCGCCATCGACATCTCGCCCGGCATGCTCGCGAAGCTGCAGGCGCGCGCCCGCACGCTCGGCCTCGCCGTCGAGGCGCGGGTGATGGACGGCGAGAAGCTGGCGTTCGCCGACGGCGAATTCGACGCGGTAGTGCTGCACCTGATCCTGGCGGTGATCCCCGACCCGGTCGCCTGCCTCAAGGAAGTCGAGCGGGTGCTGAAGCCGGGCGGCCGGGTGGTGGTGTTCGACAAGTTCCTGCCCGACGCCGGCCATGCCGGCCTGCTGCGCCGTTCGGCCAATCTACTGACCCGGCTGATCGCCACCGACATCAACCGCCGGCTCGGCGACATCGTCGCCGCCACCGGCCTTACCAAGATCCACGACGAAACGGCCGGCCTCGGCGGTTTCTTTCGCATCGCGCTCTTGCGAAAATAGCGTTTTGCCCGCATCTTGCGCCGATGAGCTGTTTTGTTGAAACGCTGGGCCGCGGCCCGGACGTGGTGCTGCTGCACGGCTGGGGACTGCACGGCGGCGTGTTCGCCCGGGTGGCCGAACAACTGGCCGATAGCTACACGCTGCATCTGGTCGACCTGCCCGGCCACGGCGCCAGCCCCCTCCCCGCCGGTCCGTATACTGCCAACGCGATCGCCGACCAGTTGGCCGAGCAATTTCCACTGCCCTTGCATCTCGTCGGCTGGTCGCTCGGCGGCCTGATCGCCCAGCACTGGGCGCACCGCCACCCCGACTCGGTACGGAGCCTGGCCCTGGTGTCGACTAGCCCGCGCTTCGTGCGCGACGAGAGCTGGGACCATGCGCAGCCGCGCGCGCAGATCGAGGCGGTCGGCGCCAGCCTCGACACCGCGTTCGAGCTGACGCTGGAGCGCTTCCTCGCCTTGCAGACGCTCGGTGCCCCCGCGGCGCGCGACACACTGAAGGCCTTGCGCGAGCTGCTGTTCTCGCACGGCCGCCCTCAAGGGCTGGCACCCGCGTTACAATTGCTGCTCGACGCCGACGCGCGCGCCATCGCGCCCGAGATCGGCTGTCCGACCGCGCTGCTGTTCGGCGCGCGCGACATGATCACGCCGATCGGCGCCGGGCGCTGGTTGGCCGACGCGCTGCCGGACGCCACCCTGACCGAATTTCCGCAGGCCTCGCACGCGCCGTTCCTGTCGCACGAGGCCGAGTTTCTGGCGGCGCTGCGCCGCCACCTGGACCACCACGCATGAGCGAAGCCTTTTACACCGACAAGGCGCGGGTGCGCGCCGCCTTCGAGCGCGCCGCCGCCAGTTACGATTCGGCCGCCGTGCTGCAGCGCGAAGTATCCGACCGGATGGCCGAACGGCTCGCCTACATCAAGCACGAGCCGGCGGTGATCCTCGACGCCGGCAGCGGCACCGGCTACGGCGCCGCGCAGCTGCGCGAGCGCTACCCGGACGCGCGGGTGATCGAGCTCGATCTGGCCGCGGCGATGCTGCAGGCGTCGCGCGTCAAGCAGCAGGACGGCGCCGGCTTCTTCGGCCGACTGCTGGGCAAGGCGCGCTCGCCGTGGCAGGTATGCGGCGACCTGGAGGCGCTGCCGCTCGCCGACCAGAGCGTCGACATGATCTGGTCGAACCTGGCGATCCAGTGGGTGAACGTGCCGGACTCGGTGTTCGCCGAGTTCCGCCGCGTGCTCAAGCCGGACGGCCTGGTGATGTTCTCGACGCTTGGCCCGGACACACTGCTGGAATTACGCGCGGCATTCGCCGGCGTCGACGGCGCCACCCACGTCAACCAGTTCATCGACATGCACGACCTGGGCGACGCGCTGGTGCGCACCGGCTTCGGCGAGCCGGTGATGGACATGGACAAGATCGTGCTGACCTACGACGACGCGCGCGGCGTGATGCAGGACCTGAAGGCGATCGGCGCGCACAACGCCACCGGCGGCCGCGGCCGCGGCCTGATGGGCAAGCACGCCTGGCAGCAGGTGTGCGCCGCCTACGAGGTGCGTCGCCGCGACGGGAAACTCCCGGCGACTTATGAAGTCGTATACGGGCACGCCTGGTTCGGCCGGCCGAAGCAGAAGGCCAACCTGTTGCCCGACGGCCGCCAGGTGATCGAATTCGCCAAGCCCGGTCAAGCACCGCGCCGATGATTATCTTTATGAGAGCATGCCCAGGCCGGCGACCCCGGCCTTTTTCAATGATGAAATCACTGTTACGCCCTATTACCCTGTTGGCCGCGCTGACGCTGGCCGCCTGTACCTCGACCACCGCACCAACCCCGGTCGCCCCTCCCACCCCGCCGGCCGAGGTGAAACCGCAGCCGAAACCGAAGATCGCGCTGGCGCTCGGCGGCGGCGCCGCCAAGGGCTTCGCCCACATCGGCGTGATCAAGGTGCTGGAAAACGCCGGCATCAAGGCCGACATCATCACCGGCACCAGCGCCGGCGCCTTGGTCGGCAGCCTGTACGCGTCGGGTCTGAACGGCTTCCAGCTGCAGCTGAAGGCGGTGCAGCTCGACGAGACCAACCTGACCGACTTCAGCCTGTCGAGCGACGGGGTGATCAAGGGCGAGGCGCTCGCCAACTACGTCAACCGCCAGGTCGGCAACCGCCCGATCGAGAAACTGGCCCGGCCGTTCGCCGCGGTCGCCACCGACTTCGATAGCGGTGCGCGGATGGTGTTCAAGACCGGCAATACCGGCCAGGCAGTGCGCGCGTCGGCAAGCATCCCGAACGTGTTCCAGCCGGCGGTGATCAACGGCCGCCGCTACGTCGACGGCGGCCTGACCAGCCCGGTGCCGGTCAGCGCCGCGCGCGAGATGGGCGCCGACTTCGTGATCGCGGTCGACATCTCGGCGCGACCACGCGCCGGCAGCGGCGGCGGCTTCCTGGCGATCCTCGACCAGAGCCTCAACATCATGAGCGTGCCGATGCTGCAGCACGAACTGAAGCAGGCCGACGTGATCATCCGCCCGCAGGTGCAGCACATCGGCACCACCGGCTTCGCCCAGCGCAACCAGGCGATCCTCGAGGGCGAGAAGGCCGCCGCTCAGGCGGTGCCGATCATCAAGAAGCTGCTGGCGCAGAAGGCGCAGCAGATGACACTGACCGCCGCGCGCTAAGAGACCAGTACGATGACAGCACGCCGCCCACCCGGGCGGCGTTTTTTTTTGCGCCCAATCCCGTTGGCATTCGTGCTACAAAGAGGCTTCCCCCCGATGGAGAGTGTCCGATGATCACCCTGTACGGTGCCGCGCTGTCCCCCCACTACAACAAGGTCAAGATCGCCCTGATCGAAAAGGGCGTGAACTTCCAGGAGCAGTTCACCCCGCCGTCGCAGGAGCCGGAGCTGCTGGCCAAAAGCCCGATGGGCAAGATCCCCTTCGTCGAGATCAACGGCGAACCGTTGGCCGAATCGTCGGTGATCCTCGAATGGCTGGAAGACGCGTACCCGACTACCGCACTGCTGCCGCCGACTCCGCTCGGCCGCGCGCACGTGCGCGAGCTGACCGCGCTGTTTGAACTCTACCTGTACACCCCGGGTATCCCGCTGAGCAGCCACCTGATGTGGGACAGCCCGCTCAGTGCCGAGCAGCGCGACGAGGCGCTGGCGAAGATGCGCCGCGGCGTCGCCGCGCTACTGCGCCGCGCCAAGCTGACACCGTGGCTGGCAGGCGACGGTTTCACCTTGGCCGACGTCAGCGCGGCGGCGATGCTGCCGGGCCTCGTCGAGTCGACCCGGTCGCTGTTCGGTGCTAGCCTGCTCGACGAGTCGGCCGAACTGAGCGCGCTGTTCAAGACGCTAGGCGAGCGCCCCAGCGTGGCGCGCTGCTGGGCCGACCGCGACGCCGCCGTCATGCGCTTTCGCGAGTGGCGCAAACAGCAGGCGGCCGGCTGAGCCGACACAAAAAAAACCGGCCGGGGATAACCCGGCCGGTTTTTTTTCTAGCCCTAGCGCGAGCGAATCAGCCGCTGTTGCGCAGGCCGGCGGCCACGCCGTTGATGGTCAGATGGATCGCGCACAGCGCCTCGGCGTCGTTGGCGTCCTCGCGCAGCCGGCGCAGCAGCTCGACCTGCAGCAGGTTCAGCGTGTTCAAATACGGCAGCCGGATCGCGAGGCTGCGCGCCAGCGACGGGTTGTCCTGCAGCAGTCGGGTCTGGCCCGTGATCGCGAACAAGGCGTTCTGCGTCTGGTTCCATTCGGCCTCGATCGCGCCGAACAGCCGTTCGGCCAAGCTCTGGTCGGACACCAGCGTGGCGTAGCGGCGCGCGATCGCGAGATCCGCCTTCGCCATCACCTGCTCCATATTCGACAGCACCACCTTGAAGAACGGCGAGCTGCGATAGAGGCTCTGCAGGCGCGCGAGGCCGGCATCGCCGTGGCGCGCCAGGAACGCCGACACCGCCGAGCCGAAGCCGAACCAGCCCGGCAGCATCAGCCGCGCCTGCGACCAGGAGAACACCCACGGGATCGCGCGCAGGTCCTTGATCGAGGTGAGGCTCTTGCGCGACGCCGGACGGCTGCCGATGTTGAGCTTGGCGATCTCGGCGATCGGGCACGCCTCCATGAAGTACTGCATGAAGCCGTCGGTCTCGACCAGCGCGCGGTAGGCGGCGAACGCGTCGCCGGACAGCTCGGCGAACACCGACTCGTCGGTCTCGCTGCCCGCCGCGCCGGTCAGGCTCGCCTCCAGCGTGGCGGCGACCAGCGCCTCGAGGTTGCGCGCGCCGTTCAGCGTGTCGGCGTACTTGGACGCGATCACCTCGCCCTGCTCGGTGATGCGGATCCGCCCGGCCACCGACCCGGCCGGCTGCGCCATGATCGCCTCGTACGACGGGCCGCCGCCGCGGCCGACCGAGCCGCCGCGGCCGTGGAACAGCTGCAGCTTGACGCCGGACTTGGCAAAGCTCTGCACCAGCCGCTTCTCGGCCTGGAACAGTTCCCACTGGCTGGTGAGGTAGCCGCCGTCCTTATTGCTGTCCGAGTAGCCGAGCATCACTTCCTGCAGGTCGCCACGGCTTTGCAGCAGCTGGCGGTACCACGGCAGCGCGAACAGCGCATCGATCACCACGGTGGCGTTCTGCAGGTCGCCGATCGTCTCGAACAGCGGCACCAGGTTCAGGCGCGCGCGCGGCGTGCCGTTTTCGAGCCGGATCAGCCCGGTTTCCTTGCACAGCAGCGCCAGCGCCAGGATGTCGCTGACGGTGGCGCAGTTGGAGATGATGCTCTGGCTGATCGCGCCCTCGCCGAACACGTCCTTGACGCGGTTCGCCTCGCGGAAGATCGCCAGCTCCTTCTCGGTGTCGGCGCTGTACGACAGGTACGGCGAGTACAGCAGCCGCGGCGTGGCCAGCTCGCGGCTGAGCACCCGCACCCGTGCCGCCTCGTCGAGCGCACCGTATTCCTCGAGCCCGGCCTGCGCAAACAGCTCGGCGACCACCGCGGCGTGCTTGTCGGCATGCTGACGCAGGTCGACCGGCATCAGGTAGAAGCCGAACACGTCGATGGCGCGGATCAACCGGCTCAAGCGGCCCTCTTCGGCCAACATCGCGCTGCCGTTGGCGCGCAGCGAATCGGCCAGCACCGCCAGATCGGCGGCGAACGCCGCCGCGTCCGGGTACGGCTCGGCGGCCGGGTAGCGACCGCGCGCGGCCAGCCCGCGCACCGCCGACGCGCCGGCCAGGCGCGCCTCGATCCGCGCCAAGGCGCGGCGGTACGGTTCCTCGCGACGCGCCTCGGCCTGGTCGGGCGAGGCGTCGGACAGCGCCTGCACGTCGGCGCTGACGCTGACGCGACGGCTGGACAGCGACAGTTCGCGGTACAGCCCGGCCAGCTCGTAGAAATAATGCTCGAACGCCACGTCGGCCTGGCGGGTGATCGCATGGCGCAGCACGTCGGCGTCGACGTTCGGGTTGCCGTCGCGGTCGCCGCCGATCCAGCTGCCGACCTTGACGAAGGACGGCAAGGCCGGCGCCTCGCCCCAGCCGGCGCGGATCTGCTTTTCCAGCCGCTCGTACAAGCGCGGCAGCGCTTGGAAAAAGGTCAGCGGGTGGTAGGCGACGCCGTTCTCGATCTCGTCCTTCACCGTCATCCGGAAGTGGCGGATTTCCGAGGTCTGCCACAAGGTCAACAGCACACGTTTCAGTTTGGCGGTCAGCTCCTCGCGCTCGTCGTCGGTCAGGTCGTCGCGGTTGAGCTGGCACAGGAAGGTGCGCACCGCGCGCTGGCCGTCCAGCACGCTCTGGCGCTGCACCTCGGTCGGGTGTGCGGTCAGCACCGGCACCACGCTGGCGTCGGCCAGCGTGTCGGCCAGCCGTTTCAGCGTCACGCCGTCCTCGCGCAGCTTCTGCAGCGCGCGCTTCAGGCTGCCCTGCTGCGGCGCCGAGCCGGCCAGCTTGTGCGCGCGGCGGCGGCGGGCGTGGTGCAGGTCTTCGGCGATGTTGTACATCTGCGCGTAGAAGCCACAGGCGCGCACCAGCGCGGTGGTGTCCTGCGGCGGGAGCGTGGCGAGCCGGCCGGCCAGTGCGTCGGCGCTGGCGCCGGCGTCCGGCAAGGCGGCGAGTTCCGCGCGGATCGCCTGGCCGCTCTGTTCGGCCAGGATCTCGGCCAGCAGCGCGTCGAGCCGCGCCAGGTCCTGCTTGAGCGGCAGGTCCTTGTCCAGTGCTTGGTGAGACATCTATTTCCCCGATATGGCTATGGTTATGAAATGGTGTGAAAAGCGGTCAGGCAAGCCGCCGCTCGCGGCGCTTGCCGCAGCTTGCCTGACGGATCTCCGGGCGACTATCGATCATACCAAGTTCGTGCCACCCCTCCCTTAGCTCGATTTGCTATATATATTTCTTATATATGCCATAAAGCGGCACAAGGCCGTTCGGCCCGTCGCCGAGCGGTCGCTTCACCCCGTGCTAGAATCGGCGCATCCATTGTCTATTCCAATCTACACCCCGCGCATCATGAAGAAACTTGTCATCGCCAGCCGCGAGAGCCGGCTCGCCCTGTGGCAGGCCGAGCACGTCAAGGCCCGCCTCGAGGCGCTCTACCCGGAGTTGAGCGTCGAGATCCTCGGCATGACCACCCAGGGCGACCAGATCCTCGACAAGACGCTATCGAAAATCGGCGGCAAGGGCCTGTTCGTCAAGGAGCTGGAAACCGCGCTGGCCGACGGCCGCGCCGATCTGGCGGTGCATTCCATTAAAGATGTGCCGATGACGCTGCCGGACGGCTTCGAGCTGGCGGCGATCAGCGAGCGCGAAGACCCGCGCGACGCCTTCGTCTGCAACGCCTACGCCAGCCTCGCCGAACTGCCGGCAGGCAGCGTGGTCGGCACCTCGAGCCTGCGCCGCGAGGCGCAGCTGCGCGCGCACTATCCGCAACTGACGGTGAAGCCGCTGCGCGGCAACGTGCAGACCCGACTCGCCAAGCTCGACAACGGCGACTACGACGCGATCATCCTGGCCGCCGCCGGCCTGAAGCGGCTGGAGCTGGCCGACCGGATCCGCGCCGAACTCGACCCGGCCGAGAGCCTGCCCGCCGCAGGCCAGGGCGCGCTCGGCATCGAGATCCGCGCCGACCGCACCGACGTCGCCGCGCTGCTCGCGCCGCTCAACCACCCGGATACCGCCGCCTGCGTCAGCGCCGAGCGGGCGCTGGCACGCGAACTGGGCGGCAGCTGCCAAGTGCCGCTCGGCGCCTACGCCACGCTCTGCGACCGCGCGCTGACGCTGCGCGCGCTGGTCGCCCACCCGGACGGCTCGGTGGTGCTGCGCGCCGAGGCGAGCGCGCCGCTCGAGTACGCCGATGCGCTCGGCCGGGTGGTGGCGAAGAAGCTGATCGATCAGGGCGCGCTGCCGCTGATCGCGGCGGTGCTGGCCGAAGGCGCGCGCTAGCGATGGGCCTCGCCGGCCGCACCGTGCTGGTGACCCGCCCGGCCGCGCTAAGCGCCGCGCTCGCCGCCCGCCTGACCGCCGCCGGCGCCACACCGCTGGCGTTTCCCTTGCTGGAGATCGTGCCGCAGCCCGCGGCGCTGGCCGCGCTGCCGACCTTGGCCGAACGCGCCGACTGGTTGGTCTTCGTCAGCCCGAGCGCGATCGACGTCGCCTGGCCGGCGCTGGCCGAGCGGCCGCTTGCGGCCAAGCTCGCCTGCGTCGGCGCGCCGAGCGCGCGACGCCTCGCGGCGCTGGCCGGTCGCCCGGTGTTGTGCCCGGCCAGCGGCGCGGACAGCGCCGCCTTGCTCACCGAACCGGCGCTGGCCGAGCTCGCCGGCCAGCGGGTACTGATCGTGCGCGGCGTCGGCGGCCGCGCCGAGTTGGCCGAAGGGCTGGCCGCCCGCGGCGCGACGGTCGAGTTCGCCGAAGTGTACCGACGCGTCGACGCCACGCCCGACTGGGCGGCGTTTGACAGCGCGGCGGATGCTGGCACACTGGTAGCCGCCTGCGTCACCTCGACCGAAATCGCCGAGCGCTTATTCAGCTTGGCTGGCCGCCCCCGCGAGGCGACGTTACAATCGCTGCTATACAGCGTGCCGCACGCACGCATCGCCGAACGGCTCGCGCAGCTTGGCGCGCGCCATGTCGTGACAACCCTGGCCGGCGACGACGCACTGGTCGACGGCCTTAGCGAATGGTTCCAACGCCACCCATGAGCGAAACGCAAACCATCGAATCCACTCCCCTCAAGCCCGCGCGGCGCTCGCCGCTGTCGGCCGCGCTGCTGGTTGCGCTGGTCGCGCTCGGCGTGTCCGGCTGGCAGTACTACGACACCCGCCGCGAACTGGCCGACGTGAAACTGGCGCTGGCACAGCGGCTGGCCGAGTCGGGCGGCGCCGCCAAGGAACTGCGCGGCCTGACCGAGCAGGCGCTGTCGACCAGCCGTGCCACCGACGGCAAGCTGGCGGTGATCGAAGCGCGCGTCAACGAGTCGGCCGGCCAGTACGCCACGCTCAATAGCATGTACCAGGAGCTGACCAAGAACCGCTCCGACTGGCTGCTGTCCGAGGTCGAGCACACGCTGGCGGTCGCCAGCCAGCAGCTACAGCTGGCCGGCAACGTGCCGGCGACGATCGCCGCGCTCGAAAGCGTCGACGCCCGGCTCGCCAAATTCGACCGGCCACAGCTGATCAGCGTGAAACGCGCGGTGGCGAAGGACCTGGAAACGCTCAAGGCACTACCCTACCTCGACACGGTCGGCCTGACGGTTAAGATCGACCGGTTGCAACTGGGCGTCGACGCGCTGCCGCTGGCGATCGACCAGCACCGCCTGGCGCCGGGCAAACAGAACGTGCTGCCGGCGCCGGTGGCCGCGTCCGAACCGCTGTGGGAACGCCTGATCGCCGATGTCAGCCGCAGCCTCGGCGAGCTGGTGCACATCCGCCGGATGGACAAGCCCGAAGCGCTGCTATTGTCGCCGGAGCAAGCGTTCTTCCTGCGCGAGAACCTCAAGTTGCGCCTGTTGGACGCCCGTCTCGCGCTGATCCAGCGCGACGGCAACACCTATAATTCCGACGTCGCCGGCGCTGAAAGCTACGTGCTGCGCTACTTCGACCGCGACGCGCCGGCCACACAGAAGTGGCTCGCCACCTTGGCCGAACTGAAGGGCGCGCCGCTCAACGTCGCGCTGCCCGACCTCAACACCAGCCTGAAGGCGGTGCGCGACGCGCAGGGCACGGGAGACCAGCCGTGAAATTCGTGATCTGGATTGTCGGCCTGTTCGCGCTGGCGGTGCTGGTGGGGCTCGCCTCCACCGTCAACACCGGCTACGCCATCCTGTTTCTGCCGCCGTACCGGCTGGAAGTATCATTCAACGCGCTGATCATCGGCGTCCTGCTGTTGATCGTGGTGGTGCATTTCGCGCTGCGGCTGATCGGCCTCGCCGCGCGAATGCCCGAGGAAGTGCGCCGCTTCCAGCGCCAGAAGAAGCTGAAGGCTGCCCGCCACGCGCTGCGCGAGGCCGGCATCGCCTTCTTCGAGGGCCGCTTCCAGCGCGCCGAACGCGAGGCGATCCGCGCCATCGACGACGAGTACAGCGAGGAGAACCGCGCGCTGGCGCTGTTGATCGCGGCGCGCTCCGCCGGTTCGATGCGCGACTACGAGAAGCGCAACCAGTACCTCGCCAAGCTCGACGGCCTGCCGGCGCGGCTGCAGCTGGCGCACCACGTGCTGGAAGCCGAGCTGAAGCTGGACGCCAAGGACGCGCCCGGCGCGCTGGCGGCGATTGAACGCGCCCGGTCGATCTCGCCGAACCTGACCAGTGCGCTGAAGATCGAGCTGCGCATCCGCCTGCTGCAGAAGCAGCCGGACGCGGTGCTGGCGCTGACCGAGAAGCTGTTGAAGTCGGACGCGCTCGACGCCGAACAGGCGCGTCGTTACCGTTTGACCGCCTATCGCCAGCAGCTGGGCTCGCTCACCAGCGGCGCGGAGATCCAGGCCTGGTTCAAGCGCATCCCGGAGGTGGAGCGTGCCAACCCTGACCTGCTGGCCGACGTGGTGGCACGGCTGACTACGCTCGACGACAGCGACCAGGCGGCGACGCTGATCGCGCTGGCGCTCGGCGACGAGGAGCGCGCCACGCCGGAGCTGGCGCAGAAACTCGGCCACCTCGCCGCCTCGCTGTCGCCGGACAAGCGTCTGGCTCTGATGCACGACGCCGAGGGCTGGCTGAAGAGCCGCCCGGACGACCACCTGCTGTTGCTGGCGCTCGGCCGCCTGGCCTTGGCGCAGCATCTGTGGGGCAAGGCGCAGAGTTATCTGGAGGCCAGCCTGTCGCTGACTCCGACGCTGACTGCGCACGCCGAACTGGCGCGGCTGTTCGAGGCCACCGGCAAGGAGAGCGAGGCACACCGCCACGAGACGCAGTGCCTGCGGATGGCGCTGGAGATGGGCTACTGAGCCGTCTGACACAGAGCAAAAACGGGAAGCCGAGGCTTCCCGTTTTTCATGACTGGCCAAGGCGGCCCTAAATCGTTAGCGCCTGTCGGATCAGCGAACTTCCCTATCTACCGGTGCCGGATCGCTCACAGTACAGCGCTCAAAAACCCAACGCCGCCAGCTCCTCGCGGCTCAGCCAGCGCCACTCGCCTTCGGCCAAGTCGCCGAGCCCGACCTCGCCGAGGCTCAGCCGGTGCAGCGCCTCGACCCGGTTGCTGGCGGCGGCGACCATCCTCTTGACCTGGTGGTACTTGCCCTGGGTGATGGTCATATCGATAGTGTGCGCGTCGCGCACGTCGACCGCTTCGGCGACGATCTTCTCGTCGTCGTCCTTCAGGTACACACCCTTCAGCAGCCGGCCAACCAGCTCGTCGTCGGTCGGGTGCTTCAATGTCACCCGGTAGCACTTCGGCACCAGCTTCTTCGGCGATGTCAGCGCGTGGACGAACTGGCCGTCAGTACTCATCAGCAACAGGCCGGTGGTATCGACATCGAGCCGGCCGACCGCGGCAATGCCGAGCGCCTCGAACTGGTACGGCAACAGGTGGAACACACTCGGGTTGTGCAGCGGCCGGTGCGAGGTCTCGTAGCCGCCCGGCTTGTGCAGCATCAGGTAGAGCGGCAGGTCGAGCAGCGGCCAGGCTTCGCCGTCCACCTCGAGCTCGCCGGGACTGGCGGGGTCGACCGGCTGGCGGTAGTCGGCGGCCGGCTCGCCGTCGATCAGCACCAGCCCGGCCTCGATCAGCTTGCGGCATTCCTTGCGACTGCCGAAGCCCTGCTCGTGCAGGAGTCGGTAGAGTTCTTTCATTCGGGCGATGGTAGCACAGCGGCCGGCCCCGCCGCTGGACCGGCTAGGCCCGCTGCTGCTCGGTGCGCAGCAGCGCAACGCCGGTCGGCACCGGCCCGTTGGGAGAGGCCCGGTAGACCCGGTTGCGGCCGTCGGTCTTGGCGGCGTACAGCGCCGCGTCGGCCGCATCGAGCAGGCTTTCCACGTCGATACCGTATTGCGGTGCACAGGCGACGCCGAGCGACAGAGTGATCGACAGCGGCCCATTGGTCGACTGGATCACCAGCTCGGCAACGCCCTGACGCAGCGCCTCGGCCTTGGCGTAACTGATCTCCATCGACGCGCCCGGCAACACCACGATGAATTCCTCGCCGCCGTAGCGGCAGACGATGTCGTCGCTGCGGAAGTGCGAGCGCAGGTACTGGCCGAGCGTGGCGAGCACCATATCGCCGGTCAGGTGGCCGTGGTTGTCGTTGATCTGCTTGAAGTGGTCGGCGTCGAGCATGATCACCCCGACCGGGCGCTGCAGCGCCAACAGGTGCGACAGCGTGCCCGGCAGGGTGCTGTCGAGGTAGCGGCGGTTGAACAGCCCGGTCAGCGGGTCGCGCACCGCCTGCTCGCGCAGACCGTGCTGCAGCTCCTCGATCTCGCTGACGTGGCGGCGCAGCGCGTCGTTGGCGGCCTTCAGGCTGGACTCGAGGCGCTTGCGCTCGCTGATGTCGTTGATGCCGGTGAGTACGCACAGCACGCCGTTGCTCTTGATCACGGTACACGATAGCCAGGCCCAGAAGCGCCGGCCGTAGCCGTCGATCAGTTCGACCTCGCGATCGAGGATAGTGCCCTGGTTGCGCAGGATGCCGGAGATCTGCTCGCGTTCGGTCTCGCTGGCGTAGAACGACTGCACGTAGAGCGGCGAACCCGGCAACAGCTGGTAGTGGAACAGCGCCTCGGCGCGCGGGTTGGCGTACACCACCTGGCCGTCGGACAGCTGATTCATCACCATCGGGAACGGCGCAGCGTCGGCCACCAGTTTGAAGCGTGCCTCGCTTTCGGTCAGCTCGCGGGTGCGCTCGCGCACCTTGTCCTCGAGGTGCTGATTGACGTCGCGCAGGAACAGCGCAGACTCCTCGCGCTCGGCCACCAGTGCGCCGACCACCAAGAGCGCCATCGACTGCACCATCACTAAGGTACCGGTGCACAACAGCGCCTGACGAATCGAGTCGATGTAGAACACCCCGCCGCTTTGCGCGGTGCCGGCGATTGCCACCAGCGCCACCAGCGTCGACAAGAGGTGCGACTGCCAGAGCGGGAAGCGCGCCACCGTCCAGAGCATCGGCAGCAGCAGCAGGAACGACAGCACCGCCAGCTGGCCGCGGCCATCGTGGACCAGCCAGAACAGCACGGTGGCGACCCCCAGCGTGCAGCAGGTCAGGATCAGCCTCTCCAACAGGCGCCACTGCCCCCAGAAGCCGGGGCGTCTAAAGGCATCGAGCACCAACAGCGCCAACGGCGCGAACAGCAGGATGCCGCCGGCGTCGGACAGCCACCAGCGCAGGAACTGGGTGGCGAGGGTCAAGGAGTCACCGCTGCCGGCCAGACCGATCGCCGCGGCACCGCCCAGCGCGGAGATCAGCGAGGACAGCATCGTGCCGCACCACAGGAACGACCAAACGTCGCTCTGGCGCGACAGGCGCAGCGGCGCGCGGTGCAGCCGTCGCAACAGGCTGGCGCCGATCCACGGCCCCAGCGCCGACGTGGCGCCGGCTAGCATCGCCTCCGGCCACGGCAGGCCGGCCTGCTGGAAACTGAGCCAGAATGCGCCGAGCCAGACCCCGGTCAGACCGCGCCCGCCACGCCAGATGAACACCACCAGCGCCAGCGCGGCGGGCGGCCACAGTGGCGCCGGTAACAGCCCCTGCGATGGAAACAGCAGGGTGGCCGCGCATCCGACCAGGGCGTACAGCAGCGCAATAGCGGGCACATCAAGGTGACGAAGTACGATCCCCTCGATCCGCGAAACCGGAAAGTTGAACAGAGTGGAATCCCTTTGTAGTTATTTGCGGCTCGTGTTCAGTCCCGGCCGCTGTCTGATCGTTTATTAGTTTACTCGCCGTTCATGACATATGCTTTGGCATAGTCATAAACAGCGGGCAATGGCATCCCAACCTAATAATCGAATAGCGCGGACATTTCCATCGAAAAATGAACGACTTGGCGTAATAACCGACCGTTCCGTCTAGCCCTGTCGGACCACTGCAACAATCGACAACCGCGGTTGGCACTCCGACAAGCGGCAAGGTGGTAGCGCTGCCGGCCCCCATCGGCGCCGTCCTCGACGAATAACATTTAGATACGCATGTTATTCATTAAATAAATTACATGTCGACTTTTGTAGCATTACGAACCGAAAAAACCGCGGCAAACAGCCCCCATCCCACCGGACAAAAACACCACGCCCCTCGGCTGTAATTGGCGATCAAGGTGTGGGGCACGGCCCGGCCAACCGGCCTGGAGCGTCGCTGACAGAAAGCCGACGTCTTGGCCCAGTGACAGAGCTCGGGCATACCGCAAGGCAGGGCGGCAATGTTGGAAAGGTCGTCAGCGGCGCTTAACGGTTGACGGCGGCTGCGCCACAATGGTCGGCATCTGCAACCAACGCCCTCCCTTGAAGACCCATGAAGCCGATCTTTCGCCTCGCCACCGCCGCCGATCTGCCGGCCATCGTCGCCATCTACAACAGCACCGTCGCCTCGCGTCAGGTCACCGCCGACCTGGAGCCGGTCAGCATCGAGAGCCGACAAGCCTGGTTCGACGCGCACCAGCCGCAGCGGCGCCCGCTGTGGGTACTGGAACGGCAAGGAGAGGTGGTTGGCTGGGCCAGCCTGTCTGACTTCTACGGCCGCCCGGCCTACCAGGCCACTGCCGAGCTCAGCATCTATCTGCGCGAAGACAGTCGCGGCCTGGGCTTGGGACGGCGCCTGCTCGACGAAGCACTCGCCCGCGCGCCCGGGCTGGGCATCGACACGCTGCTCGGCTTCATCTTCGGCCACAACCAGCCGAGCCTGGCGCTGTTCGAGCGCTATGGCTTTAGCCGCTGGGGCGAGCTGTCGCAAGTGGCGGAACTGGACGGGGTGAAGCGCGACCTGATCATCGTCGGTCGGCGGGTGTAAGGGCGGGAAAAACCCGCTCGCCGCAACACGGCTAAGGGCCGCTGACAAAACCCAGCGAAGCGACCCCGGCCAGGCGCACTGCCGCAGACAGTACAAGGCGTACGGCAAGGCAACAACGCCGGGAGGGATCTGTCAGCGGCGCTAAACCGCACGGCGGCGGATCACGACGGCTACCCGCCCGGCACCGACACGATCCAGCCCTCCAGCGGGTCGATGCCGGCCGGCAGGCCGAAGCGCTGGTCACGACGCCGTTCGGCCCACGCCGCCTGGATTAGACACAGTGTGGCGTCGAGCGCGTCGCCGCCGGCGTCGTCGATCAGTTCGGCACGTAGCGCCTCAGGTGCCAACAGGCGCGGCCAGCCGGGCAGGGTGCCCGATTCCAGCGCCGTGACGATGCGGACACGCTCGTCGCGGCGCGCCACGCTCTGCCGTGCCTGCTGATCGCTCTTGTACGAGGCGCGGGTGATCTGCCGGGCGAGGTAGCCGGGGTAGGCCTCCAGCGCGACCCGTTGCGGGTCGCCGCCGGCGAGGCCCGGCACGCTGACCCCGGCCTGCGCCAGACGCGGCGCCCCCTCCAGCAGCATCCACGCCACCGGTGGGTTCACCCACTTCATTGACGGCGACGAGCCGGTTAGCCGGTCGCAGCCGCGGTGGGCGAACTTATGCCCGGCCGGACGCGCGTCGCACCAGGCCTGGAACCGCGATTTGAGGTATGGCCGCGCCTCGTCGGCCGGCAACGCTGCCAGCCACGCCATCAGCGCCGGCCACGTGTTCGGCCATCCTTCCGCCTCGACCAGCGCGCGCGGCAACGAGAACGGGAAATCGAAACCGGCCAGCCAAGGCCCGGGCGTGGCGAGGAACGCCTCGAAGCCGGCCAGAGTAGGGTGGCGCTGCAGCGCCTCCAGCGTACAGACATCGCCTGCCAGCCGCCCGGCCGCGACCACGATCGGCTTCTGCCGGCTCGGTCGGCTGCTGAAGTCGACCCCGTACAAGGGCACGCTCAGCGCCGCACCGGTGAGCGGCCAGCGCGCCAGCTCGCGGTAACTCGGCCCGTGTGGCCCCAGCGTCGACGCGAGCAGTGCCAGATGATCGAGCGGCCAACGCACCGGCGCGACCGGATGGGTACGCATCGTCCGCCGCGCGCGGCGCAGCAGGGTCAGGTGCGGGCGATAGCGCTGGTGCTCCACCGCGAAGCCGGCCGCCGCCAGCTCGCGGCGCAGGCCCTCGACCAAGGCGGTGAGCGGCTCCGACGGTTCGGTCGGTGCCAGCCAGCCGATGCCGTTGTCCCAGCTGCCGACACGGTCGAAACGCAGCGATGACGCCGCCGCCGTGGCGGCGAGCCGGGCGCCGAGCGCGCTCAGCTCGGCCACGCGGTTGTCGTCGACCTCGCCGAGAAAGGCCAGCGTCAGGTGCTGCCGTTCGATCGGTGTGGCCTTGCCGCCGAGTGCCCGCGCCTGCTGACGGCCGAGCCGATCGAGACGGGCCAAGGCGTTGGCCGGTGGCCAGCAGGCGAAGAACAGGCGCATGACGACACCGTAGGCTTAAGGGGAAGAAGGACCATATCGGGCGAGCGGCGCATCGCCAGCCACCCGCAGGAGTGATGGCCTCGGCAGCGGACCGCCCGCCACTTGGCGGCCGAACCCGACCGGGGTTACCGTAGGCGTGTTGCCGGCCCTCATCACAAGGATACGCCATGCTGCTGAGCCTCGACCAAGCCCTGACCTTTCTCGCCGTCGCGATGCTGATCACCGTCTCACCCGGCCCGGACAATCTGATGGTGCTGAGCACCGGCGCCGCGCGCGGCCGCCGCGCCGGCATGGCGTTCGGCCTGGGCTGCGCCACCGGCTGCCTGAACCACACCGTGCTGGCCGCGCTCGGCGTGTCGGCACTGATCGCCGCATCACCAATGGCGTTCACCGCGCTGAAGCTCGCCGGCGGGCTGTACCTGGTGTACCTGGGCGTGCAGGCGATCCGCCACGCTGGCGGCGGCATCGGCCAGGCCCGGGCGGCGGCGTCGCAGCCAGCGTGGGCTCTGTTCCGCAAGGGCCTGATCGCCAATTCGATCAACCCCAAGGTGGTGCTGTTCTTCCTGGCGTTTCTGCCGCAGTTTGTCGACAGCCACGCCGGCCACACCGGCTGGCAGATCGCCCAGCTCGGCGTGCTGTTCACCTTGCAGGCGGCGCTGCTGTTCGGCCTGCTCGGCTACGGTGCCGGCCGGGTCGGCGCCTGGCTGCAGCGCCGCCCCGGCGTCGGCGGCTGGCTCGACCGGCTCGCCGGCACGGTGTTCGTCGGCCTGGGGCTGAAGCTGGTGCTCGGCCGCTGAAGCGTAGAGCCCTGACGTGCAAAGACCGGGTCGCGACCCGGTCTTTTTCATGCCCAAGCCTGGCCGAACGTCTCAGCAGGCGGTTCGGCCAGGCCCGCGACTACGGCAGGATCGCCAGCACGCTTTCCGGCGGCCGGCCGAGCGCCACCTTGTCGCCGACCACTACGATCGGCCGCTCGATCAGCCGCGGGTGCGCCACCATCGCGGCGATCAGCTCGTCGCGGCTCAGCGCCGGGTCGGCCAGGTTCAGCTCGGCGTATTCCGGCTCCTTGAGGCGCATCAGCTCGCGCGGCTCGAGACCGAACCGATCGAGCAATGTGGCGAGCGTCGCCGCATTGGGCGGGGTGAGCAGGTAGTCGACCACGTCGGGGGCGATGCCGCGCGCCTCCAACAGCGCCAGCGTCTCGCGCGACTTGGAACAACGCGGGTTGTGGTAGATGCGAACGGTCATCGGGGCCTCCTGTGAATGGATATCGGCGCGAGTGTACCGGCCGCCGGCCGCGCCGGCCACACTCAGTCGAGCACGCGCGCCAACAGCGCGGTCAGCCGCTCGCCGAGCCAGCGCCCCGCCGGCCCCAGCGGCACGCCGGGCGGCCAGAGCATCTCGACCGGTAGCGGCGACAGCGCCAGCGCCGGACTCGCCAGCTCGACCAGCTGGGTCTCGACGCTCTGGTAGCGGGCGATGTTGAGCGGCAGCACCGCCCAGCCGTGGCCCTGCGCGACCAGTTCGGCGATGCTGTAGAAGCTGTTCGAGCGCCACACCGCCGGGCTGAACGCCTCCTCGGCGGCGGCGTCGCTGTGCAGGATCAGCTGGCGGTGCTGCGCCAGCTCGCGCCGGCCGACTTCGGCCAACTGCGTCAGCGGATGGCCGGCGCCGGCGACCAGCGTCTGCGGCACCGCGCCGATCAAGCGTTGCTCGAGGACCGGGTCGGCCGGCTGGCGACGGAACTGGAATGCCAGATCGGCGCGGCCGCCGGCGACCCAGCCGGCCACCTCGGCCGAGGTGCCGTTGAGCAGCGTCAGCTCCAACGCCGGAAACGCCGCGGCGAGGCCGCCGAGCATCTCGATCAAGGCCGGGTAGGGCAGCGCCTCGTCGAGCGCCAGCGTCAGCCGCGCCTCGGCGCCGCTGGCGAACGCCAGCGCGCGGTTGTCGAGCACCCGGCTCTGCCGCAGCAGCAGCTGCGCCTCGGCCAGCAGCACCCGCCCGGCGTCGGAGAGCACCGGGTTGCGGCGCGAGCGGTCGAACAGCTCGACGCCCAGATCGGCCTCCAGTAGCGCCACGCCGGTGCTGACCACCGACTGCGCCCGACCGAGCTTGCGCGCCGCGGCCGAAAACGAGCCGCACTCTGCTGCCGCGACGAACTGGCGCAGCTGTTCAAGCGTCCATTGCATCGTTATCTATCTGTTTATCAGATGGTTACCATCTTTGGATTATCTGCAAAAGCGATGAAAATGTCCGCATTCGTTAGCGCTATTTGCAGGAGGCTTGTCATGAACGGTTTCATCTACCTTACCATCGCCATCGTCGCCGAAGTGATCGCCACCAGCTCGCTGAAGGCGGCCGACGGTTTCACCCGTGCCGGCCCGAGTGTCGTCGTAGTGATCGGTTACGGCATCGCGTTCTGGATGCTGTCGCTGGTGCTCAAGACCGTGCCGGTCGGCATCGCCTACGCGCTGTGGTCGGGACTCGGCATCGTGCTGGTGACCGTCGCGGCGATGCTGCTGTACGACCAGAAGCCCGACCTCGCCGCCATCGCCGGCATCGTGCTGATCATCGCCGGCGTGCTGGTGCTCAACCTATTTTCCAAGATGAGCGCGCACTGAGGTGAACGCCCGGTTCTGGCAAGGCGCCGGATGCTGCGCCGGGCGCCCCGTTCACCGCGGCTACTGCTCCAACTGCCAAAGATCATCCTGCAGCCGCTCGTAGCGATCGGTGACCACCCGGCGTGCGTCGTCGAGCGCGCGGTTGTAGATCAACGGGCCGAGTTCGGCGGCGATCAGCTCGAGCAACTGCTGCGCCTCGAAACCGCCGAGCTCGAGGTCGAATTCACGCTGCAGCTGCTGTTGCAGCGTCGGTGCCAGCGCGAGGAGCTGGTCGTTGTTCAGCCAGCGGAAAGCGGGGTTTGCCATGACAGGGCTCCGAATCGGGAACGACGACGATCATCGCGCCGCCGCAAGCAAAACGCCCGGCATGACCGGGCGTTGTCGTGTGCGGCGCGCGCCTTAGCGTGGCTTACGCGGCGCGTTGAACAGGGCGGCGGACTGGCTGCGGCCAGCCGGCTTGCCGCGACCCTGGCCCTGCGGCGCGCGGTTGCCGTTCACGTCGGCCCTCTTCGGCGGGACCACGTTGCCGTTCACCTCGCGCTGCTCGGAAGGCGGGCGATTGCCGTTCGGCTCGCCGCGGGCCGCCTGGGCCGGCTTCGGCGCACGACGCGGCTGACCGTTGGCCGAAGCGGCCGGCTGGCTCTTGCCCGGCGCCTTGCCGCGCGGGCCCTGGCCATCCTGGCGTTGCGCCTGGCCCTTGCCGCCACTGCTCTTGCCGGCCGGCTGGTGACTGCCACGCCCCTGCGGCGCACGGCCGTCGGTATGACCCTGGCCGTTGCCGCCGCGACGCTGGCCGCCCTGCGGCTGCTGGCGCCCGCGCAGAATCGGCTCTGGGGCGACGCTCAGGTCGGCCTCGAAACCCGCGATGGTGAACTGCGGCACCGCCTTCTTGATCAGCTTTTCGATGTCCTTCAACAGCTTCAGCTCGTCGACGCATACCAGCGACACCGCTTCGCCGCTCGAACCAGCGCGGCCGGTGCGGCCGATGCGGTGCACGTAGTCTTCCGGCACGTTCGGCAGCTCGAAGTTGACCACGTGCGGCAGCTGGTCGATGTCCAGGCCGCGCGCGGCGATGTCGGTGGCGACCAGCACCTGCAGATCGTTGCCCTTGAAGTCGGCCAGCGCCTTGGTGCGGGCGTTCTGGCTCTTGTTGCCGTGGATCGCCGCGGCCGGGATGCCGCTCTTGTCGAGCTTCTCGGCCAGGCGGTTGGCGCCGTGCTTGGTGCGGGTGAACACCAGCACCTGCTGCCAGCTGCCGTCCTTGATCAGCTGGGTCAAGAGCTCGGTCTTCTTGTCGCGGTCGACCAGGTGCACCTTCTGGTCGACCAGCTCGTTGGCGGTGTTGCGACGCGCCACTTCGACCAGACCAGGATTATCGAGCAGCTTGTCGGCCAGCGTCTTGATCTCGTCGGAGAAGGTCGCCGAGAACAGCAGGTTCTGGCGCTTGGCCGGCAGCATGGCCAGCACCTTCTTGATGTCGTGGATGAAGCCCATGTCGAGCATGCGGTCGGCTTCGTCGAGCACCAGGATGTCGACGCCGGACAGGTCGACGGTCTTCTGGCCGGCGTGATCGAGCAGGCGGCCCGGCGTGGCGACCAGGATGTCGACCGGCTTGCGCAAGGCGGCGATCTGCGGGTTGATGCCGACGCCGCCGAACATCACCATCGATTTGAGCGGCAGGTACTTGCCGTAGGTGCGCACCGATTCCTCGACCTGGGCCGCGAGTTCGCGGGTCGGGGTCAGCACCAGCGCGCGCGGACGGCCGGCGCGCTTGGCCGGCTGCTCGGCCAGGCGATGCAGCAGCGGCAGGGTGAAGCCGGCGGTCTTGCCGGTACCGGTCTGGGCGGCGGCGAGCAGGTCGCCGCCCTGGATCACCAGCGGAATGGCCTGCGCCTGGATCGGCGTGGGCGAGGTGTAACCGGTGTCGGCAACGGCGCGCAACAGTGGTTCGGCCAACCCGAGGTCGGCAAAGTGTAGTTCGGACATTATTCAGTTCCAGCGACGACCCATCGCAGGGTGTGCGATACCAATCGGGGTGTCGGCAGACAGTGGGGAATTCGGTCGGCTTCGTGATGAAGCGGAAGAGTCACGCGCGCCATTGGCAGGACGCGGGAAGCAGGCAGTGTACGATTTTTACCGCGCGAGGAAAAGGCGAACGAACCAATACTGTCGCCGATCGGCACCATAGCCCCCCTTCGCCCGGGCTGGCAGCCCGTCGAGCATGGCGCCCTTTGGCCGTTTGCCAGCGGCTCGCGATGTCGCTGCCGCTGGTTTCGCCGTCCCGCCGCGCCTGGCGGCAACGGGCGCTTGGCGTCTGTTGCCTGCCACCTCGCCGCTGTTGGTGCGACGGTCCTCGGTAGGCCCGGTCGCCGCCGCCTTCTATCGCCGGCTGTTGCGCGACCGGTACTGTTGGCGCGGCTTCCTCTGTTGGCCAAGCGCGACAGCACGACGCCGGGCGGTATCCGGCTGGCCGGGCGCGGCCGGCGCAAAGCCGCTACACTGTCGGCCTTTCGATTCGCAAGGCCCGCCCCCATGGCGCTCAAAGCCACCATCTACAAAGCCGACCTCAATATCGCCGACATGGACCGCGGCTACTACGCCGGCCATAACCTGACCATCGCCCAGCATCCGTCCGAGACGCTGGAGCGGATGATGCTGCGCCTCGTGGCGTTCGCGCGCCACGCCAGCGAGACGCTCGCGTTCACCAAGGGCCTGTGCGCCGACGACGAGCCGGAACTGTGGCAGAAGAACTATTCGGACGAGATCGAGCTGTGGGTGGATCTGGGCGAGCCGGATGAGAAGCGGCTGAAGAAGGCCTGCGCGCGCGCCGAACAGGCGGTGCTGTACAGCTACGGCGGCCGCGCCGCCGAGGTGTGGTGGCCGCAGATCGCCGGCAAGCTCGACCGGCTCGACAACCTGACGGTGTGGGGCGTCGCCCCGGCGACGTTGGCCGAACTGGTTGAGCTGGTCGAGCGCAGCATGCAGCTGACCGTCACGGTGCAGGACGGCCAGATGTGGGTCGCCGACGCCAGCCGCAACGTGCTGGTCGAGTTCGAGCGGCTGAAGGAAGCGAAGCACTGAGACGTCGTACTCACCGCGCTAAAAACCGGGTCACTCGACCCGGTTTTTTTTTGCGCGTCCACCCCCGTCAGCAGCGTCGAGCCGGGCTCGTCACGCCGCCCTCACGCCCGGCTCCCGTGCAGCCAGGCCCACACGCGCCGGAGCAGCTCGGCCGGCATCGGCCGTTTCAGGCCAGCGGCCGCGTCGGCCCAGAAGCGCGACAACAGCAGCCGGCGTTCGGCCAGCAACAGGCGATTGAGTGGCAAATTATCTGCCGGGTCGACCGGCAGATCGGGGCGGGACAACCGCGGGGAGTGGTGCCAGGGGCTCATCGCCAACACCTCCAGAAGGACAACGCATCGCGAAGCCGCCGCGTGACGGCAGTCTTGTTCTGGATTAATGCTAGGTTTCCCGGCGTAAAAAAACGGCCAATTTAATTGTCAGCCGCATAAAGAACCCATAAAAACCGCGCTGGCAATGCAAAGGGTTGGCCGAAGCCAACCCTTGGGGGATGCCGGAACCGCTCAGTTGCCGTTCGGCGCAACTAGCGCGGTCCTGAGCGGCGGCGCGCCGTCCGGCACGGCCACCGCCCCGGTTAGCCGCAGCTCGCGGCGGGCCCCATCGCAGGCGAGCTCGACCCGGTCGGCGTCGACGCGGTTGAGTCGCAGCGGCCCGTCGAGCGACTGGCCGGCGCTCAAGGTGCGCGGCGGCCGGCCGGGCGCCCACAGCTGCGCGCGAATAGGCCGGCCGCCGGCGTCGCGCTCGACATTGAGCAGCGACCAGCGCGCCAGCATCACCGGCGCGCACAGCGCGGCGACGACGGCGCCATCGTTGGCCGTCGGAGCGACCGATGCCGACTGGGTCGCCACGCGCAGCGGCGGCTGCGGCGCGGCGGTGTCCAGCTGCCAGGCCACCCCGACGGCCAGCCCGGTCAACGCCAGCGCGGCGACGATCAGCGCGCGCATCGCCGTCACCAACGCTGCACCGGCGGACGCGACACGCCCGGGGCGCCTTCGACGTGGCCGGCCAGCGACTGGTAGAACACGCTGGAGTCGGCCAGCGTGATGCCGTAATCGTACCAGTCCTGCTCGGTCGGGAACGACTGCGTGACGCTCTGGCCACCCGGCACGCTGACGGTCCAGCTGCGCGTCGCGCTATTGTCGCCGTTGCGCTGCAGCACGGTGAAGCTCACCGCCTGGCTGCCGCCGTTGCTGAACGCGATCGACACCGGCTGGCCGACGCCGTTGGTGGACAGCACCACGCTCGGCTCCTGCAGACCGTTCACCGCACGGGCGTTCAGGTAGCCGCGGAAGCGGCGGAAGAACTGGCCCGGGCCGTGCAGTTCGAGGTCGTAGTAACCGTTGCCATACTTCACCGCGCTGAAGTAGTCCTTACCGCTGGCGCCGGAAGCGACGCTGTAGTACCACGGCCCGTCGGTGCGATAGGTATCGGCGTTGATCTGCAGCGCCGCGCCCTTGGCGCCGGCGTTCTTCCAGTTGACCCAGACCCGGCCGGCGGCCAGGTCCTGCGTCAACCAGCAGTCGAGCCCGTACGGCTGCACCCGCAGCGGCTTCTGGCCGGCCTCCTGCGGCGGCTGCACCGGGGTGCCGGTCGGCGCGGTCGGCGTCGGCAGGTTCTTGCACTGCAGATCGGCGGCGCTCGCCAGCGCCGCGGTGTCGGGCAGGGTCGGGAAGCTCGCATCCGACACGCTGAAGTCGAAGCACGAGGTCAGGTCGCCGCACACCTGGCGGCGCCAGGCGCTGATGTTCGGCTCGGCGACGCCGGTCCATTTCTCGAGGAATTGCAGCACCGAGGTGTGATCGAACACCTCGCTCGCGACCCAGCCGCCGCGACTCAACGGCGAGCAGACGATGGTCGGGATGCGCTGGCCCAGGCCGATCGCGGTGCCGTTGACGAACTCGCCAGCGGTGCCGGCCGGCGGCACCGGCGGGGCCACGTGGTCGAAGAAGCCGCCGTTCTCGTCGTAGGTGAGGATGAACACGGTCTTCTGCCACACTGCCGGATTGCTTGCCAGCGCCTGCAGGTACTGGCTGACGTAGTTGGCACCCTTGTTCGGCGCGTAGTACGGGTGCTCGGACAGCCCGGCCGGCGCGATCACCCACGACACCGCAGGCAGTCGGTCGCCCGCGACGTCGGCGGCGAAGTCGGCCGGCACGCGGCGCTGCATGCCGTTGACGTAGAGCGGCGAGCCGGCCGGCGCGTTCTTGAAGTTGGCGAACCAGGCGAGCGCGTTGTCGTCGTAGTTGTCCTGCTCCTGGTAGACGCGCCAGCTGATGCCGGCCGCCTGCAGCCGCTCGGCGTAGGTGGTCCAGGTGAAGCCGGCCGCCGGCTCGGTGTTGTCGATGATCGGGCCGCCGTACTGGCCGGCGGCGTCGATGCTGCCGCTCATCATGTAGAGACGGTTGGGGTTGGTCGAGCTGAGCGTCGAACAGAAGAACTGGTCGCAGACGGTGAACGAATCGGCGAGCGCGTAGTGCCAGGGGATATCGGCGCGGGCGAGATAGCCCATCGCGTAGCTGCCGTGCGCGCCGATCCAGTTGTCGAGCCGGCCGCGGCTCCAGCTGCTGTGCATCGCGTTCCAGTCGTGCGAGATGTCCTGCACGCAGTGGCCGGAGGTGACTTTGGAGTCGAGGTGCCAGGGCGCGAGCTGGCCGGTGCCGTTCTTCTGGAAGAACACCGAGCGACTGCCGGCGCCCTGGATCAGCAAGGGGTGATCGTCGGCGAAGCCCTGCACGCCGCGCATCGCGCCGAAGTAGTGGTCGAACGAACGGTTCTCCTGCGAGAAGATCACCACGTGCGCGATCGAGCCGAGCGTGCCGGACTGCGCCGGCGCGGCCAGCGCCTGTTGCAGGGCCGGCGGCAACAGCGACGCGCCGGCCAAGGCACCTGCGCCCTTGATGAATTCACGACGATTGATACGGGACATCCACGACTCCTGAGGGCTAGCTATCGAGGGCAACACGGACAGTGCGCCCATTCTTTTGGCATGCCGGCCACTCTAGGAAGTCGCGGTGACGCCCGCATGACGGAATCGCTGCAGCCTCGCGTCGCCGCAATGAAACGTCACACAGGCCTACGGCATGGATATGGCCCATCGACTACGGCGAGCGGACGCAAAAAAGGTTGGCCGAAGCCAACCCTTCCTCACTACCGTCTACAACCGTGTCAGCCGAACGCCAGCGCGTCCATCGCCACCGAGCGGTGCTCGACGCCGGCGTGGAACAGCGTCGAGTCACGGCCGCCGGCGCCCAATGCAAAGAACAGCGGCAGCAGGTGCTCGTCGGTCGGGTGGTTCTCCTCCGCGAACGGCGCGCGGGTCTTCCAGGCGAGCAGCGCGTCGATGTCGCCTTCGGCCAGACGCGCGAGCATCCAGTCGCGGAACTCGCTCACCCAGGCCGGCACCTCGGCGTCGTTCCACGCCACCTCGTAGAGGTTGTGCGTGAGGCTGCCCGAGCCGATCAAGAGCACGCCGTCGTCGGCAAGCCCGGCGAGCGCCTTACCCAGCGCGTAGTGCGCGGCGGCATCGGCGCGCGGCAGCACCGACAGCGCGACCACCGGCACGTCGTGCTCAGGGTACATCGCCAACAGCGGCACCCAGGCGCCGTGATCGAGGCCGTCGCGGTGGTCCGGCTCGACCGTGATGCCGGCGGCGGCGAGCCGCTCCCGCACCGCGACAGCCACCTCTGCGTCGCCCGGCGCCGGGTACGACAGCTGATACAGCTCGGCCGGGAAGCCGCGGAAGTCGTGCACGGTGCGCCACTCGTCAACGCTCGTCACCGTCGGCGCCAGCGCCGGACGGTGCGCCGACAGCATCACCACCGCGCGCGGCACCGGGTGGCGGGCCGCCCAGTCGCGCCAGGCGGCCGGCGCCGGCGAGCCGTCGATCAGCACCGACGGGCCGCCGTGCGACAGGAACAGACTCGGAAAACGCGTGCTCATGGTGAACTCCTTGCTGGGGCGCGGCGCCCTGGTCGGGACGCCGCGCGGGTCATCGTTACTCTAGTCTGGCACCGCCGACACGAGTCGGCGGTGATCATCGTGGCGCTTACTTCGCCTGGCGGCCCAGCGGCTTGATCGCGAACGCGCCGTCGCCGAGCAGCGCCACGGTCAGCGCCGCCACCACCAGGAAGGCCGGGTATTCCCAGCCGCCGCCCTGATTGGTGAACGACCAGCCGTTGTGCGCGTGGCCGAGAATGGTGGCGCCGAGCAGCAGCGGGATCAGCAGCGCGGCGATCTGCCGGCCAGCGACGCCGAGGATCAGCAGCAGGCCACCGCCGATTTCGGCCAACATCGTCAGGTAGGCGAGCGGCGCCGGCAGCCCCAGCGAGGCGAAGTAGCCGACCGTGCCGGCCGGGGTGAACACGAACAGCTTGGTCAGGCCGTGCGCCAGGAACATCATGCCGAGCGACAGGCGCAGGACGAAGGCGGCGTAAGGAGCGGTGCGTTGGTCGATCATGATGGTCTCCGTGGATGGGTCGTGCCGTATCGGCATGTCGCCATTAAAGACCATTGCCCACCCGCCAATAAACACCGAAAAATGCAGTAAATTGCTGCTTATCCGGAAACAGTTGGGAGCAGGAGGATGGACCTCGTCAACGCGATGCGGGTATTCCACGCGGTGGCCGACAGCGGCAGCTTCACCGCCGCCACCGAGCGGCTGCAGCTGTCGCGCGGCATGGCGACCAAGTACGTCAACTGGCTGGAGCGCCACCTCGGCACCCGGCTATTGCAACGCACCACCCGGCGGCTAGCGCTGACCGAGGCCGGGCGCGACTATCTGGCGCGGGTCGCGGTGATCCTGGCGCAGATCGACGAGGCGGAAGCGGTGGCGAGCCAGACCAGCGTCGAGCCGACCGGCAAGCTGAAGCTCAACGCGCCGCTGGCGTTCGGGCTGCGCCATCTGGGCGGGCTGATCGCCGAATTCCGCCAACGCTACCCCAAGGTGGCGGTCGAGCTGGAGCTGACCGACCGGCGCATCGATATGCTGGAAGAGGGGGTGGACCTGGTGCTGCGGATCAGCGACAAACCGGCCGACAGCACGCTGGTCGCCAAACCGTTGGCACCGATCCGGGTGGTGGTGTGCGCGGCACCAAGTTATCTGGAGCAGCACGGCACGCCGGCCACGCCGGAGGGACTGGCGCGCCACGAGTGCCTGCTCTACACGCTGAGCCAGCCGGCCGACCGCTGGGCGTTCGGCCCGGAGCGGGTGGTGACGGTGCACGGCGGCTTTGCCGCCAACAACGGCGACGTGCTGCTCGACGCGGCGCGCCACGGCCTCGGCATCATCCACCAGCCGACCTTCCTGGTCGGCGACGACCTGAAGAGCGGTCGGCTGGTCGAGATCCTCGCCGACTACCCGCTGCCGACGCTGCAGCTCTACGCACTTTACCCGCACCGCCAGCACCTGCCGCGCAAGGTGCGGGTGCTGCTGGAGTTCCTCGAGGCGCACTTCGCCGGCCGGGAGCCGTAACACACCGAAAAAGGCTCATGGGAACCGGGTTTGGGCTGCGGCTTTGTCGGTCTCACCGACCGGCGACCTACTTTATAAGGTTGGCCGAAAGGTTGCTGACCAAATGGCAGCAGGCTCGACCAAGCGATGCACCCGATCTTTCTTCCCTGCTCCTCTGCCGCCACAATCGACCTGCCATCCCCCTTCTGCGCTGCCGAGTGACCGGCAAGCGGCCAGGTTTTAAGCCGCCGCCTGTTCGAGCGGGCGGACGTTAGCCGCCCGCGAGTTCGGTGGCGCCTGGCCGCTTGTCGGGCGCGAGGGAAGCCGCAGGCCAGCGCGGTGGGGTCGCCTTCTTTTGGTTCCTTTTCTGGCGAGACAAGAAAAGGAACTCGCCGGTCGGGCGAGACCGACAACGCCGCAGCCCGAACGAATGCTTGCTACGGCGTTCACCTCAATTCCGCGAAGAACCATAAAAAAACGGCGGCCCGAGGGCCGCCGACTGGACGGGTGGTCGTCACCCCTCGGGTGAACTCAGGCGCGCACCGACACGTTCAAGGCACCGCGCTCACCCCGCCGATCGCACCGGCCGCGCCCTGGCTGCTCGCCTGGCCGAGCTGCTCGGCGATGTTCTGCGCCACCTGGGTCAGCTCCTGCGCCTTCTTCAGGTCCTCGCTGTTCTTGAGCCGGCCCTTCACCAGCGCCAGCAGCGCCTTGAGCTTGCGCACCGCGTCCTGGACCAGCTCGGCGTCGGCGCCACCCTGCTTACCGGACCCGCCGTCCTGCTTCTTTTCCGGCTCCTGCTGCTTCTCGGCCTCGGCCTGCGTGGTCGACACCGGGCCGGCCTGGTCGGCCGCCTGCTCCGCCGTCGCCCCCTCGGCCGGCGCGTCGGGCGAGGCATCGACCGGAGTGGCTGCCGCCGTCACGGCGACGCTGGCGCTCTGCGCCGCCTTGGCGCCGTCTGCCGCGGCCGGCCCTGTCGCCGCGACCGGCCGCACGGCGGACTGGCCCGCGCCGAAGCCGCCACCGCCGCTGCCTTCGCCCAGCACCGAGGCCGCCTGCTTCAGCTCCTGCGCGATCTGCTTCAACTGCGCCGCGAGCGCCTTGGCCTCACGCGGACCGAGACCGGCCAGCATCGTGCGCAGCATCTCAATCTGCTTCTTCAGCTGCTGGATCTTGGCGCGCGCGGCGCTCTTGCGCTGCGCGGTGGTGTCGATGCGCGGCGCGCTCTGCAACTGCTGCAGCAGCGACTGGTCCTTCTTCTGCTTGGCCTTGGCCTTGTCGCTGATCGACACCTTTTCCTGGTCGAGCGCGGCGAGCAGGGTGGTGCTCGGGGTGGCGACGCCGAGCGGGCTGAGCGTGCCGGTAGGCGCCGCCTGGCCTGCGCCGAGTGGAGTTGTCTTCATCGGGGTTTCCTGTAGTAGCCAAATCTTATTGAGGCTATCGGCCGGCCTACTCCAAGGTTGAGCGCGGCGCCGACCAACGGTTCCACGTGGAACCCGGCCGGCTGTGCTCCTGTTTTGCCGCCTCGCTGTGTCTTTGCGCGCCGCACCATGCTGCCTAGCATCGAGCCATCCCTTTGCACCACGAGGCGGCGATGAGCACGCAAGCGATTCCGATCAAGATCTACCCACGGCTGACCCGCGGCCGTTTCAACAACTGGCGGGTGCTGACGGTGCTGGCGACGCAGCTGGTCTATTTCGGCCTGCCCTGGCTCACCTGGCACGGCCGCCAGGCGGTGTGGTTCGACCTGCCGGGCAGCCAGCTGCACCTGTTTGGGCTGACGCTGTGGCCGCAGGACTTCGTTTATCTGGCGGCGCTGCTGATCTTCTGTGCGATCGCGCTGTTCTGGTGGACCGCGATCGCCGGGCGGGTCTGGTGCGGCTTCTCCTGTCCGCAGACGGTGTACACGGAGATCATGCTGTGGATCGAGCGCTGGGTGGAGGGGCCGCCGCGCGCGCGTCAGGCGCTCGACGCAGCGCCGTGGTCGCTACGCAAGCTGCGCATCAAGGGCAGCTCGCACGGCCTGATGATCGCGCTCTCGCTCGCGACCGGCGTCACGCTGGTCGGCTACTTCGTGCCGATCCGCGGCGTGGCGGCGGCGCTGCCCTCCGGTGCGCTGTCGGGCTGGCAGTGGTTCTGGCTGCTGTTCTACGCCGGCTTCACCTATCTGTTGGCCGGCCGGCTGCGCGAGAGCGTCTGCAAGCATATGTGCCCGTACGCGCGCTTCCAGGGGGTGATGTTCGACCCGGACACGCTGGTGGTGTCGTACGACGCCGCCCGCGGCGAGCCGCGCGGTGCGCTGCGCAAGAGCGCGCCGGCCACCGTGCGTGGCGACTGCGTCGACTGCGGGCTGTGTGTGCAGGTATGCCCGACCGGCATCGACATCCGCGCCGGCCTGCAGTACGAGTGCATCGGCTGCGCCGCGTGCATCGACGCCTGCGACACGGTGATGGACAAGATCGGTGCGCCGCGCGGGCTGATCCGCTTCGCCACCGAGAACGCGCTATCCGGCAAGGCCGCCGAGCGCGGCATCGGCCGGCGGGTGCTGCGGCCGCGGGTGATGGTGTATTCGGCGCTGATGCTGCTGGTCTTGGCCGCCAGCGTGACGATGCTGGCGCTGCGCACGCCGTTCCGCGTCGACGTGCTGCGCGACCGCGCCTTTCTGGTCAGGGAAACCGCGGACGGCTGGCTGGAGAACGGCTACACGCTGCGGCTGGTGAACACCCAGGGCACGGCGCAGCAGGTGACGCTGGCGGTCGACGGGCTACCTGGAATCAGGTTGGCCGAAGCGCCGGTGCTGACGCTGCCGCCACAGGCGACCCGTACCGTAGAGCTGCGTGTACAGGCCAGCCCCGAGGCGGCCGGTAGCGGCAGCCACCCGATCCGCTTCACCGTGCGTTCGCTGACCCAACCGAGCCTGCGCCACAGCGAAGACTCGCGTTTCATCGGCGAATAGCCGCGCGCCTAGCCGGGGTCGCTGCGCTGGGTTCTAGCTACGCAGAAACTCAGCGAAGCTTCGTTTTGTCAGCGACGCCAGCCAGCCGGGCGATCTCGGCCGCCAGCCAGGTCAGCAGCGCGTCCTGCGCGCCGGGCTGGTAGTAGCTGGCATTGAGGCGCAGCGCCGGCGCGCCGGCCCCGGCCGGGTAGCAGAAACTGCCCGGCGCGAAGTGGACGCCGACCGCGAGCGCCGCCTGCTGCAAGCGGGCGACGTCGAACGCGGCCGGCAGCTCCAGCCACAGGAAGTAGCCGCCGGCCGGTCGGCTCAAGCGGCAGCCGGCCGGCAGCGCGGCTTTCAGCACATCCCGCATCGCGCCTAGCCGTTCGGCCAACGCGGCGCGCAGGCTCGCCAGCGCCGCCGCGTCGCCGTGGCTGGCGAGCAATTCGGCGAGCGCCAGCTGGCTCGGCAGCGGCGAGGCGAGCGTCTGGTTCTGCTTCAGTTGCAACGCCGCGTCGTGCCAGCGCCCGGCCGCCAGCCAGCCGACCCGGTAGCCCGGTGCCAGCGACTTGGAGAAGCCCGAGCAGTACAGCACCAGGCCGTTGCGATCGAGCGCCTTCAAGGGCGGCGGCGCCTGTCCGGCCAGCGCCAGCTCGCGGTAGCTGTCGTCCTCGATCAGCGGCAATTGATACCGTTCGGCCAAGGCCAGCAGTGCGCGCTGCTGCGACTCGGCCAGGCACTGGCCGGTCGGGTGCTGGAAGGTCGGCATCACCGCCACGCCGGCCAGGTTCCCTGCCGCCGCCTCGCGCTCCAATAGCGCCAGGTCGAGCGCCCCGGCGGCGTCGAGCGCCAGCGGCAGCACCGCGATGCGCCACTCGGCCAACAGGCCGAGCAGGCCGGGGAACGCCGGCACGATGACCGCCAGCCGCGCCGGCCGGCCGCGCGTCGCCAGCTGCACCGCCAGGGTCAGCGCCTCCATCGCGCCGCAGGTGATGATCAGCTGGTTCCAGTCGAGCGCGATGCCCTGTGCCCGGTAGCGCTGCGCCAGCTGGCGGCGCAGGCTAGCGAGGCCGGCGGCGTCGAGCCCGGCCAGCGCCGCCGGGTAGTCGGGCAGCACCCGCGCCGCCGCGCGCGCCAGCGCCCGGCCGTCGAACAGCGCCGGGTTGACGAACGGCGAGCCCCACGCCGCCAGCTCTGGCCGCACGGCGGCCGGCGCCGCGCCGGCGATCACCCGGAAACCGGCACGCGGCAGCGCCTCGATATAGCCGCGCCGTTCCAGCTCGTGGTAGGCGTGCTTGGCGGTGGTCATGCTGACCCGCTGCGTCGCGCAGGTGGCGCGCAGCGACGGCAGCGCGTCGCCCGGCCGGTAACTGCCGCGCTCGATCGCCGCCACAAAAAACTCCACCAGCGTGGCAAACTTGGCCATTCCTAATAGGTTCCGAAATCGATGCCGGCCGAGTGTAGCGGAGAAGCGGCGAACCCGCTGCGCCGCGGCGCGTCCAAGCCCGTATTGCGAAGCCACCGCCGCATCAGGAGTATCCGCATGTCCCGCCCCATCCTGCCCGCCGCGCTCGTCGCGCTGCTGCTAGGCGCACCGGCGCTGGCCGCCGACGGAGCCGTCGCGGCGCAAAGCTACAAGATCGACTGTCTGCCCGACGCCGGCCGCAGCCAGAGTCTGGCCGACTGGCTGCGCCTGCGGCTATCGCTGCGCGGTCTCGACGAAAACAACGCCCACCCGGCGCTGCGGCTGTGCTTCCGGATCGACGCGCAACAGCGGATCGCCCCCGGGCCGAACGTCGGCGTCGGCGTCGGTTATGGGCGCTGGCGAGGGGGAGGCTGGGGCGGCGGCTATTGGGGTTCGCCGGCCTACGACGTCGAGACGGTGCCGGTGGCGTCTCTGACCGCGCAGCGCCCCGACGGCAGCGTCTACTGGCAGGGCAGCCAGGACGCGAGCGGCAACGGCGAGGCGGCGCGGCAGGACGCGCTGCGCCGACTGATCGAGCGGCTGCCGCTAGACTGAGGCCTGCGCCGGCGCGCCGTGCCCCGCCAGCTCGACGCGGTTGCGGCCACGGTGCTTGGCCTGGTAGAGCGCCCCGTCGGCGGCGGCCAGCAGCGGCTCGAGCCGGTCGAGCTCCGGGCGCAGACAGGCGAGCCCGACGCTGATCGTCAACGCGATGCGATGTTGGCCGAACACCACCGGCTCGGCCGCCATCTCGGCACGCAGTCGCTCGGCCACCCGCTGGGCCTCGCTCGCGGTGGTGCCCGGCAGCACCACACAGAATTCCTCGCCGCCGTAGCGGCCGATGATGTCGCCACGTCGGCAGCCCTGGCTCAGGCGCTCGGCGAACTGGCGCAGCGCCGCGTCGCCGCCCGCGTGGCCGTAGTGGTCGTTGATCGACTTGAAATGGTCGAGGTCGATCATCAGCAAGGCCAACAGCGGCTGCTGGCCGACCGCCTGTTCGGCCACCGCCAGCAGCGCGCGCCGGTTGTAGAGGCCGGTGAGCGCGTCGCGTTCGGCCAGGCAGGCGAGCCGGTGCAGCAGCTTTTCGTTGGTGATCAACAGGCCGCCGAGCACCAGCGCGAAGAACAGCAGATTGGCCGTGAACTGCAGCAGGCGCTGCCAGGGGTCGGCGAGCAGATCGGTGCCCGCCGGCGCGGCCACCACCACGCCGAAACGCACCACGAACACCGCCATCAACAGGCCGAGCACCAGCGCGCTCAGCGTGTGGCCGGGCGACCGTAGCAGCCGGTGCGACGAACGGACCTCCCAGCCCATCGCGGCGCACAACAGCAACATCGTCGTGCTGGCCACCATCAGCCGGATGCGCAGGTGGTCGTCGAGCGTGGCCGCGACCAGCAGCGCGAACGCCACCGCCAGCGCCGCCGCGGTGCGCCGCCACGGCAGCGCCTTGCCGTGCGACTGGCGCAGCCCGAACCACAGCGCGGTCACGAAACCGAACGACAGGCTGTTGAGCAGCAGCACTCTCAGTAGCAGCGACAGCTGCTCGCGGTGCATCAGCATCAGCGAAAACAGCGTGCTGGCCAAGCAGCCGAGCGCCCAGGTCAGCAGCTCGCGCTCCTCGCGGTTGCTGCGCCAGAACAGCAACAAGGTCAGCGTCACTACCGCGCTGTAACAGGTCTGTATCAGGTAGCTAGTCGGGTTGTCGATCCAGAACATAAAGGTCTCCACGGCCATCGACCGGCCGCCTTGTCTCGGCCATGATGCACGAAGAGATCGCTCGATGTGCAACGATTTATGCCGTCGCCGGTCGCTCGAGCCGGTCGCACCGTGCCAGCGCCGGGAACCAGCGCATCCACAGCCCCACCACCACCAGCGTGCCGGCACCGCCGAGCACCACCGACGGCACGGTGCCGAACCAGGCCGCGGTCACCCCCGACTCGAACTCGCCGAGCTGGTTCGACGCGCCGATGAACAGCGAGTTGACCGCGCTGACCCGGCCGCGCATCTCGTCCGGTGTCTCGAGCTGGATGAAGGTGCTGCGGATCACCACGCTGATCATGTCCGACGCGCCGAGCACCACCAGCGCGGCTAGCGACAGCGCGAAGTGCTCCGACAAGCCGAACGCGATGGTGGCGAGGCCGAACACCGCCACCGCGGCGAACATCACGTAGCCGACCCGGTGCTTGACCGGGTAGCGCATCAGCCACGCCGACATCGCCAGCGCGCCGACGGCCGGCGCCGAGCGCAACAGGCCCAGGCCCCACGGCCCGGTGCGCAGGATCTCGCCGGCGTAGATCGGCAGCAGCGCGGTCGCGCCGCCGAGCAGCACCGCGAACAGATCGAGCGAGGCGCGCTGCCGGGACGGTTCGCTGCGCCGCGCGCTCAGGCTCGCCACCAACACCATGCCGATCAGGTAGATGGCGAAATCCAGGCCGTAGGTGAACGACGCGCCGATCGCGTACAGGAAGCCGCCGAGCGCCGGCGCGAGTATGGTCGGCATGTCGAACGCGCGGCAGACGCCGATCAGCACCGACAGCACGAAGATCAGCCCGCGGCTGGTCGAGAAGCCGGCGCCCAGGCTGCCGAGCAGCAAGAGGCCGGCCACCAGCGCCTGCACCGCCATGCTGATCGCGACGATGCGTCGCCGGTCGTAACGGTCGGCGACGCTGCCGGTGACCAGCACCAACAGCACCCGCGGCAGGAACTGCAACAGGCCGACCAGGCCGAGGTCGAGCGCGCTGTGCGTCAGCGAGTACACCTGCCAGCCGATCGCGACGGTAAGGATCTGGAAGCCGCCGGTCAGGCAGACCCGGGCGAACCAGAAGCGCCAGAACGGCGCGAAGTGGCGCAATGAGGAGGGTTCGGGGGGCGGGGGATTGCTCATGCTGGCTGATAATAACGTCGGGAAATAGTCACTTAGAGACTACCCGGCCGGCGCCAGCGGCGCCACGGGATTGTCGTAACGGATTGCAATCGCGTCCGGCACCCGCGCCGTATAATGGCGCATGACCACCGACCTCCCCCCTCCGTTCGCCGCGTTGACGCCGGACACCCTGCTGACCGCGCTGGAAGGCCTCGGCCTGCCGGTCAGCGGCAGCCTGCTCGCGCTCAACAGCTACGAAAACCGCGTCTACCAGGTCGGCCTCGACGACGCGCCGCCACTGGTCGTCAAGTTCTACCGACCGGCACGCTGGAGCGACGCGCAGATCCGCGAGGAGCATGACTTCGTCGCCGAGTTGGCCGAACGCGAGATCCCGGTGGTCGCGCCGCTGGCCTTCGACGGCGAGACGCTGCACCGCCACGCCGGTTTCCGCTTCGCGGTCTACCCGCGCCGCGGTGGGCGCGCGCCGGAGCTCGACCGTCCCACCGTGCTGGAATGGCTGGGGCGCTTCCTCGGCCGCATCCACGCGGTCGGCGCGGTCCAGCCGTTCGCGGTGCGCCCGAAGCTCGATGCGGAAAGCTTCGGCGAGGAGCCGCTGGCCTTCCTCGCCGGCAGCGAGTTCCTGCCGCCGGACCTGCGCGAGGTCTACCTCGGTGTGGCGCGCCAGGCGCTCGACGGCGTGGCGCGTTGCTATCAGCGCGCCGGCGACGTCGCCACGCTGCGCCTGCACGGCGACTGCCACGCCAGCAACGTACTGTGGACCGACGCCGGCCCGCACTTCGTCGACTTCGACGACTGCCGGACCGGTCCGGCGGTGCAGGACCTGTGGATGCTGCTGTCGGGCGAGCGCGCCGAACAGAGCCACCAGCTCGCCGACCTGATGGCCGGCTACGAGGACTTCTGCGAGTTCGACAGCCGCGAGCTGTACCTGATCGAGGCGCTGCGCACCTTGCGGCTGATCCACTACAGCGCGTGGCTGGCGCGGCGCTGGCACGATCCGGCGTTTCCGGCGGCGTTCCCGTGGTTCGACAGCCCGCGCTACTGGCAGGACCGCATCCTGGAGTTGCGCGAGCAGATCGCGCTGATGGACGAGCCGCCGTTGTGGCCGGTGTGACGCGCCCTGTTCGATAAAAACAGCCTGGCCGAGCGGCCAGGCTGTTTTTTTATTCACCTCGTCAGCACGCGGCGGGCAGGCGGCGCGCCAGCAGCCTTTGGCTTACGCGCTGCACGCTCGGCGCGAGCAGCAACACGATAGCAAACGCGGCCGGCCAGGCGGCGACGAAGGCATGGCCCCAGCGCGCCAGGAAGTCCGGCCCGAAGCCGAGGTTCAGCCAGCTGACCCAGCCGGTCATCAGCACCGACATCAGGCCGGACATCAACAGCGAGAAGGTCAGGCGCAGGCGGGTGGCGTCGGACATGGTGGTTCTCCTTTTGAGCACGATGGTAGCGATGCCGTTATCCTAGCCAATCGCAATTCGGCCAACTACAGCCTATTTTTCAATCTCAAATTGCAGAAATGGAATCATGCTCGACGACCTGGCGCTGTTTATCGCGATTGTCGACGCCGGCAGCCTGCAGGCGGCCGCGCGCCGGCTCGGCCTGCCGCCGGCGACGCTGACCCGCCGGCTGCAGAAACTGGAGGCCGAGCTCGGCTGCCAGCTGCTCTTGCGCAGCGCGCGCAGCCTGAAGCCGACACCGGAGGGACGGCAGTATTACGAGCAATGCCGGCCGCTGCTGACCGCGCTGCAGCAGACCACCGCCGCGCTCGACGACGACCTCAACCAGGTGAAGGGCACGCTGCGGGTGCTGGCGCCGGTCAATCTGGGGCGCGGCCTGTTGGCGCCGGCGTGGGCGAGCTTTCTCGCCGCCTGGTCGGAGATTCGGCTGGAGCTGAGCCTGAGCAATCAGAGCGAGGACCTGTGGCGGCACGGCGCGGATCTGGCGCTCCGGGTCGGCGCGCAGAGCGACCCGAAGCTGCGCCAGCGTCGGATCGGCGCGGTCGGGCTGGCGCTGGTCGGGGCGCCCGGCTACCTCGCCGCGCACGGCGCACCCACGCATCCCGACGAGCTGGCACAACATGACTTGCTGGTGATCGAGCCGCTCGGCCCCTGGCAGTTCAGCGCCCGCGATGGCGGGGAGCGCATCGAACTGTCCCCGCCGGGCCGCTGCAAGGTCAACGAGCTGACGCTGGCGGTCAGCCTGGCCGAAGCGGGGCTCGGCCTGCTGTATTGCCCGCTGCCGTTCTGCCACGAGGCGATCGAGAGCGGCCGGCTGGTGCGGCTGCTGCCCGACTGGCGCACGCCGCAGCGCCCGATATATGCGGTGTGGCCTCAGCAACAGCTGCCGCGCAAGGTGCGGGTGCTGCTCGAGCATCTGTCGGACTTCGTGCAGGCAACGCCGCTGCTGCAGGGCGAGGCGCCGGACTGAACGGGCTCGGAGTCTGTTCAGAATCTGTCGCGAGCGGTCCTCAGCGGGGTGAAGAGCAGCGCAGAAACCGGAATGGACGTGGTGTCCATGAGGATTTCGAGCAGCGCATGAGCCCCGATCAGGACCGCGCAGTAAGATTATGAACAGACTCTCAGAAGCGGTAGCTGTAGCGCAGCACTACCGCGTCGCCGCCCGGGTTGGGCCTGTCGAGATCGGCGTTGGAGAAGTGCAGGTAGTTGACGCTCAGCTCCTGCCGGCCTAAAGCGTAGCCGGCGCCGGCACGGTCGGCGAACTGCCAGTGGGTATGGAGGTTGCGGGTGGAGGACCATCGGGTATTGTCGAGCAGCGCGACGCCGATACTGAGCTCGAGGAACGGCCCGGCGTCGGGACGGGCGGTCTTGAACTGGTAGTGCAGCACCGGTGCGGCGATGGCGCTCCACACCGGGTCGAGGTGGGTCCGGGAGTAGCCGACGCCCAGTTCGGCGCGGCTTTGCAGCACGCCGGTGGCGCTGTCCCACCACTGCCACGGCAGCACCCAGCCGAGCGTGACGCGGTAGTCGTTGAGCGATCCCTGGCCGTGCGGCCGGCTCAAGGCCCCGACCGAACCGCTTATGAAGTCGACCGCATTCGCCGACGGCACCAGGCCGCCGAGCAACAAGCCGATCAGCGCGCACGCAGAACGAGACATGGCCGGTTCCTCCTGGTTTCTTGATAGCTCCTTTAACAAGGTGTTACACGCCCCTCTGGGCGGGGCCGACCGCGCGCGCGTCGATGCTCTGCCGAACGGTCGTCGAGCGGGGAGGAAAGGAGGGAGGGGATCGAGCTCGCGGGCCGCGTCAGCCGACCGGCCGGCGCATAGCGACACGATCCGCTCGTGCATGATCAGCGTGTGGTCCTTGCCGGACTCCCGGATCTGCCGGCGCAGCGGCTTGCGCCGGTTTCACGTGAAGCTGGCTGCGCTGCTAGACACCATCAACCGAGTAGCGCCCGGCCGCCGAGCACGATGCCGAAGCCGAGCAACAGCAGCCCGCACAGCGCGTCGATCCGGCACCGCCACGCCGCGGACAGCTTGTCGCCGAGCCAGCCGACGCCGCCGGCCAGCATCAGCCACCACAGCACCGAACCGGCGAACACCCCGGCGATCATCACCACGCCGCCCACGGCGCCGGGCGCCTGCCGTCCCGCCAGGCCTGCAAACACCGCGATGAAGGACAGGATGGTCAGCGGGTTGCTCAGCGTCAGCGCGAATGCGCTCGCCACGTAACCGAGCAGGCCGGCGCCGCCGCTGGCCGCCACCTGCGCGGCCGGGGCGCGACGCAGCGTGGCGAGGCCGAGCCAGATCAGGAAGACGCTGCCGACCAGCGCCAGTGGCAGCGTCAATCGGGTCAGCCAACCGGTCAGCGCCCCCAAACCCGCCACGCCGAGCGCGGCATAGAGCGCGTCGGCGCCGGCTGCGCCGAACCCGGTCGCTAGGCCGGCGGCCCGGCCGTGCCGCAGGGTGCGCTCGATCACCAACAGGCCGATCGGCCCGACCGGCGCGGCGATCGCCCAGCCCACCAGCAGCGCCTGGCCGAACAGTGCCGTGTCGCTCATCGTCATCCCTTTCCACCGTGTTGGCCATGAGCACAGTGTGTACGCCGCGCGGCGCGTTTCCCATGCAGGATTTAAGGTGAAATGCCAATATCGGCTGCTATTTTTCGGTAACCAGACAAGAGGACAGAAAGATGGAAATCGACGGAAAGGCCTGGAAGATTCTCGCCGCGCTGCAGGCCAACGCGCGGCTGTCGCTGACCGAGCTGGCGCACGCGGCCGGGCTGTCGGTGCCGGCCGTGTCGGAGCGGCTGCGCCGGCTCGAGGAGGCCGGGGTGATCCGCGGCTACCGCGCCGAGGTGGCGCCGGACAAGCTCGGCTACCCCTTGCAGGCGCTGATCGGCATCACCGTGCCGCAGCCGTACAAGCCGACGCTGCTGGCGCAGCTCGACGCGATGCCCGAAGTGCTCGAGTGCCACCACGTCACCGGCCAGAATTCCTACGTGTTCCGCCTGGTCGCCCGCGACGTCGCGCACCTGGAGGCGACGCTGGCACGCGTCAACCATCTGGGCGAGACCCGCACCGCGCTGATCCTGTCTACGCCGATCCCAATCCGGCCGTTGCAGCCGTTCACACCACGGCGCGACTGAGGGCCGGTCATTCGGCCAACGTGGCCACCGCGCTCGCCGCCGCTCTTTCGCTCCGCCCGCTAGGGAATTCCCTAAGGTGTCGACACCCCGTCCCGGCGCTACAGTGAAGCGCGTAAGAACCTGCGCGCCCGCCCACAACACAACAACACGGGCGCGCCGACGAGAAACCGGGGCCACGACCCCGCAAGAGCGAGAAACCACGATATCCAGTTCCCCCCGCCAGTCGCAGGCGCGCACGGTGTTCCGTGTCGTCAGTGGCAACTTCCTCGAGATGTACGACTTCATGGTGTACGGCTTCTACGCCACCGCCATCGCGCACACCTTCTTCCCGGCCGGCAACGAGTTCGCCTCGCTGATGCTGTCGCTGATGACCTTCGGCGCCGGCTTCCTGATGCGGCCGCTCGGCGCCGTGGTGCTCGGCGCCTTCATCGACCGCCACGGCCGCCGCGTCGGGCTGTTGGTGACGCTCGCCCTGATGGCCGCCGGCACCTTGCTGATCGCCTGCGTGCCAGGCTACGCCAGCATCGGTGTCGCCGCGCCGGTCCTGGTGCTGGTCGGCCGGCTGCTGCAGGGCTTCTCGGCCGGCGTGGAGTTGGGCGGCGTGTCGGTCTACCTGTCCGAGATCGCCACCCGCGGCAACAAGGGCTTCTACGTCAGCTGGCAGTCGGCCAGCCAGCAGGTGGCGGTGATCTTCGCCGCGCTGCTCGGCGTGCTGCTGCACAGCCTGCTGCCGAAGGAGGTGATGAACGAATGGGGCTGGCGCGTGCCGTTCCTGGTCGGCTGCCTGATCGTGCCGTTCCTGTTCATCATCCGCCGCTCGCTGCAGGAGACCGAGGCGTTCAAACAGCGCAAGCAGCACCCGACGCTGGGGCAGATCTTCGCTTCGATCCGCCAGAACTGGTCGCTGGTGCTGACCGGCGCGTTCCTGGTGATGATGACCACCGTGTCGTTCTACATGATCACCGCCTACACGCCGACCTTCGGCAAGGAAGTGCTCAAGCTCGGCGAGGTCGACAACCTGATCGTCACCGTCTGCGTCGGCATCTCGAACTTCTTCTGGCTGCCGGTGATGGGCATGCTGTCCGACCGGGTCGGCCGCAAGCCGCTCTTGATCGCGTTCACCGTGCTGATGCTGGTCACCGCCTACCCGACCATGCTGTGGCTGACCAACGACCCGTCGTTCGGCCGACTGCTGCTGGTCGAGCTATGGCTGTCGTTCATCTACGCCAGCTACAACGGCGCGATGGTGGTGGCGCTGACCGAGGTCATGCCGCCGGAAGTGCGCACCACCGGCTTCTCGCTGGCGTACAGCCTCGCCACCGCGATCTTCGGCGGCTTCACCCCGGCGATCTCGACCTATCTGATCCACGCCACCGGCAACAAGGCGATGCCGGGCATCTGGCTGAGCGTCGCGGCGGTGTGCGCCTTGATCGCGACGCTGCGGCTGATGCGCGGCGGCCAGCAGCCCGCCCGGCGCGAGGCGAGCGCCGCCGCCTGAACCGGCTCGGGCGAGCACAGCAAAAAAGGTTGGCTTCGGCCAACCTTTTTTCATGGCGGCGTTCCCGCCGACTAGCCCGACCACATTTACAAGCCCCCCCATCCGCGCTCAAAATAATGCCGTTTGAATTCATTTTTGCCGACAAAAATTACATGTACAAAGTAGCCCTTTCCCTCGCCATGGTGGCCCTGGCGCCCGCGACCCTGGCCGCCAGCTTCGATTGCGCGCAGGCCACCACCCCGATCGAGAAGCAGATCTGCACCTCGCCAACCGTCTCGAAGCTGGACGATCAATTGGCGACCGCCTATGAAAACGCGCTAGAGACCGCGGACAACCCGGCCGCGGTAAAGAAAGCCCAGATCGGTTGGCTGAAAGACGTGCGCAAAGCCTGCCGCGACACGGCCTGCCTCGATCGCGCGTACCGGCAGCGGCTGGGCGAGCTCGCGGTGTTGAAGCCGGCCCCGTGGAAGACCTACCGCAACGAGGCGCTGGGCGTAGAGTTCAGCTATCCGGGCAACCAGGTCGTCGCGGTCGACCTGAAGCAGAAGACCATCACCACGCGCGGCTACCGCTTCGAACTGGGCCCGAACACGATGGGCTTCGGCGACATTCTGGTTTTCCGTGTAGGGGAAGGCGATCTGGAGCGAGGGCTGAAGGCCAGCGAGCATTTCGGGAAGCACAACGGTCAGTGGGCCATCGCCACCGACGGCGCGCTGGATGGAAAAGTCAGCTTTGCCCCGGCGGCCAAGTTCGCCGGGGAAGGATGGCAAGGACTCAAGGGCACCTACGGCTGCGGCACCTCGCACCAATGGGATTGCGGCGTCGCCGTGCTCAGCAATGGGAAGCGCTACCTGGTGGTCAGCCCGGACAATGGTGGCGACTTCGGGAAAAGCGAGCAGAAAACCCTCTCGTCCATCCGTTTCCACTGAGCCGGAGCTCGACTATGCCTCTCATCGGGTCAAAACCATCCCTCCGCCTGCTGCTGAGTGGCTGCCTGGCGCTGGCGAGCCTGCACGTGTTCGCCGACGACGTCGGACTCAGCAAAAAATACAACGCCTGCATGGATGGCGCCGGCGGCGTCACGGCATCGATGCTCGACTGCATCGGCGCCGAGACCGAGCGCCAGGACAAGCGCCTCAACAAGGCCTACAAGGAGCTCATGGCCGCCCAGACGCCGGAGCGCAAGAAGCGCCTGCAAGAAGCGCAACGCTTGTGGCTGAAATACCGCGAGGCCAACTGCGACTTCTACGCCGACCCCAACGGCGGCACGTCTGCGCAGCTGGGGGCGAACGACTGCTTCCTCAATGCCACGGCCACCAGGGCGAAGGAGCTGGAACTGCTCAAATAGTCACTTCCGACGCTCGTCGTCATCTAGTCGTCATCTAAAAAGACAAGCCGGCCATCAGGCCGGCTTTTGCTTTGGTGTAGCGGCTCAGCGCACCACCGGCTGCGCGTTCACCGTCAGCTCCAGCTTCTTGCCCGGGTTGTACGGCATCGTCACCGTCTCGCGCCGGCCGCGGTACTCGTAGGTGACCGCGTAGCCGGTCAGTTCTTGGCGGGGCGAGCAGGCCTGTGTCACCGGCTGGGCGCCGTTGCTGCCGCGCCCATGGGCGATCTGGCGGCCGGCCATCGCGCCGCCGAGCGCACCGACGATGGTGGCAGCGGTCCGGCCGCGGCCGCCGCCGACCTGATTGCCGAGCACGCCGCCGACGATGCCGCCGAGCAGCGCTCCGCCGTTCTCGGCGGTCATCAGCCCGTCAACGGTGTTGGCCACGTCGTTCGTGTTCAGCGCCGGAGCCGGGCAGTTGTCGTTGACCGTGCCGTACTGCGGGTCGCTGCGCAACACGGTGGCGTAGTCGGTGAAGGTGGCGGCCTCGGCGCCGGCGGCGGCCAGCAACAGGACGGTGAGCAGAATTCTTTTCATGATGTTTTAGGTCTCCGGAGAAGCAGCAAGCGGTACTGGCGACGGAGTATAAGTCCACAGCGGCGCATGACTTGTGAATGTCTGTTAGCAAATATTAAGCGCCGCTAAGCGCGGACTTGGCCTGACGCGCCGAGCTTGCCATACTCAGCGCTGCCGGCCGTTCGGCCGATCCTGTCCCCGATTTTTTCCGGAGCCCGCCATGCCGACCCCGACCTTCCGACCGTTGTTTGCCTTTGCCGATGACCACGCCGCGCTGGTCGAGATCAAACGCCTCGACCTGCCGCCGGACAGCCCGAAGGGGCGGGTCTACCACTGGTTGTGGCTCGACGGGGACGCCCCCACCGCGCTGACCTTCCGCGCCATGGAGCGCGAGCCGCTGCAGTACCGTCGCTTCGCCGAGGGCGAGCTGTGGTTCGACGACAGCGAGGGGACGCTACAGCTCACCGGCCAGCCGAGCCGGCGGCTGCCGGCCTGTGGCGAGGCGGGGCTGGCGCCGCGCTGGCAGGCGGCGATCGCCGCCTACCTTGCCGACCAAGGGTAGGCACCGCGGCGACGCGGCGCGTTACAATGGCGGCCTTGTTCCTGCCCCGACCCGCCATGTCCTCGCTACCCTATCTCGCCGGCTATTCCCCCGACCTGCAACAACGCGTGCAGGCGCTGCTCGACGCCGGCCGGCTCGGCGACTGGCTGGCGCAGCGCTATCCGGAACAGGCCCACGCGGTGCAGACCGACCGCGCGCTGTACGACTACGTCGAGGCGCTGCGCCAGCGCTACCTGCGCAATACCTCGCCGCTTGCCAAGGTGTTGTACGACAACCGCCTCGACCCGGTGCAGCACACGCTCGGCACCAACACCTACGTGCAGCGGGTGCAGGGCGGCAAGCTCAAGAGCAAGAACGAGATCCGCGTCGCCAGCCTGTTCCGCGACGCCCCGGAGGACTTCCTGCGGATGCTGGTGGTGCACGAGCTGGCGCACCTGAAGGAAAAGGACCACAACAAGGCGTTCTACCAGCTGTGCTGCCATATGGAGCCGGACTACCACCAGCGCGAGTTCGACCTGCGCGTCTGGCTGAGCTGGCGCAAGCTCGCCGGCTGAGCGGAACCCAAAACAAACAGCCTGGCAATGCCAGGCTGTTTGCTTGTAAGGTTGGCCGAATCGCTAAGTGTCGCTACCAAAACCCAGCGGAGCGGTCTCGGCTAGGCGCCCGGCCGCGGACAGTACAAGACGGGGCAACAACGCCGAGAGGGTTTTAGCTACGCAGAAACTCGTCAAAGCCTCGTTTTGTTAGCGACACTAGGCCGGGGCGGCGTTCTTCGCTCCCAACTGGCTGAGCAGCACGCTCGCCACGATCAGTGCCGCGCCGCTGATCGCCAGCAGCGTCAGCGACTCGCCCGCCAGCCAGCCGACCAGGCCGGCCCACACCGGCTCCATCGCGAAGATGATCGTCGCACGGGTCGCCGGCACCGTCTTCTGCGCCCAGTTCATCGTCACCTGGATCGCCGCGGTGGCGAAGCCCAGCGCCGCCACGCAGCCGATCAGGCCAGGGCTCGCCTGCGGCAGCGGCTCGCCGCTGCCGAACATCGCCACCGTGGCCAGCAACGACACCACCGCCAGCTGCACCAGCGTCACCCGGCGCGGCTCGCAGCGGCCGGCGTAGCGGCCGACCAGGCAGATCTCCAGCGCGATCGCCGCCGCGCCGGCGAGCGTCAGCCACTCGCCGGCGCCGAAGTGGAAGTTCAGCCCGCGCGGGTCGGACAAGAGCAGCAGGCCGACAAAGGCGATCAGCACACCGCCCCACGCCGCCAACGCCGGGCGATGGCGGAACAGCGCCCAGCTGAACAGCGGCACCAGCGGCACGTACAGCGCGGTCAGGAACGCCGACTTGCTGCTGGTGATGCTGGCAAGGCCGAGCGTCTGCAGCGAGTAGCTGAAGAACAGCACGCTGCCGACGACGATGCCGGCGCGCAGCTCGGCGCGGTTCAGCCCGCCCAGCACCCGCCACGCCAGCCCTAGCGCCACCAGCGCGGCGGCGCCGAAGCGCAGCGCAACGAAGCCGAACGGCCCGGCCCACTGCAGCGCGGTCTGCACCGCCAGGAAGGTGGCGCCCCAGATCATCGTGATGACGATCAGCAGCGTGTCGGGCAATAACGAACGGCGCGGCGGCGGCGCGGCAAGGCAGGCGGACGAACTCATGACGGGTCTCGACGGTGGGTAGTGGATTGCCGCGGGGCGGCATTGGGCAATATACTGCACAGATCAACCAATGTGCAATATAGTGCTCAAAATGGACAACGCCACCCTGCCGGTGATCCTCACCGTGTCGGCCAACCTGCGCCGCGCCCGCCAGCAACGCGGCTGGAGCCAGGAAAAACTCGCCAACGCCGCCGACGTCAGCCGCCGCATGCTGGTCAACATCGAGGCCGGCGAAAGCAATGTCAGCCTCGTCACGCTCGACCGGCTCGCCAGCGCGCTGGGGCTGAGTTTCGCCGAGCTGGTGCGCCCGGCCGACGCCGCCCCGGACAGCCCGGTGCGGGTCTGGCAGCGCTGCGACAGCCACGGCACGCTGCTGCAGAGCCTGTGCCAGCACGGCCAGACGGTGGAGCTGTGGCAGTGGCAAATCGGCGCCGGCGAGCGCTACGACGCCGACGCCGACCCGGCCGGCAGCCACGAGATCGTCTACGTGATCGCCGGCGAGCTGCGGCTGGAGATCGGCGGCGAGACGCGCCGGCTCTTGGCCGGCGACTCGCACGCCTTCGCGTCCGACCGCCGCTACGCCTACCTCAACCCCGGCGACACCCCGCTCGTGTTCACCAAGAACGTGATCCTTCCCGCGCCGCTTAGTTGCTGACGAAGGCGGCGATCGCCGCGTAGACGGACGCGCACTCGTCGGCCAGCAGCATCTCCATGTTCAGGAAGGCGTGGATCAGCTCGTCGAAGTGCCGGTGCTCGACCGGCACGCCGGCGGCGCGCAGCTGCTCGACGTAGGCGATGCCCTCGTCGCGCAGCGGGTCGAAGCCGGCGGTGAACAGCAGGGTGCGCGGCAGGCCGGGGCCGAATTCGCCGTACAAGGGCGACACGTCGCGGCGGTTTTCGGCATGCTGGAAGTAGTTGTCGAAGTACCAGGCCACCCGCTCCCGGGTCAGGAAATAGCCGTCGCCGTTCTCGGCGAACGACGCCTGGCGCATCGTGTAGTCGGTAGACGGGTAGAGCAGTACCTGGCGGGCGATCTGCAATGCGTCGTCGTACTGCGCGCGCAGGCTGACGCTGGCGGCGAGCGCCCCGCCGGCCGAGTCGCCGGCCAGGGTCAGCTCGCGAAGGTATGGCAGGGCGCGGCGATCGAGCGCGTCCCACACCCCGCGCGCCACCGCGTACGCGTCGTTGAGCCCGGCCGGGTACGGGTTCTCCGGCGCCAGCCGGTAGTCGGCCGACACCACGATCTGGCCGGTCGCCGCGGCCAGGCGCCGACAGATCGCGTCGTACACCGACACGCTGCCGGCCATGTGGCCGCCGCCGTGGTAGAACACGATCACCGGCCGCGCCTGATCCGGCGCCGGGTGGTAGATGCGCACCGGCACCGTATAGTCGGGCCCGGCGATCAGCTCCTCGTTGACCCAGGCGATCGCCGGGCCGGGGGTGACGAAGCCGAAGGTCAGCTTGGCCAGCGCTTCGCGCGCGCCGATCGCGGTGGGCTTGTAGCCGTTGGCGATCAGGATGGCGATCTGGCGATTCAGTTCGGCCAACCAGCCGGACAGTTTGGGGCTGACTTGTCGCATCGGGGCACTCCTCGCGGGGATGGTGAAAGCACAGTATGGAACGCCCCCATACTAGCCCGCGCGACGCGGCCTGTCCGGCCAACATCCATCTGGCATCACCCCGGCCGCAACAAAAAAAAAACCGGCCACCTCGCGGCAGCCGGCCAATCCTTTTGGGCCTCTGCCCGCTCAACCCAACGGCGAGCCCGTCTCCTCGTCGCGTGGCGCCACGCAGAAGTCCGCCTCGCCGCCCGCCCCCGCCACGCCCTGCACGCGGGTCACCCGGTCGCGGCCGATCGGCGCGGCGCCCGGCACGCGGAAAGTGGTCACGTCCAGCCGCTCGATCGCGACCTGATTCGGTTCGGTCAACTGCGGCACCCAGTCGTACGGCGCGCGGTAGGCGCGGTACACCAGGTTCAACTTGTGCACGCTGCCCCAGTACGGGCTGATGTATTCCCAGACGATCTCATGCTCCGCCGTCACCTCGAACAGCCGGCCGTCCGAGCCCTCGGTGATCAGCGTGTTGCCGTTGGGCAGGCGTTGCGCGCTACTGATGAACGGGCTGTAGAAGCGCGACGCGTCGAGCGGCACCACGAAGCCCGCCTCGGCCGGCGTGTACTGCCAGACGATGGCGAGGCTGACCGGGTCGATCTCCAGCACCCGCGAGTAGTCGCGCCGCGCGTTGCGCAGCCCGTCCGGCGACGCCGGGTTCGGCTCGCCGTAGCCGGCCCAGCCGCCGTTGTCGAATACCAGCAGGTTGCCGGCGCCGGGCAGGCCCTGCGGGATGAGGTGCGCGTGGTGCAGGCCGATGATCCAGCCGAGCGCCTTCTCCGCCTCGCTGCCGTCGTAGTTCGGACCGAGCCGCCACACGATTTTGCCGGTCGCCTTCTCGACGATCGCGACGATGTTCGCCTCGCGCGAATCCCAGATCAGATTGTCCGGGTGGAAGCGTTGGTCGCCCGCGTCGTAATGGCGGTTCGGCCCGAGCACCGACAGCGAATTGATGTGCAGCCAGTCGCCGACCGAGCGGTCGGCCAGCACGCGCAGGTTCGGGTTCCGGTACAGCGCGGTGCGTGCCGCATCGTCGAAGCCGAGCTCGTCGACGTGGTCGCTGGCGCGCCATTCCCAGACGACCTTGCCGTCCCAGCTCACCTCGACGATCTTGTCGTCGAGCAGCAGCTGGTCGGAGATCTTGGCGTTGTGCAATTCCTCATGCACCAAGAGCAGCGTGTTGCCGCGCGTCGTTTCGGGCACCTGGTCCGGCGCGTAGTAACCGACCGGGCTGCCGGTGCGCTGGTAGTCGTGGTGCTGGCGCGCCACCCAGCGGGTCGGCTCGCCCGGGTCGCTGACCTGCTCCAGGCCGTCGAAGCGCCAGACGATGTTGCCGTCCCAGTCCACCTGCACCAGGTCGACCTGGTCCTGGAACGCGTGCTGCGGGTTGCGGTTGGCGGTGCTGCCGAACACCTGGCCGCCCGGCAGCAGCTTGGCCGGGAAGCCCTGCAGCCCCTACCACACCTGCACCTCGCGGCCGTTCATGTCGATCAGCACCGTGCCGACGCCCTCGGCGTGGAACACGGTATAGCCGTTCCAGGCCTTGTCGGGGTTGTAGACGGTGGCGCCGGTGGGGTAGACGGTGGGGTGGCCCATGCTTCGCATCCTTGTCGTGGTCGGTAAAGATGCGGGGGCTGTTGCAAGCGCCGTGCCTGCGCAAGGTTGGCCGAACCGCGCGGCCGGCCGGCCCTGTGGCAGCAAGGGTTTCGGCCAACGTTGATGGCGATCTGAGAAAGAAAGCGGCCCGCAGCGCTGCGCCGAAACCGCCAGCGCCGCCGCATTTGCGGCAGCGACGGCACCGAATCGCGCAGGCAAGCCAGGAGCGTCCGACTAGGAGTGACACGGCCCGCGCCGTATCATGAACGAATGATGACTGCCGATTTTGGAAAACCCACGATGAACATCCCCACGCCGCTGGTCCCGAAACCCTGCCCGAAATGCGGCGCGTCCGCCGAAGTGGGCCGCTCCGGCTCGCACCGCTTCTGGGTGCAGTGCAGCGGCTACCTCGGCTACGGCAACTGCACTGCGATCGGGCCGCAGACCGACAACAAGAAGGAAGCGATCCTGAGGTGGAACGCCGGCCGCTGAGTTGAAGCTGTCTGTAGCTGGGCAAGGGCTGTAGTGCCGTCGCCCGGCGTTTCACTCCGTCGCGGCTGACGCGACACCATTGCTTCGGCCAAATTTTGGCAGCGCAGACAATGCGCCACGAGTCCCCCATACCACTCAACTTCTACGCTCATTCCTCCCAAGCTAGATGTCTACCGATTGAACACTTCGCTCCACCCATCCTACCTCGCTGGTCTATAAAGACGGGTGGCTGCCGCTTTCTCGAGAAGTGGGTGGAGGCAGTCATGCCTGCAGTGCTGCAAGTCCTCGACGCACGATTACCGTCCTTTATGGGATAGCTCCCAAATCAAGGGGGCTAAAGACAAAGTGGCATTGCTAAAAAGATGCTAATCCAACACATCTACCTTGCACGGCTCTGATGTTTGGGCGTTTCATCATCTCGAACCTTGCAAATGTCCTGTTTATTATGCAAAGAGGAGGTATTGATTGTGCCAAACACACTCAAAGTGGTGGAAGTGCTCGCCGAGTCGAAGGTCAGTTGGGAGGATGCGGCAGCAACCGCCATTTCAAAGGCTGGAGAAACCCTTCACGGCATCAAATCCATTTATATCAAGGATTTTGAAGCCACAGTGGAGAACGGGAAGATTTCAAGTTACAGGATCAATGCAAAGATTACCTTTTTGATTGATTAGTGTCCTGACAGTTTTTTTCTGGTACCACCCTTTAAATTTGGAGTATGCTTTGTGGCTAATATCTCGCCCTTCAAACCTTTCCAAGATCTTGCTAACTATGACCCGTTTAACATCTCCGAAAACATGCGCAAGATGTTCGGTGAGTTTTTTTCGCCAGATAACTGGATGTCTACCACGAACTGGATGACCAGCTTCGCTCAGCAAGGTATGACGGTCGACATCTCGGAGAACGACGCCAACTACATCGTTCGAGCGGACATTCCAGGAATGAAGAAAGAAGAGATCAAAGTTGAAGTCGATGGGAATTGTGTTTCCATCAGTGCAGAAACCAGAAGCGAGAAAGAAGAGAAGAAAGGAGAAACGGTCATTCGCAGTGAACGTCACTACGGTAAATTCTTCCGCAGTGTCACGCTGGATAAAAACATTGATGATGCCAAAGTGACTGCCAAATACACGGATGGGGTGCTGGAACTGACGCTGCCGAAAAAGAACGGGGGCCAAAGCAAGCAGATCACCATCCAGTAAGTCAGGTCAGAAGATCAGACCAGGAGACCGATTCCCGTGAATACTGGTCTCCGAAATGACAAATTTCTTGCCTGGAGGCATGGCTAGCGGCCCTTTGAGGCACTTCAACAAACTAGTAGCTCTATCTTCATCAATAGAAATTAGCAAGCAAGTAGAATGAGTGAAGGCGGACGCGCCGCACCCCATCAATGTACCTCTCGATGAGCCAAGCTTCGCTCCCCCATCCTATGAAGTGACGGCCAATGAAGTGACGGCCAATCGCAAGGTTGGCCGAAAGCCAACGAAAAAGGCAGCCACCCGGCTGCTTTTTCGTTGCTCCGCCTTTCGGCCAACCTTTTTCGTCAAACACTGACGTCGACTTCCCCCCGGCCGCTTCCTGCCTATCCCCAGCTCGCTGACCAACGCACTCGCCACAATCAGCGCCGCGTCGCCTACCCCGAGCAGCGTCAGTTGTTCGCCGGCCAACTAGCCGAACACCGCGCTCATCCTCAAGCCTTGTGCCAGAAGCCAGGCTTGCCACCAGAAGAGCGTTGTGCACGGCTCCTTCTTATCAATTGTTAACACTCCTTAGCAGTCCCCTCCGAAAACCTCACATATGCTGGCAGGGCATCAGCATGCAGTGCACAAGGCATTAGCAACCTGGCAACGATAACTGGAGAACAATCATGTCGAGCAAGATTCTGGCTGTGGTAGCGGCAACGGTACTCCTCGGCGCGGGCAGCGCCGCGTTCGCCGGCGGTAATGGCCATGGTGGCGGCAATGGTGGCGGCGGCGGCGGCGGACACGATGGCGGCGCGCATGGCCAAAGCCATGCCAGCGGCGACTCCGCTACGCATACCAGCAAACAAGGCGTGCTGAATTCGAATGGACTGAATGCGGCGGATCGCGACAAGGGCCACGAACGTGCCGCGGAACGGCACAGCCTGAACGCCACGAAGCATGATGAGGCGGGCCTGTCACCCAACAAGAACAAATCGCTGAAGCAGCCCGCGCAGGACTGATCTCCATCTACCAAAAAAAGGCAGCCACCCGGCTGCCTTTTTTCATTGCCCCGCCGTGCCTGCCGACACAGCTATTCCTAACGCATTTTTATCGATAACACGTGTTGAAATATGAATATTTCTGTCGCGATTCGCTAACGACGCTTTCCAATCTATCGACATAGCATGGGCGGGCAGCGCGGCTTGCCCGTTTCTCCTCGACACGGGGCTCTCGGCCCGCTGCTGTCCATAACAAGCAGGGGCCGGCCACGGCCCCGTGGAGAAGAGATAACGACCATGAAAATGAACCGTACCGTGCTGTCGCTCGCGCTGGGCCTCGCCTTCCTGAACGGCCAGGTGCAGGCCGCGCCGCCTCTGACCACCAGCAATGGCAAGGCCGCCGTCAGCGTCGCCGCCAGCAACGCCTGGGTGGAGATCGACCGCGCCGCCTTCGAGCACAATATCCGCACGCTGCAGACCACGCTCGCCGGCAAGTCGCAGATCTGCGCGATCCTGAAGGCCGACGCCTACGGCCACGGCATCGGCCTGTTGATGCCGACCATCATCAAGACCGGCGTGCCGTGCGTCGGCATCGCCAGCAACGAGGAGGCGCGCGTGGTGCGCGCCAGCGGCTTCAAGGGCAAGCTGGTACGGGTGCGCACCGCGACGCTGCCGGAGATCAACGCCGCGCTGAAGTACAACATGGAAGAGCTGATGGGCAACGCCGACCTGGCCCGCGAGGCCGGCGAGCTGGCGCGCCGCCACGGCCGCACCTTGCGCGTGCACCTGGCGCTGAACTCGGCCGGGATGAGCCGCAACGGCGTCGACATGGCCACCGATCAGGGCAAGCAGGATGCGGTCGCGATTACCGAGCAGCGCGGCCTGAAGGTGGTCGGCGTGATGACCCACTTCCCGGTCGAAGAGAAGGAAGACGTGCGGAAGGGCCTGGCCGTGTTCAACAAGGACGTGGACTGGCTGTTCGCCAACAGCAAGCTGGATCGCAAGAAGGTGACGGTGCACTGCGCCAACTCGTTTGCGACGCTGGAAGTGCCGGAGGCGCGTCTCGACATGGTACGCCCGGGCGGCGCGCTGTTCGGCGACACCGAGCCGTCGCACACCGAATACCAGCGCGTGATGCAGTTCAAGTCGCGTGTGGCGGCGGTGAACAGCTACCCGGCCGGCAACACCGTCGGCTACGACCGCACCTTCACGCTGAAGCGCGATTCGAAGCTGGCCAACATCCCGGTGGGCTACTCGGACGGCTACCGCCGGGTGTTCACCAACAAGGGCTTCGTGCTGATCGACGGCCAGCGCGTGCCGGTGGTGGGCAAGGTGTCGATGAACACGCTGATGGTGGACGTGACCGATGTGCCGGGCGTGAAGAGCGGCGACGAGGTGGTGTTGTTCGGCAAGCAGGGCAAGGCCGAGATCACGCAGACGGAAGTCGAGGATATCAACGGGGCGTTGCTGGCGGACCTGTATACGGTGTGGGGCAATTCGAATCCGAAGATTCTGAAGAACTAATGACACCGATTCCGCCGGCCGGGTGAAGGTTGGCCGAAAGAGGGGAGAAGGGCCGTCCGCGAGGGCGGCTTTTTTTCTGGGTGCGCGTGGGAGAAGGCGTGCGTTTCGGCCAACGTTGCTGGGAGCGGGAGCTTTGTCGGTCTCGCCCGACTGGCGAGGTACTTTCTTTGCTTCGTCAAAGAAAGTACCCAAAGAAAGACGACCCCAGTGCGCTGGCCTTCGGCTTCCCTCGCGCCTGCCAAGCGGCCAGGCGCCGCCGAACTCGCGGGCGGCTAACGTCCGCCCACTCGAACAAGCGGCGGCTTAAAACCTGGCCGCTTGACGATCGCTCGGCAGCGCAAAGGGGATGGGCAGGATGATTGCGGCGGATGTGGATTCGGAAGATTAGAAAACCAGGCTGTCTTGCTGACTCATTTGCCAAGGTCAGCTGAAGCCGATCCTAATCCAGCGGGATCACGCATCAGGCGCTTTCGGCCAACCTTGCGTTTATCCACAGTAGAACGCCAGCTGACAACTTTATCCACAAACACCAACAGCGCTAGAAATGCGCTGATTTTCCAGACCAATCCACGACCGCTACTGACAACCACCCATCCCCCTTCGACGCCGCCGAGGACGGCACGGCCAACGGGAGGTGTCGGCGAGCACTGTCCGAGTGCCGACGTAGTCGGCGCGAGTTGCGCAGCCGCCCGTTGGTCATGACGCCCGCAGGGCAGCCCGCGATAGCGGGCCGGCGTCGTGGGGTCGCCTTCTTTTGGTTCCTTTTCTTGGCGAAACAAGAAAAGGAACTCGCCGGTCGGGCGAGACCGACAAAGCCGCAGCCCACATCAACGTTGGCCGAAAGGCACGATGGGTTGCGGCAAATACGCCTTCACCCATCCTACGAGCTGACTCCCGAACCAATTCACGACAGCCCCCTATGGCCCCCCATCCCCCCTTCGACGCCGCCGAGGACGGCACGGCCAACGGGGGTAGTCGGCGAGCACTGTCCGAGTGCCGACGCAGTCGGCGCGAGTTGCGCAGCCGCCCGTTGGCCGGGGCGCCCGCAGGGCAGCCCGCGCAGCGGGCCGGCGTCGCGGGGTCGCCTTTTCTTTGGGTTCTTTCTTTTGGCGAAACAAAAGAAAGAACCTCGCCGGTCGGGCGAGACCGACAAAGCCGCAGCCCACACCAACGCTGGCCGAAAGAAGAGGGAACGGCCACCCCCTTCACGAATGCCACCTACGGTCTCACCCTCGACTCAGCGTCTCCAACTTCAACGGCAACACCTCCCCCAACCATCGCGCCCGCTCGGTGTGCCCGAGCAACTCATCGTCGATCACCGGGTGCAGCAACACCGGCAAGCCAGCCCGCTCGCGTTCGAGCAGCACCACCACCGCCTCCAGCTCCACGGCCGGGAAGTCCAGCTCGAACATCGGCCGCGTGTGCGGGCCGACTTCGCGCGGGATCAGCTTCCCGATCCAGCAGGATGCCGGCAGCACCGCGGAGAGCCGCTCGCGCAGCGCCGCGGCCTGCGGCGCCTGCTCCGGCAGGAAATAGATGTGGGCGTGGTAGGACGCGGCCATGAGCGCTGCCTCGGCAAGGGGGAAACGCGCATTGTGCCCGAAGCCGGGCCGGGCTGCCGACTAGGTGAGGCGGCGGCTACGCCCCATCCGCTCGGCGGTGCTCGGCGTCCTTCAGCAACTGGTAGAGCCTGTCCTTCAGCAGCAGTTTCTCCTTCTTCAGCACCTCGATCTCGATCGGGCTACCCAGCTCGATGCGCTCCTCCATGTTCCTGATCCGCTGGTCGAGCGCGCTATGCTGCTCGAACAGCTGGCCGAAATGGCTGTCTTCGGTTCTCAGGCGGGAAATCAGCTCGTGGTATTCGGGAAACATCGGCTTCTCCTCGAGTGAGGCGGCGCACCCGCTGTGCGTCGCACCCTTCCATGTTAGGCGGACAAGGACCCCTCAGCTTGATCCAGCGCAGCAAATATCTGCTCGCCCAAGACCTGGCCGCGGTCGGGCGCGCAGCAAAAAGCCACCCCGCAGGGTGGCTTTGGCGATTTCGGCCAACCTTGGCCCGATCAGGCGATCACCGGCGCGAGGTCGCGCTCGGCCTGCTCGATGCTGACGCCGCGGCGACGAGCGTAGTCTTCCACCTGCTCCTGGGTGATCTTGCCGGTGCCGAAGTAGCGGCTGTCCGGGTGCGCCAGGTAGAAGCCGGACACCGCCGCGGTCGGCAGCATCGCGTAGCCCTCGGTCAGCGTCATGCCGATCGCCGGCGCGTCGAGGATCGCGAACAGGCCGGTCTTGGCGGTGTGGTCCGGGCAGGCCGGGTAGCCGGGGGCCGGGCGGATGCCACGGTACTGCTCGTCGATCAGCTCCTCGTTGGACAGCGTCTCGTCGGCGGCGTAGCCCCAGAACTCCTTGCGCACCCGCTCGTGCATCCGCTCGGCGAACGCTTCGGCCAGGCGGTCGGCCAAGGCTTTCAGCAGAATCGCCGAGTAGTCGTCGTTGGCGTCCTCGAAGCGCTTCACGTGCGGGTCGATGCCGATGCCGGCGGTGACGGCGAACGCGCCGACGTAGTCGGTCTTGCCGGTTTCACGTGGAACCACGAAGTCGGCCAGGCACCAGTTGGGTTTGGCCGGCTCGCCGCCGGCGGCGACCTTCGGAATCTGCTGACGCAGGTTGTGCCAGACCATCGCCACTTGATCGGTATCGGGGTCGCGCAGCTCGATGTCGTCGCAGGCTACGCTATTAGCCGGGAAGAAGCCGATCACGGCGGCGGCTGACAGCCACTTCTCGTCGACGATCTGCTTGAGCATCACCTGCGCGTCGGCCCACAGCGCGCGCGCCGATTCGCCGACGATCTCGTCGTCGAGGATGCGCGGGAAGCGGCCGGCCAGCTCCCAGCTCTGGAAGAACGGCGTCCAGTCGATGAAGGGCACCAGGTCGTCGAGCGGGTAGTCGTCGAAGCGGCGCACGCCGAGGAAACTCGGCTTCACCGGCTCGAACGCCGCCCAATCGGGTGCGAAGCGGTTGGCGCGCGCCTTCTCGAGCGCCACCAGTTTCGACGCGGTGTCGCGGCCTTCGTGGATCGCGCGGGCACGGGCGTAGTCGTCGGCGACGCTGGTGACGAAGTCGTCGCGCAGCGTGTCGGACAAGAGGTTGGAGCAGACGCCGACGGCACGCGAAGCGTCCGGCACGTAGATCACCGGGCCCTGGTAGTTCGGCGCGATCTTCACCGCGGTGTGCACCCGGCTGGTGGTCGCGCCGCCGATCAAGAGCGGAATGGTGAAACCCTGGCGCTGCATCTCTTTCGCGACGTGCGCCATCTCTTCCAGGCTCGGGGTGATCAGGCCGGACAGGCCGATGATGTCGGCCTTGTGCTCGATCGCGGCGTCGAGGATCTTCTGGCACGGCACCATCACGCCGAGGTCGATCACCTTGTAGTTGTTGCAGCGCAGCACCACGCCGACGATGTTCTTGCCGATGTCGTGCACGTCGCCCTTCACCGTGGCCATGATGATCACGCCCTTGGCCGGCGCATCGGCCAACCCTAAGCGGATCTTCTCTTCCTCGATGAACGGCTCGAGGTGCGCGACCGCGGCCTTCATCACCCGCGCCGATTTCACCACCTGCGGCAGGAACATCTTGCCGGCGCCAAACAGGTCGCCGACCACGTTCATGCCGTCCATCAACGGGCCTTCGATCACGTGGATCGGCCGCGCCGACTTCAGGCGCACCTCTTCGGTGTCCTCGACGATGTAGGTGGTGATGCCCTTGACCAGCGCGTGCTCCAGCCGCTTCTCGACCGGCTGGTTGCGCCAGGCGAGATCCTCGGTCTTGGCTTCCTTGGCGTCGCCGCGGAAGGTTTCGGCCAAGGCGATCAGCGATTCGGTCACGTCGCCGCCGTCGCGCGGGACACGCATCAGCACCACGTCCTCGATCCGTTCGCGCAACACCGGATCGACCTCGTCGTACACCTCGAGGGCGCCGGCGTTGACGATGCCCATCGTCATGCCGCGCTGGATCGCGTGGTAGAGGAACACCGCGTGGATCGCCTCGCGCACCTTGTTGTTGCCGCGGAACGAGAACGACACGTTGGAGACGCCGCCGGAAATCTTGGCGTGCGGCAGGTTCTGCTTGATCCAGCCGGTCGCCTCGATGAAGTCGAGGCCGTAGCGGGCGTGCTCCTCGATGCCGGTGGCGACCGCGAAGATGTTCGGGTCGAAGATGATGTCTTCGGGCGGGAAGCCGACCTCGTCGACCAGGATGCGGTAGCTCTTCTCGCAGATCTCGATCTTGCGCGCGTAGGTGTCGGCCTGGCCGACCTCGTCGAACGCCATCACGATCACCGCCGCGCCGTAACGGCGCAACAGCCGCGCCTGCTCGACGAACTTGTCGCGGCCTTCCTTCATCGAGATCGAGTTGACGATGCCCTTGCCCTGGATGCACTTCAGGCCGGCCTCGATCACTTCCCATTTGGACGAGTCGATCATGATCGGCACGCGGGCGATGTCCGGCTCGGCGGCGATCAGGTTGAGGAAGCGCACCATCGCGGCGTGGGCGTCGAGCATGCCCTCGTCCATATTGATGTCGATCACCTGCGCGCCGTTCTCGACCTGCTGGCGGGCGACGTCGAGCGCGGTCGCGTAGTCGCCGTTCAGGATCAGCTTGGCGAACGCCTTCGAGCCGGTGACGTTGGTGCGCTCGCCGACGTTGACGAACAGGTCGTGGTCGCCGATGTTGAACGGCTCGAGACCGGACAGCCGGCACTTCGCCTCGATCTCGGGCCGCTTGCGCGGCGGCACGTCCTTGACCGCCTGGTAGATCGCGGCGATGTGCTCCGGCGTGGTGCCGCAGCAGCCGCCGACGATGTTGATCAGCCCCGATTCTGCCCATTCCTTCACCGATACCGCCATATCGTCCGGCGACAGGTCGTAGCCGCCGAACGCGTTCGGCAGGCCGGCGTTAGCGTGCACCGACACATAGCTCGCCGAGATGCGCGCCATCTCTTCGACGTAAGGGCGCAGCAGATCCGGGCCGAGTGCGCAGTTGAGGCCGTAGGAGATTGCCTCGGCGTGCGACAGACTGTTGTAGAACGCCTCGGTGGTCTGGCCGGTCAGGGTGCGGCCGGACTGGTCGGTGATGGTGCCCGACACCATGATCGGCAGCCGGGTCGCCTCCGGGTGCTCGTCGAAATACTTGTGGATCGCGAACACCGCCGCCTTGGCGTTGAGCGTGTCGAAGATGGTCTCGACCAGCAACAGGTCGGCGCCGCCCTTCACCAGGCCGTCGATCGCCTCGCTGTAGCTTTCGACCAGCGCGTCGAAGGTCACGTTGCGGTAGCCCGGGTCGTTGACGTCCGGGCTGATCGAACAGGTGCGGTTGGTCGGGCCGAGCACCCCGGCGCAGTAGCGCGGCTTGTCGGGATTCTTCGCGGTCTCGGCCGCGCACAGATCCTTCACCAGACGGGCGGCCGCGTGGTTGATCTCCCACACCAGGCTTTCCATCTCGTAATCGGCCATCGCGATCGAGGTGGCGTTGAAGGTGTTGGTCTCGATGATGTCGGCGCCGGCGTCGAGATAGGCCTGGTGGATCGCGCCGATCACGTCGGGGCGGGTGAGCACCAACAGGTCGTTATTGCCCTTGACGTCGCTATGCCAATCGGCAAAACGTTCGCCGCGGTAGTCAACCTCTTCGAGCTTGTGGCGTTGGATCATAGTACCCATGCCACCGTCGAGAATCAGGATGCGACGGTCGAGCAGGGCGGACAGCGGGTGAACAATGGCGTTCGTCATGGCAATATGGGCGAGTAACGGCTAGATATGTACGGCAAAGGCCGCGTGTTGCGGGCATCTTACCATGTCGACATCGCGCCACCCGGCACCGTTAATAACAACAAGGCACAAACATATGCGGTTGATTCATAAGGCACTGCCAGTATTGATGGGCGGCGTATGGGCCTGCTCTCACGCGCACGCGGCCGAACTGCCGGCGCTGACCATCGGGGTCGCCGAGTCGGACGGCCCGGCGATCGTCAAACTGACCGGCAGCGACGCCCAGCCGACCGTGGTCGGCGGCCTGTCGAAGGAGATCGGTGACTCGCTCGCCCACGCGCTCGGCACCCGGCCGCGCTATCAGGTGCTGTCGCGCAACCGGGTCGACAGCAGCATCGAGCAGAGCCGCGTCGACGTGGTCTGCAACGCCAATCCGGCCTGGTACCGCCACCCGGACCAGCTCGGCTGGACCAACGAAATCTACCCGCAGATCGAACGGCTGGTGAGCAAGACTGGCATGCCGAATATCCAGCGCGTCGACCAGCTGGCCGGGCACAAGATCGGCACCATCCTCGGCTACTCGTACGCCAGCGTCGAACCGCTGTGGCACAGCCACCAGGCGAGCAAGGTCAGCGACACCCGTGCCGACCTGCAGATGAAGTCGCTGCTGGTCGGGGTGACCGACGTGGTGATCAATTCGGAGCTGGAGCTGGCCGCCTGGGCGCAGAGCCACCCGAAGGAGGCGCGCCAGGTGAAGATGCACCCGATGACGCTGACCGTGCTGCCGACGATGTGCGCGGTGGCGCCCAAATCGGCGTGGTCGGTGGCGCAGCTCAACCAGGCGATCGCCGAACTCAACCGCACCGGCGAGATCAAGACCATCTTCCGCCGCTACCAGTGGCAGGGTAACCGCTGATTCCCGCCGGGCGGGGTTGGCCGAACACTAGAGCCGGCGATGAGTCTGCTCTACACTGCGGCCAACCCGACCCGCTCCGGAGCCCGCGATGCCCGCCGTCGTCTACCTGCACGGTTTCAACTCCAGCCCGCAATCGGCCAAGGCGCGCGAAACCGCCGCCTGGCTCGCCGCTAACGCCCCCACTATCAGCTTCCATTGCCCGGCGCTGCCGTTCGCACCGGCCGCTGCGCTGACGCTCGCCGGCGAGCTGCTCGCCACGCTGCCGGCCGACACGCTGTTGATCGGCAGCTCGCTCGGCGGCTACTACGCGACCCATCTCGCCGAACGCTGCGAGCGCCGCGCGGTGCTGATCAACCCGGCGGTGCGACCGTTCGCCCTGCTCACCGACCACCTCGGCCCGCAGCACAACCCCTACACCGGCGAACACTACACGCTGACCCCAACGCACCTGGCGGAGCTCGAGGCCGCCTACGTCGCCCACCCGACGCCCGAGCGCTACTGGCTGGTGCTCGGCAGCGCCGACGAGACGCTCGACTGGCGCGAGGCGGCGCAGCACTTCGCCGGCTGCCGCCAGACCGTGTTCAACGGTGACGACCACCGGCTGCAGCGCTGGCCGGAGTGCCTGGCGGCGCTGCCGGAATGGCTATACGAGAGTCGCTAAACCGGGTTGAGAAAGCGTGGCCACTCAGTAGCCGTAGCGGCTCTTCACGCAGCGGCGCCGCTCGGCGCCGAAGATCTCGGCGCAGGCGGTGTCGGCGTCGGCCTGACGGTGGCAGCGCACCGGATCGGCGGCGCGTGAACAATCGGGAGGGGCGAGCTGGCCGCGGATGCACTGCCGGCGTTCGGCGCCGCTGAGGCGGTCGCAGTCCTTCTGCGCCGCCACCAGGCTGTCGCAGCGGCGGCTGTCGCGGTTGCGACGGCAATTGAGCGGGGGGGTGTATTCCTGCAGGCAACCGTTCTGCTGGTTGGGCGCCAGGTCGGCGCAGGACAGCGCGCCCTGGCGGGCGATCTCGCAGCGTTGCGGGGCGGTGGCGTTGCGGCAATCGGGGGCGGCCGCGTCGGCGGCGCCGCCCAGCAGCAGCCAGCCGAACAGCACGGGGATTCCTGCAGTCCAGCGCATCACGCGACTCCCTTGGCTATCGGTAAAGGCTGCTTCGCCCGGCGAGCGGGCGTGCTAGACGGGCTCAGTCGCGTTCGTTGTTATCGCGCCAGCGGTCGCGCCAATGATGGCTGGGCGCGCCCCGCCGCGACGGGTCGCGGCCTTCGTCAAACGCGGGTCGGTCCTGCTGATCGCGCTGGCGCTGCCAGCGTTCCTGGTCCTGGCGGCGCGACTGGCGCGCGTCATCCGGGCTGATATCGCCGTTGCGGATCGCTTCTTGCAAGCGCAGGTTTCTCAGGCGGTAGCGATCCTGTCCTTGGTCCTGTTGCCCCTGCTCACCCCGGCCGCCGGCCCATGGCGGCGGGCCGGCGAAGGCCGGTGCGCTGGTCAGAACAAGTAGCAGTAACCCACCACAAAGCATGCTACGTATCATAGTTCGATTCTATACCGATGTCGGGATGTCGAGTTCCTCAGGCGTGGAGTCGGGTTGGTGATAAAGCCGGCGGCGCGTCGCCTGAATCAAAAGAAACGCGCGCCGGACCTGGAGGCTTGGCCGTCGCCTCGTGCAGTGCGCCGGACTTCGCCGCCACCCTCCGCCGGGTCAGCTTCAATCGCCGTATCGTCATTTATTCCCCCGGATGAGAACAGTCTAGCCGCCAGGTGTTGCCCGGACATGTGCTCGGTGCGGCGGAGTGTTAACAAGTGTAAACGTCGGCCGAATGTTAACAAGTATGTCGCCGGGCCACGCCGTTAACGATTGTTGACCGGGCAGGGCTGACCGGCGTTCGCGAACGCGCTACCCTAAAAGCCTGTAATGAACCTGATCACGGCCGGGTTGCTAGAGCCCGAAGGGCCAGAGCAGATTTATCACAGGCGCCAAGCAGTCATCCACCGTTATCGGGCGGCGCGGGCCGGAATCATGACACCGGCACGCCCCGCTCCACACAGGCTTACCCATGGAAAACGCCAAGATCCTCGTTGTCGACGACGACGCCAAACTGCGCGACCTGCTCAGCCGCTACCTGACGCAGCAGGGCTTCAGCGTCGACACGCTGCCCGACTCGCGCGATCTCGATCGCAAGCTGTCGCGCAACCGTCCCGACCTGTTGGTGCTCGACGTGATGATGCCGGGCGAGGACGGGCTGGCGGTGGTGCGCCGACTGCGCGCGCAGGGCGAGAACCTGCCGGTGATCATGCTGACCGCACGCGGCGAGGACATCGACCGCATCCTCGGCCTGGAAATGGGCGCCGACGACTACCTCCCCAAGCCGTTCAACCCGCGCGAACTGACCGCCCGGGTGCAGGCGGTGCTGCGCCGCCACCGCGCCACCCCGGCGCTGACCGCCAGCCACACCGCCGACGACGTGATCGAATTCGGCCAGTTCGTGCTGCACCTGGGCCGGCGCGAGCTGTGCCGCGACGAGCAGCCGGTGGCGCTGACCAGCGCCGAGTACGCGGTGCTGGCGGTGCTGGCCGCGCACCCGCGCCGGCCGCTGACCCGCGAGCAGCTGATGGAGATGGCGCTCGGCAAGGGCGGCGGTGACTCGCTCGACCGCAGCATCGACGTGCACGTGTCGCGGCTCAGGAAGGCGCTCGACAGCGGCGACAACGGCGCGCGCCACATCCAGACGGTGTGGGGCTACGGCTACGTGTTCGTGCCGGACGGGCAGCCGCGCGAATGAGGGGGTTGACCCGGCTGCGCCGCGCCACCGACACGCTGTTCTTCCGACTGATCCTGCTGGTGGTGCTGGCGGTGATCAGCAGCCAGATGTTCACGCTGTGGCTGGCGGCGCGCGAGCGCAACCAGCTGCTCGGCCAGCAACTGTACACCGAGGTGGTCAACACGCTGGCCGACCTGGAGGGCATGCTCGACGTGCTGCCGCGCGCCGAACGCCCGCGCTTTCTCGAGTCGTACAACCGTCCCGGCCTGCCGCAGCTGTTGTCGACCGACGCCGCCAACGGCGTCGAGTTCGCCACCGAGCTGCCGTCGCTCGGCGAAGCGCTGGCCGAGCGGCTGTCGACCAGCCTCGGCGAGCCGGTGACGGTGCGCTGGCGCCGTCTCGGCGACCGGCGCGAGCTGTGGGTGGCCACCCACGTGGTCGGCCAGCGGTACTGGCTGGTGCTGCCGCTGGGCCGCTTCACCGGCGGACCGACCCACGCGATCTGGTTGGCGGCGACGCTGTCGTCGCTGCTGGCGATGGTGGTGGCGTTCCTGATCGCCTGGCGGGTGACCCGGCCGCTGACGCGGCTGGCCGGCGCGGCGCGCGCCTTGAGCGAGGGCCAGACCCCGGCGCCGGTGCCGCCGACCGGCCCGCACGAGATGGTCAGCTTCACCCAGCACTTCAACAGCATGGTCGGCGCGCTCGACACCGCCGCGCGCGAGCGCCGGCTGATGCTGGCCGGCCTGTCGCACGACCTGCGCACGCCGCTGACCCGGCTGAAGCTCGGCGTCGAGCTGCAGCCGGACAACCCCGACCGCGACGGCATGCTCGACGACATCGACGAGCTGTCGCGGATCGTCCGCCAGTTCATCGACTTCGCGCGCAGCGAGGAAGTGCTGCGCCGCGAACCGGTGGCGTTGGCCGAACTGGCCGACAGCGTGGTGGCACGCTTCATCCGCGAGGGGCTGGACGTGCGGCTGGAGTGCGACGCCGAGCCGGAACTGGAAGTCGATGCGCTGGCGCTGGAGCGGCTGCTGTCCAACCTGATCGAGAACGCCCGCCGCTACGGCGCGGCGCCGATCATGGTGACGGTAGATGGCGACGCCACCAGCGTCAGCCTGACCGTCACCGACCACGGCGCGGGCATTCCGCCGGAGCAGCGCGAGGCGGCGCTGGCGCCGTTCGAGCGCTTGGCCGAACACCGCGGCACCGACGGCGGCAGCGGCCTGGGCCTGGCGATCGTCTCGCGCATCGTCAAGCAGCACGAGGGGACGCTGCGCTTCGTCGACCCGGAGGGCGGCGGCTTCGCGGTACAGGTGCAGCTGCCACGCAGCTGACGCCCCCGACCTTGTCGTTTACTTAAACACCGCCGCTTTCCCCAATGGAAAGCGGCGTTTTGTCTTATCAAAGCCACCACCACAACGTTGGCCGAACGAACGGCATTAGCTGACCCGGGGACGCTGGCGTAGCCAGGAACCGGCTCAGCGCGGGCTCTTCGCCAGCCGGCCGAAGAACCGCAGCGGCAGGCCGCCCTGCGTCCAGGCGACCCCGGCGAGGATCAGCAAGGCGCCTGCCAGCATCGAAGGCCGCAGCGTCTCGCCGAGCAGCAGCACGCCCCACAGCACCCCGAACAGCGGCACCAGATAGGTCACCGTCACCGCGCGGGTGGCACCGAGCCGCGCCAGCAGCCGGTAGTAGAGCAGGTAGGCGAGCGCGGTGCTGCCGAGCGCCAGCCCCGCGACCGCGCACCAGCCGGCCGGCGGGATCGGCGTGGCGGGCCAGTGGCTCGCCGCCAGCGGCAGCGTCAACAGGCTCGCCACCACCAGGCTGCCGCAGGCCGACACCCGCGGCGGCACCGTGCCGAGGTAGCGGCGCGCCAGGTGCGCGGCGACGCCGTAACTGGCGGTGGCGCCGAGCATCGCCAGCACCGGCAGCAGGCCGGCGCCGCCGCCGGCGAAGCCGCCCTTGCCGGCGACCAGCACGACCACCCCGGCCAGCCCCAGCAGCAGCCCGACCAGCCGGCGCCGGGTCAGCGGCTCGCGCGCCAAGGGCCAGGCGAGCAGCGCGGTCATCAGCGGCGTGGTGGCGTTCAGCACCGAGCCGACCCCGGCCGGCAGGCTCAAGAGCGCCCAGGCGATCAGCAGGAACGGCAGCGTCAGGTTGAGCACGCCCATCAGCGCCAGCGGCCCGGCGTGGCTCCGGAAGTAGCGCCATTCGCCCGAGATCACGATCAGCGGCAACAGCGCCAGCGCCGCCAGCCCGACGCGCAGCGCGATCAGCGCGGCCGGGCCGAACAGCGGCGCGGCGACGCGCATGAACAGGAACGACGCGCCCCACAGCGCGGCGAGCAGCAACAGTGCCAACAGGTCCTGACGATTCATCATGCCTCCTCGGCGATGGACAGTTCGACGGCGCGGTCGGTCTCGGCCGCCTCCCAGCCGATCAGCGCGGCCTTGCGCTCGACGCCCCAGCGGTAGTCGCCGAGTGCGCCCTCGGCGCGGATCACCCGGTGGCAGGGGATCAGCCAGGCGAGCGGGTTGGCGCCGATCGCGTTGCCGACCGCGCGGCTCGCCGCCGGCTGGCCGATCGCGGCGGCGATCTGCCGGTAGCTGGCCAGCTCGCCGTACGGAATGGTCAGCAGCGCCCGCCACACCTGCAGTTGGAAGTTGCTGCCCTTCACCAATAGCGGCAGCGGCTGGCCGGAGTCGGCGGCGAGCGGCTCGAACAGCCGCGCCGCGACCGCCGCGGTGGCGGTGGGCTCGGCGACCAAGTGCGCGTTCGGCCAACGTTGCGCGACGCGCAACACCGGCGGCGCGTCGGCGTCGACGAATTCGACCAGGCAGACGCCGCGCGGGCTGACCGCGATCACCACCGGGCCGAAGCGGGTGGCGTGCACGCCCCACTGCAACGTCAGCCCGGCGCCGCCGGCGCGGTACTCGCCCGGCGTCATCGCCTCGAGCGTGACGAACAGGTCGTGCAGCCGCCCGCCGCCGGACAGGCCGAGCGCGTAGGCGTGCGGCAGCAGCGCGCCACCGTCGGCGAGCCGCGCCTTGGCCGCCGACAGCGTCAGGTGCTGGACGAAACGCTTCGGGCTGACCCCGGCGAGCCGGGTGAACAACCGCTGCAGATGGCTCTCGGACAGGTGCAAGGCACCGGCCAGTTCGGCAAGCATGGGCTGCTCGTCGGCGTGCCGGGTCAGCCAGGCTATCGCACTCGCGATGCGCTGATAATCTCTCGCTTGCAAGTCATCTTCATTGTCTGACAACATGACGTTCTCCTACCGGAATCCCTTGAGTCGAGTGTAAGTGGCCGACCCGCCCGTTTCGACCCGATTCTTGCTGAACTACCCGATCCAGCCCGGCCTGGCGCTGCAGCGACAGGCTCCAGCTATCGACGAGCAGGTCGATAACAATACGTCGCCCCCAATTCCACCGGATGCATGCCCTGATGAAAATGACATTACGAACCCGCCTGTTTGCGGCGGTGGCGATCACCATGGTCGGCATGGTGCTGGTCGCCGGCACGCTGATCTATTCGCAACACGACGCGCTCGTCGACGCACGCAAGGGACAGTTGGTCGATCTGGTCGACACCGTCAACGCCCAGTTCGCCCAGCTCGAAGCGCGCGTACAACGCGGCGAGTTGACCCGCGCCCAGGCGCAGGCGATGGCGGTCGCGATGGTCAACCATACCCGCTACGGCCAAGACGGCGACTATTTCGTGTTCGACCGCGACATGATCGAACGCGCCACCGCCACCGTTCCGCAATTCATCGGCAAGTCGCTGCGCGGTGCGAAGAGCGCCGACGGCGTCGACCTGGGCGCCGCCTGGGAAGCCATGCTCAAGCGCGACGGCGGCAAGGGCTACATCGAGTACGCGTTCCCGAAAACCGCCGGCGGCGAACCGCAACCGAAGATCGGCTACGCCGCCGAATTCGCGCCATGGGGCTGGTACACCGCCACCGGCGTCTACATCGACGACCTGAACGAACAATTCTGGCACAGCGTGCTGCGCGTTGGCCTGATCACCGGCACGGTGATGCTGGTACTGGTCACGATGATGACGCTGATCTCGCGCCGCATCCTCGCGCAGCTCGGCGGCGAGCCGAGCTACGCGGTCGAGGCGGTGCGTGAGATCAGCGCCGGCAACCTCAACCACCACCTCGAGGTCAAGGGCGATAACGACAGCCTGCTCGGCAGCATCTCATCTATGCAGCGCGACTTGGCGGCGATGATCCGCGGCATCCGCGAGCATGCGCAGGCACTCAACCAGACCAGCGGCCGGATTCGCGATTCGGCCGACCAGGTATCGACCGGCTCCGGCCAGCAGGCCGAGGCCGCCTCGGCGATGGCGGCGGCGATCGAACAGCTGACCGTCAGCATCAACCACGTGTCGGACAACGCCGGCGAGGCGCTGCAGCTGACCCAGGCGAGCGGCCACGAGTCGCGCGCCGCCAGCGACGTGATCGGCCGCGCCACCGACGAGATCCGCACCATCGCCGGCGCGGTCAACGACACCGCCGGCACGCTGAAGACGCTCGGCGACCAGGTCGGCAACATCTCGGCCATCATCGGCGTGATCAAGGACATCGCCGACCAGACCAATCTGTTGGCGCTGAACGCCGCGATCGAGGCGGCGCGCGCCGGCGAACAGGGTCGCGGCTTCGCGGTGGTGGCCGACGAGGTGCGCAAGCTGGCCGAGAAGACCGCCAGCTCGACCCAGGAAATCGCCGCGATGATCAACAACATCCAGGGCAGCGCCGACCAGTCGATCCGGGCGATGCAGACCGCGGTGTCGCGTGTCGAGGAAGGAGTGCGACTGGCGCAGGCGTCCGGCGAGGCGATGCACGGCATCCAGCACAACGCCGAGCGGGTGGTGTCGGTGAATCACGAGATCTCCGGTTCGCTGAAGGAGCAGAGCATCGCCAGCAACGAGATCGCCGGCCAGGTGGAGCGGATCGCCAGCATGTCGGGCGACAACGCCGACGCGGCGCGGGTCGCCAACGACGCGACCCGCCAGATGGCCGAGCTGGCGCAGCAGATGGAGCAGGCGGTCAGCCGCTTCCAGGTCTGAGTTCCTGCCCGTTTCGCCAAAACGCCGCCCGATGGGCGGCGTTTTTCATGGCGGTTTCACGTGAAACCGTGCAGGGGCATCAGCCATCTCATGGGGCCGAGGGAACTCGGGTTTGGGCGGCACCTTTGTCGGTCTCGCCCGGATTGGCGACCTATTTTTAGCCACGAAACCCGTAGGATGGGGGGAGGCGCTGGCGCGGTAAGCATCGTGCTTTTCGGCCAACGTTAGTGAGGGCCGTGGCTTTGTCGGTCTCGCCCGACCGGCGAGTTCCTTTTAGCTACGCAGCAACTTCATTGTCTTGCTTCGCCAAGAAAAGGAACCAAAAGAAGGCGACCCCACGACGCTGGCCCGCTTCGCGGGCTACCCTGCGGGCGCCACGGCCAACGGGCGGCTGCGCAACTCGCGCCGACTGCGTCGGCACTCGGACAGTGCTCGCCGACATCCCCCGTTGACCGTGTCGTCCTCGGCGGCGTCGAAGGGGAGATGGGTGGTCGTAGGTAGCGGTTGCGAGTTGGTTTGGAAAATCAGCAAATGGCTTGAGCTACTGGTGACTGTGGGTAAAGCCGTCTTCTGATCGCTTGTTGTGGATAAACACAAGGTTGGCAGAAAGTGCCTGATGCGTGCCCCTGCCCGATAAGGTCTGCTTCGGCCAACCTTAAGACAAATGAGCAGGCAAGACGGCTTGCTTGTTTAATCTTCCGAATCCAAATCCGCTGCAATCATCCTGCCCGTCCCCTTTGCGCTGCCGAGCGATCGTCAAGCGGCCAAGTTTTAAGCCGCCGCTTGTTCGAGCGGGCGGACGTTAGCCGCCCGCGAGTTCGGCGGCGCCTGGCCGCTTGGCAGGCGGGAGGGAAGCCGAAGGCCAGCGCATCGGGGTCGCCTTTTCTTTGGATCCTTTCTTTTGGCGAGATAAAAGAAAGGACCTCGCCTGTCGGGCGAGACCGACAAGGCCACAACCCCCGCCAACGTTGGCCGAAGCCACTGAAGTTTGAAACGTCTCATCCACCAAAACAAAAAGGTTGGCCGAATGGCCAACCTTTGCGGGAAAACAGCGCGACGCTTACTCGCCCATCGCCGCCAACAACTCGGCCTGATGCTCGGCCGACAGCGCATCGGTCATTTCGAACAGGTCGCCGTCCATCACCGCGTCGAGCTTGTACAGCGTCAGGTTGATGCGGTGGTCGGTGATCCGCCCCTGCGGGTAGTTGTAGGTACGGATCCGCTCGGAACGGTCGCCGGAGCCGACCAGGCTCTTGCGCTCGGCCGCCTCCTTCTGCTGCGCCTCGCGGCGCTGGATGTCGTTGATCCGCGCCGCCAGCACCGCCAGCGCGCGCGCCTTGTTCTTGTGCTGCGAGCGGTCGTCCTGGCACTCGGCGACGATGCCGGTCGGCAGGTGAGTGACGCGCACCGCCGAGTCGGTCTTGTTGATGTGCTGACCGCCGGCGCCGGAGGCGCGGTAGGTGTCGATGCGCAGGTCGGCCGGGTTCAGCACCACCTCGACCAGTTCGTCCGCCTCGGCCAGCACCGCCACGGTGCACGCCGAGGTGTGGATGCGGCCCTGCGTCTCGGTGGCCGGCACGCGCTGCACGCGGTGGCCGCCCGACTCGAACTTCAGCTTGGAATAGGCGCCGAAGCCCTCGATCCGCGCGATCACCTCCTTGTAGCCGCCCAGGTCCGACTCGGATGCCGACACAATCTCGACCTGCCAGCGGTTGCGCTCGGCGAAGCGGGTGTACATGCGCAGCAGATCACCGGCGAACAGCGCCGCCTCGTCGCCGCCGGTGCCGGCGCGCACTTCGAGGAAGATGTTCTTCTCGTCGTTCGGGTCTTTCGGCAACAGCAGCTTCTGCAGCTCGACCTCGAGCGCGTCGAGCCGCACCTTGCCGTCGGCGATCTCGGCCTGCGCGAATTCCTTCATCTCCGGGTCGGCCAGCATCTCTTCGGCGGTGGCGATGTCGGCCTCGGCCTGGCGGAACGCCGCGAACGCCTCGACCACCGGGGTCAGCTCGGCGTGCTCGCGGGTAAGCTTGCGGAACGCGTCCATGTCGCGGGTGGCGGTCTCGCTGGCCAGGAGGTGGGTGACCTCCTCGAGCCGCTCGGTCAACGTCGTCAGTTTGGCGGCGATCGACGCTTTCATCAAAAATCACTCCGGTTCAATCGGTAAAGCCGCGCGATGGTGTCGATCAGCGCGTCCTGCTCGTCGCCGCGGGCCTGCGCCAGCGCCTGCGTCGGCGGGTGCAAAAACTTGTTGGTCAGTTGCTTGGACAGCGTCTCGAGCACCTTGTCGGCCGGCTCACCGCGGGCGAGCTGTTTGAGCGCCGCGTCGAGCGCGTTGCGGCGCACCCGTTCGCCCTCGTCGCGCAGCGCGCGGATCGTCGGCACGCTGTCGCGCTGCTTGAGCCAGCCGAGGAACTCGTCGACCCGCTCGCGGATGATCGCCTCGGCCTGCTCGGCGGCCACCTGGCGCGCCTCGCGGCCGACCTCGACGATGCCGGCGATGTCGTCGACGCTGTACAGGAACACGTCGTCGAGCTCGCCGACCTCCACCTCGATGTCGCGCGGCACCGCCAGATCGAGCATGAACATCGGCCGGTGACGGCGCGCCTTGATCGCGCGCTCGACCAGGCCCTTGCCGACGATAGGCAGGGAGCTCGCGGTCGACGACACCACCACATCGTAGCGCGCCAGCGCGTCGGGCAGCTCGGACAGCAGCATCGCGGTGCCGTTCAGCTGGCTCGCCAGCTTCTCGCCACGCTCGAGCGTGCGGTTGGCGACGGTGATACAGGACGGGTTGCGCGCGGCGAAGTGGGTGGCGACCAGCTCGATCATCTCGCCGGCGCCGATGAACAGTACCTTCAGCTCCGAGATGGTCGGGAAGATCTGTTCGGCCAGCTTCACCGCGGCGGCGGCCATCGACACCGAGCTCGCGCCGATCGCGGTCTTGCTGCGCACTTCCTTGGCGACCGCGAAGGTGCGCTGGAACAGGCCGTTCAGCAGCGTGCCGAGCGTGCCCTCGTGTTCGGCGACGCGCACCGCGTCCTTGATCTGGCCGAGGATCTGCGTCTCGCCGAGCACCATCGAGTCGAGGCCCGACGCGACGCGGAACGCGTGGCGCGCCGCCGCCTGCGCGTCGAGCTGGTACAGGTACGGGGCCAGTTCCGCCGCGTCGATGCGATGGAACGCCGCCAGCCACGCCAGCGCCGCTTGCGCATCGTTGGCCGCGCAGTACACCTCGGTGCGGTTACAGGTCGACACGATCGCCGCCTCGCGCGCCGCGTGCGAGCCGACCAGGCTCGTCAGCGCCGACGGCAGCATCTCCGCCGGAAAAGCGAGCTTTTCGCGGATGGCGAGCGGGGCGGTGTGGTGATTCAGACCGAAGGCGACCAGAGGCATCGGGACGAGGCAACAGCGTTGACAAAGGTGCTGATTTTACATCAAGAGGGCTCCCCCGTGGCGGCCAACACCGCCCGGCGTCGGTCGACGCGCGCTTGAGCCGGCTCAGCGGTGGCCCCATCACCGCTCGCCGTTTTGCCGCGACGGTTCTAAGATACCGCCATCTTGCTATTGGAGAGTTGTCCCCATGCCGCTGAATCTGGCCGATATCCGTCAGGAGTATTCGCAACACGAGCTGTCGCCGGACGACTGCCTGCCCGACCCGGTCGCTCAGTTCGAACTCTGGCTGCACGAGGCGGTGCTGGCCGAGGTCAACGAGCCGACCGCGATGCACGTGGCCACCGTCGGCGCGGACGGCCGACCGAGCGCGCGGATCGTGCTGCTCAAGGGCGTCGAGGACGGCCGACTGGTGTTCTACACCAATTACCAGAGCCGCAAGGGCCAGGCGCTGACCGCGCACCCGTTCGCCGCGCTGACCTTCTTCTGGCCGGAGCTGGAGCGCCAGGTACGGATCGAGGGCCGGGTCGAGAAGGTGGCGCCGGAGGTGTCGGACGCCTACTTCGCCAGCCGGCCATATACCAGCCGCCTCGGCGCCTGGGCGTCGGAGCAGAGCCAGGAGATCCCGGGCAAGGGCACGCTGGTGAAGCGCGCGGCGATGTTCGGGGTGAAGTACCCGCTGGCGGTGCCGCGGCCGGAGCACTGGGGCGGCTTCGCGCTGCAACCGGACCGGGTGGAGTTCTGGCAGGGCCGGCCGAGCCGGCTGCACGACCGGGTGGAATATACGCTGCAGGCGGATGGCAGTTGGCGGCGGGCGCGGTTGGCGCCGTAGGTGAGCGTCGAGCGCGCGCCGCTGTCGCTAAAGGTTGGCCGAACGGGAGTCGATTTCCGTTCGGCCAACTTTTTTGGTGAATCTCAAACTTGAGAGGCTGCTTGCTCGTGGTTGGGAAACTCACCGGCTTTCAGCCAACGTTCGTGCTGGCGGCGGCCTTGTCGGTCTCGCCCGACAGGCGAGTTCCTTTTCTTGCTTCGCCAAGAAAAGGAACCAAAAGAAGGCGACCCCTGCTGCGCTGGCCTTCGGCTTCCCTCGCGCCTGCCAAGCGGCCAGGCGCCGCCGAACTCGCGGGCGGCTAACGTCCGCCCGCTCGAACAAGCGGCGGCTTAAAACCTGGCCGCTTGACGATCGCTCGGCAGCGCAAAGGGGATGGGCAGGATGATTGTGGCGGGTTCGAGTTCGGAGGGTTAAAAACCGGCAAGCGGTGGACTAGTTCGCCAAGGTTGGCCGAAGAGGATCTGACCCCCACAACAACCAGCAGGGTCTTTCACCCAACCTTTGCACTTACCCACAGCAAGATGCCAACAGGCGGTTTTATCCACAGCGTCCAATCGCTCTCGCAAACGCTGATTTTCCAGACCCATTCACGAATACCACCTACGATCACCCAATCCCCTTCGACGCCGCCGAGGACGTCACGGCCAACGGGGGTAGTCGGCGAGCACTGTCCGAGTGCCGGCGCAGCCGGCGCGAGTTGCGCAGCCGCCCGTTGGCCGGGGCGCCCGCAGGGCAGCCCGCGATAGCGGGCCGGCGTCGTGGGGTCGCCTTTTCTTTGGGTACTTCCTTTTGGCGAAGCAAAAGAAAGTACCTCGTCCCGCCGGGCGAAACCGGCGCTGCAACAGCTCACAAGAATGCCACCAACGACCACCTCTCTCCTTCGACGCCGCCGAGTATGTCACCACCAACGGGGGATGCCAGCGAGCACTGTTCGAGTGCCGGCTTCAGCCGGCGCGAGTTGCGCAGCCGCCCGTTGACCGTGGCACCCACAGGACAGCCCGCAAAGCAAGCCGGCGTCGTAGGGTCGCCTTTTTGCTTCGCAGAAACTTCGTTTTCTTTGGGTACTTCCTTTTGGCGAGACATAAAGAAAGTACCCCGCCCCGCCGGGCGGGACCGGCGCAGCAACAATCCTCACCCATCTCCGAAAGACATCACCCGCCAAAAAAATCGGCCGAACCAACATCCCGCCGGTTCGGCCAACCTTTACACACTGCGCTCATCGCAAGCGCCAGCGCTCACTCCTTCTCGACGCTCTCCGGATCGCGAATCGCCGTCACCGTGCCCTTCTTACCGGATGGCTTGCCCTTCTTGCCGCGCTTGCCGACGAACTCGGCGAGCAGAAGCTTCTCGACGCCATCCTTGCCGCGCGGCCCGGTGATGGCCAGCAGCGCCTTGTCGCCGGCCACCAGGCCGATCGCGGTCAATGCCTCGCCGGCGTCGAGCGCCATCAGCATCAGGCCGCGGCCCTTGGCCAGTTCCTTCAGCTCGCTCGCCGGGAACACCAGCACCCGGCCGTTGTCGGCGGCGGCGACCAACTGCAGCGCGTCGAGCTTGGCCGTCGCGCCCAGCGCCACCGGCGCCAGCACCGTCTCGGTCTCGTCGAGCGCCAGGAACGCCTTGCCGGCCTTCACCCGGCCGGCCATGTCGGCGATCTTGGCGACGAAGCCGTAGCCGCCACTGCCGGCGACGACATAGCGCGCCTCCGCCGGGCCGGCCAGCACCTGCGCGAGCTTCGCGCCGTCCTGCAGCTCGACCAGCGACGTCACCGGCACGCCGTCGCCGCGGCCGGTCGGCACGTCGGCGGCGTCGACGGTGTAGGCGCGCCCCTTGCTGTCGAGCACGATCAGCGGCCAGACGGTGCGGGTCTCCAGCACGCTGGCGAGCGCATCGCCGTCCTTGAAGCTGAGCGTGGTGAGGTCGGCGTGGTGGCCGACCCGGGCGCGCAGCCAGCCCTTCTGCGACAGGATGATCGTCACCGGTTCGTCGGCGACGGTCTGGTTGAGCGTGGCGCGTTCGGCGGCCTTGATCTCGCTGCGACGGTCGTCGCCGTAACGCCCGGCGTCGGCCTCGATCTCGTCGATGATCAGCTGGCGCTTGGCCTCGTCGTTGCCGAGCAGGTGACGCAGCCCGTCGCGCTCTTCGCGCAGCTCGGACAGCTCCTTCTCGAGCTTGAAGCCTTCCAGCCGCGCCAACTGGCGCAGGCGGATCTCGAGAATGTCCTCGGCCTGCGCCTCGGTCAGGCCGAACGCCTTCATCAGGTCGGGCTTGGGCTCGTCCGACTCGCGGATCACCCGGATCACCTCGTCGATGTGGATGAACGCGATCATCCGGCCTTCGAGGATGTGGATGCGCTTATCGACCTGGCTCAAGCGGTGCGCAAGGCGGCGGGTCACCGTCTCGACGCGGAAGTCCAGCCAGTCCTGCAGGATGGACTTCAGGCCCTTCTGGCCGGGGCGGCCGTCCAGGCCGATCATCACCAGGTTGAACGAGCTGTTGCCTTCCAGGCTGGTCTGCGCGAGCAACAGGTTGATGAACTCGTCCGGGTCCTGACGGCTCGATTTCGGCTCGAACACCAGCCGCACCGGCTGCTCGCTGTCCGACTCGTCGCGCACCCGGTCGAGCATCGACAGCATCAGGCTCTTCAGGTTCTGCTGCTCCTGGGAGAGCGCCTTCTTGCCGGCCTTGGCCTTCGGGTTGGTCGCTTCCTCGATCTCGGCCAGCACCTTCTGCGCGCTGCTACCCGGCGGCAGCTCTGTGACGATCACCCGCCACTGGCCGCGCGCCAGCTTCTCCACCTCCCACTTGGCGCGCACCCGCACGCTGCCGCGGCCGGTCTCGTACGCGGTGTGGATGTCCTCGACCGGGGTGATGATCTGGCCGCCGCCCGGGAAGTCCGGGCCCGGCACGTGCTGCATCAGCGCGGCGGTATCGAGCTCGGGATTCTCCAGCAGCGCCACCGCGGCCGCGGCGACTTCGCGCATATTGTGCGGCGGGATCTCGGTGGCGAGGCCGACCGCGATGCCCGAGGCGCCGTTGAGCAGCACCATCGGCAGGCGGGCGGGTAATAATTTCGGCTCGTCGAACGCGCCGTCGTAGTTGGGCACGAAGTCGACCGTGCCCATGTCGATCTCAGACAGCAGCAGGTCGGCCAGCGGCGTCAGCCGCGCCTCGGTGTAACGCATCGCCGCGGCGCCGTCGCCGTCGCGCGAGCCGAAGTTGCCCTGGCCGTCGATCAGCGGGTAGCGCAGCGTGAAGTCCTGCGCCATCCGCACCAGCGCCTCGTACGCCGAGCTGTCGCCGTGCGGGTGGTACTTACCGAGGATCTCGCCGACCACGCGCGCCGACTTCACCGGCTTGGCGCCGGTGGTCAGGCCCATGTCCTTCATCGCGTAGAGGATGCGGCGCTGCACCGGCTTCTGGCCGTCGGCCACCTCGGGCAGCGCGCGGCCCTTGACCACGCTCATCGCGTATTCGAGGTAGGCGCGCTCGGCGTACTGGTCGAGCGCTAGCCAGTCACCATCATCGTCGCTGACGACCGGCGGGTTGCCGGACGGCGGCGGGCTGCCGGCGTCGTCCAGCTCGGGGAACAGGGTTTCACTTGTCATGGGCGCACACACTGCACGGGGCGCTGCCGCCTCGTGCTATGTTGGTTGGGGTATCGATACCGGGGGATTCTACTATGGTCAGCCTGCTGCAGTGGCAGTGCCACCGCTTCGACGGCTTCACGCCGGTCAGCTTGTACCAGGTGCTGCAACTGCGCGACCAGGTGTTCGTGGTCGAACAGCGCTCGATTTATGGCGATGTCGACGGCGTCGACCTCGCCTGTTTGCACCTCTGTGGCCGCGACGGCGACGGCCGGCTCGCCGGCTACGCGCGGCTGATCGCGCCGGGCGACAAGTACCCGGACGCCGCCGCGATCGGCCGGGTGGTGGTAGCGCCCGAGCGGCGCGGCCAAGGCGTCGGCAAGCAGCTGATGACCGAAGCGGTCGCCCAGTGCGCCCGGCTGTGGCCGGGGGCGGCGCTGATGCTGTCGGCGCAGATGATCGCCCAGGAGCTGTATCGCCAATTCGGCTTCGAGCCGGTGGGCGAGCCGTACGACGACGGCGGCATCCTGCATATCGACATGCGCCGCCCGGCGGCTGCCGGTTAGGCCACCGCCCCACCGCGTCGACGGCCTGACGCGGCCCTGAACGCAACAACGCCGGCGGATCGAAACGATCGCGCCGGCGTTGTTTTTACGGCACTGCGTGCGTCAGCTCGGCAACGGTTCGCCGAACACATCGCGCCACGCGGTATAGCCGGTCACGTACATCACCGGGAACCACAGCAACAGCCCGAGCCCCAGCGGCAACAGTGCTAGGCCGAACAGCAGCGTCATCATCAGCCCGCACACCAGCATCGCCGGCCAGTTGAGCAGGCCGCCGCGCACGCCGTTCTTCACCGCCTGCCAGGCGGTCTGGCCAGACAGAGTCACCAATGGCGGGGCGAACCAGGTCGCCGCGCCGATCGCGAAGCCGAGCACCACCGCCAGCACGAACAGCACGATGCTGAAGCCGACGCCGGCGCTGACACTGTCCGCCGCCTTGGCGCCGATCCCCAGCGCCGAGCCGACCACGCCGATCACCAGCAGCGCCGCCGCCACCAGCACGATGCAGAACAGCGCCACGCCGAACAGCGGCTGCAGCGCGCGGCGGAAGCCCTCGAACAGGTCGGACAGCTCCAGCTCGCCGCCCTGGCTCGCCTTGTGCGCGGCCAGCACGAAGCCGCCGGCGAACACCGGCGAGAGCAGGAACGACAGCACCTGGCCGACGCCCGGGATCAGGCTCGCCACCAGGTTGATCACGATGAAGGTCAGCGCCAGCAGCACCCAGGTCAAGGGTTGCGGGCGGACCAGGTAAAACGCCTCGACGATCCAGCGCCAGCCGCGGCCGGCACCGACCTTGCGGGGGGTGACGCCGACCGGCGACGGGTAAAGGGATTCGGGCAGACTCATGGATCCTCCAGCGTGAGCGGCGGCCGATAGGCCACCATGCTATTGAAAAGCTCGACCAAAATGCTGACGAGGTCAAGAAAGGCGCGGTGCGGCCGGTTGCCGCAGCGCGGCATAATCGGCGATAATCCCCTGATTTCGCGGCGCTTCCATTACCCGATGCGGGCGCCGTTTCCGGTTCTTCACAGTCTCGAGGTTTTTTCCGACATGGTCACCCGAACCGAGCTTGCCAACGCGATCCGTTTCCTGTCGATGGACGCGGTGGAAAAGGCCAAATCCGGTCACCCCGGCGCCCCGATGGGCATGGCCGACATCGCCGAAGTGCTCTGGCGCGACTTCCTCTCGCACAATCCGGCCAACCCGAACTGGGCCAACCGCGACCGCTTCGTGCTGTCCAACGGTCACGGCTCGATGCTGATCTACAGCCTGCTGCACCTGACCGGTTACGACCTGTCGGTCGACGACCTGAAAAATTTCCGCCAACTGCACAGCAAGACCCCGGGCCACCCGGAGTACGGCTACGCGCCTGGCATTGAAACCACCACCGGCCCTCTCGGACAGGGTATCACCAACGCGGTCGGCATGGCGTTGGCCGAGAAGCTGCTGGCGGCGCAGTTCAACCGCGACGGCCACACCGTGGTCGACCACACCACCTGGGCCTTCCTCGGCGACGGCTGCCTGATGGAAGGCATCTCGCACGAGGCGTGTAGCCTGGCCGGCACCTGGGGTTTGGGCAAGCTGATCGCGTTCTGGGACGACAACGGCATCTCAATCGACGGCGACGTCGACGGCTGGTTCACCGACAACACCCCGGCGCGCTTCGAGGCGTACGGCTGGCAGGTGATCAAGAACGTCAACGGCCACGACCCGGTCGAGATCACCACCGCGATCCAGACCGCCAAGAAGAGCACCGACCGTCCGACGCTGATCTGCTGCAAGACCACCATCGGCCACGGCGCGCCGAACAAGCAGGGCGGCCACGACGTGCACGGCGCGCCGCTCGGCGCCGCCGAGATCGCCGCCGCGCGCGAGCACCTCGGCTGGCCGCACACCCCGTTCGAAGTGCCGACCGAGATCTACGCCGCCTGGGGTGCCCGCGACGCCGGCGCCGCGCGCGAAACCGAATGGAACCGCCGCTTCGACGCCTACCGCGCCGCCTACCCGGATCTGGCCGCCGAGTTCGAACGCCGCATGGCGGGCGAGCTGCCGGCCGGCTGGGAAGAGACGAAAACCGCCGCGATCGCCAAGATCACCGAAGCCGCGCAGACCGTCGCCACCCGCAAGGCCAGCCAGATCGCGCTCGAGGCGTTCTCGCCGTCGCTGCCGGAATTCGTCGGCGGTTCGGCCGACCTGACCGGCTCGAACCTGACCAACTGGTCGGGCTCGAAGTGGATCGACGCCGTCGGCAACGGCAACTACATCAGCTACGGCGTGCGCGAATTCGGCATGGCCGCGATCATGAACGGCATGACGCTGCACGGCGGCCTGCGCCCGTACGGCGGCACCTTCCTGATGTTCAGCGAATACGCGCGCAACGCCTTGCGCATGGCGGCGCTGATGAAGATCAATCCGATCTTCGTGTTCACCCACGACTCGATCGGCCTCGGCGAAGACGGCCCGACCCACCAGCCGGTGGAGCAGACCGCCACGCTGCGCTACATCCCGAACATGGACACCTGGCGCCCGTGCGACACCACCGAGGCGGCCGTCGCCTGGGCGCACGCGATCGAGCAGAAGACCCGTCCGACGAGCCTGATCTTCAGCCGCCAGAACCTGCCGTTTGTTTCACGTGAAACCCAGCAGGTCGCCGACATCGCGCGTGGCGGCTACGTGCTGCGCGACGCGGCCTATGCCAAAGCGGTGCTGATCGCCACCGGTTCGGAAGTGGAACTGGCGCTGAAGGCGCAGGAAGCGCTGGCCGCCGAGGGCATCGCGGTGCGCGTGGTGTCGATGCCATCGACCAATGTGTTCGACCGCCAGGACAAGGCCTACCAGGCGGCGGTCCTGCCGGCCGGCGTGCCGCGCGTCGCGATCGAAGCCGGCGTGTCCGACTTCTGGCGCAAGTACGTGGGCCTGGAAGGCGACGTGGTCGGCATCGATACCTTCGGCGAATCCGCCCCGGCCCCGGTGCTGTTCAAGGAATTCGGCTTTACCGTGGAAAACGTCATCCAAAAAACCAAGAACGTGATCCAGTAAATCGACGCAGGCCGACCCGGCACAACGACCGGGCGGCCTTTTCATCATTTTGGGAGAGAAAATGACCATCCGTGTAGCGATCAACGGCTACGGCCGCATCGGCCGTCAGGCCCTGCGTTCCATCTACGAATACAATCTGCGCGGCGACTTCGAGATCGTGGCGGTGAACGCCTCGGGCGACCTGGCCACCAACGCGCACCTGACCAAGTTCGACACCGTGCACGGCCGCTTCGCCACCGACGTCAGCCACGACGAGAAGAACCTGATCGTCGACGGCGACGTGATCCCGTTCTTCTCCACCCGCGACCCGCGCGAACTGCCGTGGCGCGAACTGAACGTCGACCTGGTGCTCGAATGCACCGGCGCGTTCACCTCGAAAGAGAAGTGCCAGCTGCACCTCGATGCCGGCGCCAAGAAGGTGCTGATCTCGGCCCCGGGCGGTGACGACGTCGACGCCACCATCGTCTACGGCGTGAACCACGATACGTTGACCGCCGACATGACCGTGGTGTCGAACGCCTCGTGCACCACCAACTGTCTGGCGCCGGTCGCCAAGGCGCTGAACGACGAGCTCGGCATCGTCAAGGGCCTGATGACCACCATCCACGCCTTCACCAACGACCAGGTGCTGACCGACGTGCGTCACAAGGACCTGCGTCGCGCCCGTTCGGCCACCGACAACATGATCCCGACCAAGACCGGCGCCGCCAAGGCCGTGGGTCTGGTGCTGCCGGAACTGCAGGGCAAGCTCGACGGCTTCTCGGTGCGCGTGCCGACCATCAACGTGTCGCTGGTCGATCTGACCTTCGAAGCGGGCCGTGACACCTCGGTCGAGGAGGTCAACGCCATCGTCAAGGCCGCCTCGGAAGGCAAGATGAAGGGTACGCTCGGCTACAACACGCTGCCGCTGGTTTCCAGCGACTTCAACCACAGCACCGAAGGCTCGGTGTTCGATGCCACGCTGACCAAGGTGTCCAACGGCAATATGGTGAAGGTGCTGGCCTGGTACGACAACGAGTGGGGCTTCTGCCAGCAGATGCTGCGCACCGCCCGCGCGCTGTTCGCCGCCAAGTAAGAACCACTCCAAAACCCTTCCGGCGTTGTTGCCCTGCCTTGCCGTACTACTTGTACTGTCTGCGGCAGGGCGGCGAGCAGAACCGCTGCGCTGGGTTTTTGAGCAGTTCTACGCAAGCTTGTCTCACTGATTGCCCACGCCGCGCGCAGGCACCCGCCACGCGCGGCGTCCGTACGGATGGAATCATGCAATTCAAGAAACTGACCGACCTGGATCTGGCCGGTAAACGCGTCCTGATCCGCGTCGACATGAACGTACCGCTGAAGCACGGCGTGCTCGGCGACGACACCCGCATCCGTGCCAGCCTGTCGTCGATCGAATACTGCCTCGAACACGGCGCCGGCGTGGTGCTGATGACCCACCTGGGCCGCCCGACCGAGGGTGAGCCGAAGCCGGAAGACAGCCTGGCGCCGGTGGCGGTGCGGCTGTCCGAGCTGCTCGGCCAGACCGTGCCGGTGAACCAGGGCTGGCAGGGGCGCCCGCCGGAGGTGCAGCCGGGCCAGGTGGTGCTGCTGGAAAACGTCCGCCTGAACCGCGGCGAAAAGAAGAACAACGAAGAGCTGGGCCGCGCCTACGCGAGCCTGTGCGACGTGTTCGTCAACGACGCGTTCGGCACCGCACACCGCGCCGAGGCGTCGACCCACGCGGTCGCCGCTTTCGCGCCTGTCGCCTGTGCCGGCCTGCTGCTGACCGCCGAACTCGAGGCGCTGTCCAAGGCGCTGGAAGCGCCGGCCCGGCCGCTGGTGGCGATCGTCGCCGGCTCCAAGGTGTCGACCAAGCTGACCATCCTGGAGAGCCTGGCCGACAAGGTCGACCAGCTGATCGTCGGCGGCGGCATCGCCAACACCTTCCTGTTGGCCGAAGGCCACGGCATCGGCAAATCCTTGGCCGAACCGGAGCTGGTCGCCGAGGCGAAGAAGGTGATCGCCAAGATCCGTAAGCACGGCGGTGACGTGCCGCTGCCGTCCGACGTGGTGGTGGCCGCCGAGTTCTCGGAAAACGCCGACGACACGCTCAAACAGGTCGACGACGTGACCAAGGACGAGATGATCCTCGACATCGGCCCGGCGTCGGCCGAAGCGCTGGCCGAGATCATCGAGCGCGCCGGCACCGTGGTGTGGAACGGCCCGGTCGGCGTGTTCGAGTTCGACCAGTTCGCCGGCGGCACCGAGACGCTGGCGCGCGCGATCGCCGAGTCGGAGGCGTTCTCGATCGCCGGCGGTGGCGACACGCTGGCGGCAATCGCCAAGTTCGGCGTCACCGACAAGATCAGCTACATCTCCACCGGTGGCGGCGCCTTCCTCGAGTTCCTCGAGGGCAAGGAGCTGCCGGCCGTGGCGATCCTGAGCGCGCGCGCCCAGGACTGACCCTGCGCCGCCGCTGGCCGCATATCGCGGCCGGTGGCGGCGACCAGCCGCTCGGCATACACTGAGCGCTTCGCCACCGCCCGCAGGAAGACCGCCATGTCGCTCAATACCTGGTTGCTGTTCATCACCACCGTATTCTTCGTGTCGGCCACACCCGGCCCGAACATGCTGCTGGCGATGACCCACGGCATCCACTACGGCGTGCGCCGCACGCTGGCGACCTGCGCCGGGCTGATGAGCGCGCTCGGCATCATCATGTTCGGCTCGGCGGCGGGGCTCGGGGCGCTGCTGGCGACGTCGGAGCTGCTGTTCAGCGCGGTCAAATACGCCGGTGCGGCGTATTTGATCTACCTGGGCATCAAGACCTGGCGCGCCACCCCGGCGCCGCTGCAAGAGAGCGAGATCGCCGAGCCGGCCAAGCTGCCGGGCGCCTGGCAGCGCTACCGCACCGGCTTCCTGGTGGCGATGAGCAACCCGAAGGCGTTCATCTTCTTCACCGCGCTGTTCCCGCAGTTCATGGACGCGAAACTGGCGCAGGGGCCGCAACTGGCGATCCTGGCGGCCAGCTTCTTCGTGATCGAGAGCAGCTGGCAGCTGGTCTACGCCGGCGGCGGCCAGAAGATGGCGAGCTGGCTGAACAACGCGCGGCGCCTGAAGATGGTCAACAAGGTGTCGGGCGGCTGCTTCGTCAGCGCCGGCGCCTTGCTGACCAGCGTGTCGCGGCACGCCTAAGCAGTACGCTTAGGCCGAACGGCCCACTAGACAACACGGCGCGACGCCACGGCGGCGCGTCACCCGATAATCCTGGAGAAAAGTATGGCACTCGTTTCGATGCGACAGCTGCTGGACCACGCAGCGGAATACGGCTACGGCCTGCCGGCGTTCAACGTCAACAACCTCGAGCAGATGCGCGCGATCATGGAAGCGGCCGACAAGGTCGACGCCCCGGTGATCGTGCAGGCGTCGGCCGGCGCACGCAAATACGCCGGCGCGCCGTTCCTGCGCCACCTGATCCTGGCCGCGGTCGAAGAATTCCCGCACATCCCGGTGGTGATGCACCAGGACCACGGCACCAGCCCGGACATCTGCCAGCGCTCGATCCAGCTCGGCTTCAGCTCGGTGATGATGGATGGCTCGCTGAAGGCCGACGGCAAGACCCCGGCCGACTACGACTACAACGTCGGCGTGACCCGCACCGTGGTCAACTTCGCGCACGCCTGCGGCGTGTCGGTGGAAGGCGAGATCGGCTGCCTGGGTAGCCTGGAAACCGGCAAGGCCGGCGAGGAAGACGGCGTCGGCGCCGAAGGCGTGCTCGACCACAGCCAACTGTTGACCGACCCGGAAGAAGCCGCCCAGTTCGTCAAGGACACCGGCGTCGATGCGCTGGCGATCGCGATCGGCACCAGCCACGGCGCGTACAAGTTCACCCGTCCGCCGACCGGCGACATCCTGGCGATCGACCGCATCAAGGCGATCCACGCCCGCCTGCCGAACACCCACCTGGTGATGCACGGTAGCTCCTCGGTGCCGCAGGAGTGGCTGGCGATCATCAACGAATTCGGCGGCGAGATGCCGGAAACCTACGGCGTGCCGGTCGAAGAAATCGTCCAGGGCATCAAATACGGCGTGCGCAAGGTGAACATCGACACCGACCTGCGTCTGGCGTCGACCGGCGCGGTGCGTCGCTTCCTGGCGCAGCACCCGTCCGAATTCGACCCGCGCAAGTTCCTGGCGGTGTCGACCGTGGCGATGCGCGACATCTGCATCGCGCGCTACGAGGCGTTCGGTGCGGCCGGCATGGCCAGCAAGATCAAGGCGATCAATCTCGACACGATGGCGGCCAAGTACGCGAAGGGTGAGCTGGCACAGATCGTGAAGTAAGCGCTGGTTTAGCAGTGAAAATGCCGCCCCGATGGGGCGGCATTTTTTATGGGCGGTGGGACGAGCCCAAGGTTGGCCGAACAGCACGATGCGTTGCAGCAGCGACACCGCCACTCGCCATAAAGCGCGAGCCGCGCCCTTTCGTCAGCGCGGCTCGGGCGGTACCGAGCCGCGCGCGCATGCTCGGGCGCGCTCGAGGAGCAGCTCGCGCTCGCGGGCGTTGCGCGTGAGCGAGGCCGCGCGCTCGAACTCCGCACGGGCCTCGTCGAGGCGGCCGAGCTTGGCGAGCAGGTCGCCGCGCACGCTCGGCAGCAGGTGGTAGCCCTTGAGCGACGGCTCCGAGCTCAGCGCCTCGACGAGCTCGAGCCCCGCGGCCGGACCGAACGCCATCGCGAGCGCGACCGCACGGTTCAGCTCCACGACCGGGGACGGTGCGAGCTGGGCGAGCGCGTCGTAGAGCGCCGCGATGCGCGCCCAGTCCGTCTCCTCCGGCGTGCGCGCTCGCGCGTGACAGGCGGCGATCGCGGCCTGCAACGCGTACGGGCCGAACGCACCGCCGAGCGCCTCGGCACGCGCAAGCGCCGCGAGACCGCGACGGATCAGGAGCCGATCCCAGCGCGCGCGGTTCTGTTCGAGCAGCAGGACCGGTTCGCCCGACGGGCCGATCCGCGCCCGCGCGCGCGACGCCTGGATCTCCATCAGCGCCACCAGGCCGTGGACCTCCGGCTCGTTCGGGACGAGCTCGGCCAGGATACGGCCGAGACGCAGCGCCTCCTCGCACAGCGCCGGCCGCATCCAGTCGTCACCGGCAGTCGCCGCGTAACCTTCGTTGAAGACGAGGTAGATCACCTCGAGCACCGACGCCAGCCGCGCGGCGAGTTCGTCCCTTCGCGGCACCTCGAACGGGACGCGTGCCTCGGTGAGGGTGCGCTTGGCGCGGACGATGCGCTGCGCGACGGTCGGCTCCGGAACGAGGAACGCCCGGGCGATCTCATCGGTGGTCAGCCCGCCGAGCAGGCGCAGCGTCAGCGCGACGCGCGCCTCGGTCGAGAGCACCGGATGGCAGGCGGTGAACACCAGGCGCAACAGGTCGTCGCCGATATCATCGTCGAGCGCGGCGTCGACGTCCTCCCCGGCCAGCTCCTGCTGCACCTCGAGCTCGCGGCCGAGCTCCTCGTGCTTGCGCTCGAGCAGCTTGCGTCGACGAAAGTGATCGAGCGCACGATGCTTGGCGGCGGCCATCAGCCAGGCGCCCGGATTGTCCGGGATGCCCGACTCCGGCCAGCGCTCGAGCGCGATGACCAGAGCGTCCTGCGCCAGCTCCTCGGCGAGGCCGACGTCACGCACCATGCGCGCGAGGCCGGCGATGATCCGGGCGGACTCGATCCGCCAGACCGCGTCGATCGCGCGGTGGGTGGCGGAAGTCGTCATGCCTCCCGGCGCGGCCCGAACTGCGCCGGCATCTCGGGAAACCCGGCCACGACCTGTTGGACGTCGGCCGGGAAGTCCGAGAAATCCTGCACCTGGCGAATCTCGATCACTTCGTTGGCCGAAGCGGGGCAGCGCGACGCCCATTCGATCGCCTCTTCCTTCGACTTCACCTGGATCATCCAGTAGCCGCCGACCACCTCCTTCGCCTCGGCGAAGGGCCCGTCGGTCACCTTCGGCTTGCCGCCTTCGAACGAGACGCGCGCGCCCATCGACGGCGGGTGCAGACCATCGAGCGCGAGCAGCACGCCGGCCTTCTGCAGCGCTTCGTTGTATTTCATCATCGCGGCGACGGCCTCGGCGCTCGGCATGGCGCCCGGCGCGGCGTTCTCGTAGCCCTTTGGGATCATCAGCATCATGAATCGCATCTTGTCACTCCTTGTGGTTGCGAGCGGGGCTGCCGACCGGCACGACCGGCCAGGCCATCGCTCTTTAGAACCGCTAACAAACCCAGCGCAGCGCTCCCTGCTAGGCGCGCCGCCGTAGACAGTACGGCAAGGCGGCGCAACAACGCAGGGAGGGTTTTGTTAGCGGCTTCTAAGTACGACGAACGAGGCCTGGCGAAATCGACACCTAAGCGGCCACGATGATCATCCACGACACGCCGAAGCGGTCGGCCACCATGCCGAAGCACGGCGAAAAGAAGGTCTTGCCGAGCGGCATCTGCACCTGGCCACCGTCGGCCAAGGCCGCGAACAGTCGCTCGGCCTCGGCCTGGTCGGACACCGAGAGCGACAGCGAAAAGCCCTGGAAGCTCGGCTGCCCCTGGCTGCAGCCGTCGGACGCCATCACCGTGGTCTCGCCGATGCGGAAGCTCGCATGCATCACCTTGTCCTCGGAGCCGGGCGGAACCATGCCCGGTTGAGAGGGCTCGGGGCTGTCCTTCATACGCATCAGCATCAAGACCTCGGCGCCGAGCGCGCTGCGGTAGAACTCGACCGCCTCTTCACAGCGGCCGTCAAAAAACAGATAGGGCTGGACTTGCATGACGTTTCCTTCTCAAGCGTTGGGGTGATGTTTCGGGTTTAGCGCTTCGCGGCGTTCGCCAGTTGCTCGACCTCTGCACGCATGCGCTCCTCGGCCTCCCTGAGCTCGGGCGTGAACTCGGCGCCGAAGTCTTCCGCCTCGAACACCTGGCGGATCTCGATCTCGACCTCGCCGTCGAGCGCCGGCCAGCGCTTGACCCATTCGATCGCCTCTTGCTTCGAGTTCACCTGGATCAGGCAGAAGCCGGCGATCAGTTCCTTGGTCTCGGTGAACGGCCCGTCGATCACGGTCGGCTTGCCACCCGATAACCTGACACGCGCACCCTTCGCGCTCGGCTGCAGCCCTTCGCCGGCCAGCATCACCCCGGCCTTGGTCATCTCTTCCATGTACTGCCCCATCGCGGCAAGCAACGGCTCGCTCGGCATCACGCCGGCTTCGGTGTCCTTATCGGCCTTGCGCAAGATCATGAATCGCATCGTAGTGACTCCTTCTGGTTTGGGGTTGGGAGCTCTGGGCCGCCGGACGGTCTCGACCGGCTAAACCTAGGCTCTACTGACACGTCGAACGAGCGGCAGCGAAATCGACAGGTTCAGTCGCTTTTTTTTTTTGGGAAAGACTGCTTAAGTGTCGGCGATGCGGTGACTTTTTCCATCTCGCGGTCGGTGATGGTGCGGCGGTCACGCACAAGCACCCTGGCGCGGCTGCGCTGCCCGGCCTCCTCATCGACCCACGTAGACCCCGATTTCTGCGCCGGGCCTCACCCTGACTAGGCCCTCCCGCCAAAAATTCAGAACAGGCTTTCAATAATATATTGTCATTGAAATTTTCCGCAATAAAAAATAAACGTCATCGAACCGGCCGGCCATGCCAAACCCGCCGCCGCACGATATGGGCGCCCCCCAAACGCGGATCAACAAATGTATAATCTGACCGCTTTACAATAGGCCGCCCAGCCTATGCATCGCGATGACTGTTGCCGCGATTTATTACCGACGGCAACGGCAATGCAAAACCTCAAAGAGAGAAATATGAGAATAGTAAAAACAATCCTTGCCACGATTATTTTGAGCCTGTCACTGACAGTAAAGGCCGAAGTAAAAATGCACGGTCTGCCAATAAAAATCGGCGACTCCGTTGAAGAAGTACAGAAAGCACTGGGTACCAAAATGGAGCCGGAACCTTATCAGTCGCCAGGCGCGCAGACGGCAAACCCCGTGAAGAAGCTTCAACTTCGTTTGAAGACGAAAGGAATCTGGGTAATTTTTGAAAAAGAGAAAGCCACCACCATTCGGGTGGATGCGCCTTTTTCGGGGAACATTGGCGGTGTGAAACTCGGCGATCCCGAACGCAAAATCGAAAAGACGTTCGGCAAGGCCATAAAACAGGGCAGTTTGGGTTCGTCCACCACGTACCAGTATTACTTTAACGACATCACCACAACGCAATTTGTCGTTAATAATGGCGGGACGCTTGAGACCATCTTCCTGCTTAAATGACAGCTAGTCTCTACCGGTGAATCCAGCACGGCTCGGCGGCGCGATGCCGCCGAGCCGTGCTGGCAAGCTGCAGGGCTAGGGGAGTCCGACCCGGGAATCGGCACTAGCGCGCCGACAGCGCCCGCTCGATGAAGTGATGCGGCACCCGTGAACGCGGCACCCGGCCGGCGAACCAGCGGCGCACGTCCTCCTCCAAGCCGATGCCGTGCATGTAGTTGTAGAGCGCCTTGTTCAGCGCCTGGCCGAGCGCGGCGTGGTCGACGCCGGTCGGGTCGATGAAGCCGACGTCGTTCTTGGCGAAGTTGCCCTGCGGCAGCGGCTCGAGCGTCACGCCATATTCCTCCGGGTTCTGCCCGACCGGCGAGTGCACGGTGCAGGCGAAGCGGTGGAAGAAGCCGGACTGGATGCAGCCGGACTCGAACAGCTGGCGCACGTATTCGAGCGCGTCGACGGTGTCCTGCACGGTCTGGGTCGGGAAGCCGTACATCAAATAGGCATGCACCAGGATGCCGGCCTCGGTAAAGCCGCTGGTGACCCTCGCCACCTGCTCGACCGATACGCCCTTCTTCATCAGCTTCAGCAGCCGGTCGGACGCGACCTCCAGCCCGCCCGAGATGGCGATGCAGCCGCTGTCGGCCAAGAGCTGGCACAGCTCGGGCGTGAACGACTTCTCGAAGCGGATATTGCCCCACCAGGAAATCGCCACATTGCGACGCAACAGCTCTTCGGCCAAGGCCTTGAGCATCTTCGGCGGCGCGGCCTCGTCGACGAAGTGGAAGCCGGTCTGGCCGGTCTCGGCGACGATCTTCTCGATCCTGTCGACCAGCTCGGTTGCCGACGCGGTCTCGTAGCGCGAGATGTAGTCGAGCGTCACGTCGCAGAAGCTGCACTTCTTCCAATAGCAGCCGTGCGCGACGGTGAGCTTGTTCCAGCGTCCGTCCGACCACAGCCGGTGCATCGGGTTGAGCATGTCCAAGAGCGACAGGTAGCGGTCGAGCGGCAGGCCGTCCCAGGTCGGCGTGCCCCATTCCTCGAACGGCACGTCCGGTTCGGGGAAGTGCTGGTAGCGCACCAGCCCCGCGTCGTCGCGCACGAAGGTGCGCACCAGCCGCGCCTGCGAGCGCTTGCCCTGCAGGTGGTCGAGCAGGGCCAAGAGCGGGCGCTCGCCCGAGTCGAGCGTGACGAAATCGAAGTAGTCGAACACCCGCGGTTCGGCCAACTCGCGCAGCTCGGTGTTGACGAAGCCACCGCCGAGCACGGTGACGATGGCCGGGTTCTGCGCCTTGATCGCCTGCGCGATCCGGAACGCGGCGTAGACCGCGCCCGGGAACGGCACCGACACCAGCACCACGTCGGGCGCGTGCCGCGCGATCGCTTCCAAGGTCAAGTCGTGCAGGGTGCGGTCGACCAGGTTGAGCGGCGCGGCCAGCGCGTCGGCGAGCGGGTCGAAGCTGGCCTGGCTCATCGCCAGCGATTCGGCGTAGCGCACGAATTCGAAGCGCGCATCGACCGCGTCGCGCAGCACGTCGGCGATATCGTTCAGGTACAGGGTGGCGAGATGCCGGGCGCGGTCCTGCAGGCCGAGCGCGCCGAACGCCCAGGCGAGCGGGTCGCCGCCGTCTTCGTCGATATAGACGTCGAGCGACTCGAAGCGCGACCCCTCGGGCAGGAAGTTGCGGCCGCAGATGCGGTGGCCGACAGTAGAGTCGCGCCCCTGCAGGAACGCCATCGTCGGCGTGATCGTGGCGCGATAGCGGTCGAACTGCTCGAGAAACGCCTGGACGCGGAACGAGCGCTGGCGCGCCGGCAGCGCCTCGCTGCGCTCGCGGATAGACAGCAGCCCGTCGCCGGAGAACAGCTTCAACACCAGCGCCAGCGCCAGGTCTTCCTGCACCGCGTCCACGCCGCGCGAGCGCAGGAAGCCGGTCAGGTAGGCGGTGGACGGGTAGGGGGTGTTGAGCTGCGTCATCGGCGGAATCACCGACAGCACGCGCAGGGCCTTGCTTACCATGCCAAGGCCCCCGTCATGGGGTAGCCGGGCCGAGGCGACCCGTTTCGATTGCTGATGTTCGTGTTCATGCACCGCGCCCTTCCTTGTACGCCGATGTTACGCGCGCACACAGGCTGACGCGGCCCTCTATTTTGCCAGAATCGGCGCCTTCGATCAGACCGTGCACGCCGAACGGCGCCGGTCGCGTCGAAGCCATCCCGCCTGAGCGGCGGGTGAATACCAAGAGCACTGGTCCGAAACGGCGGAATCAGCCGCGCCGCAGCACACCGGCGTACAGCGCCGCAATCAGGTCCGACTGGGTCAGCATCCCGACCAGGCGGCCGGCGTCGTCGAGTACCAGCAGATGGTGCAGGCCGCGGTCGGTCAACAGTGGCACCGCGTCGACGATGGGCTGCGTGGCGGCGACGCACACCACCGGCGAACTCATGATCGCGCCGACTTGCGCGGCGCGGTCACGTTGGCCGAACAGCTTCATCAGCCGCTCGCGCAGCCGTCCGGGCTGGCCGTCGATGCGCCTGAGGAAGTCGACCAACGCCAGCACGCCGAGCACCCGGTGGTCCTGATCGACCACCGGCAGCGCGCGGATGCGGTGGCGGCGCAGGCGTCGCCACGCCTCCTGCAGGCTGGTCTCGGCGCCGACGGTGATCAGGTCGCGGCTCATGACGTCGGCGCAGCTCACGCCGTCGTGTGCGCGCTCGGCGGCGTAGCGTTGCGCCAAAGCCAGCACCTCGGCCAGGTCGTCGCGGCCGATGTCGAGCAGCTCGCCGTAGTGCGCCAGCGCCGCGTCGAGATCCTGTGCCTGCACGCCGAGCCGCGCCAGCGGCGGCACGTCGTCGACGAGGTGCGGGTTGGCCGCCGGCAGCGGGCGCGGGTAGGGGTGGCGCAGCCACAGATTGTTCAAGAGCAGTGCCATCCCCAGCATCAGCAGCGAGTTGAACAGCACCGGGCTGATCACGAAGGCGAAGCCGAGCGCCTTGATCGCCGGGCCGCCGATCACCCCCATCACCGCGATCGAGCCGGCCGGCGGGTGCAGGCAGCGCAGGAAGGTCATCGCCATGATCGAGAAGCCGACCGCGCAGGCGGCGGCCAGCACCGGTTGTCCGATCAGCTTGGCGCACAGCACGCCGATCGCCGCCGACACCAGGTGGCCGCCGACGAAGGACCACGGCTGCGCCAAGGGGCTCGCCGGCAGCACGAACAGGATCACCGAGGCCGCGCCCATCGACGCGGCCAGCCACGGTGCATCGCCGACCGTCCAGTGGGTGACGGCCGCCGACACGCCGATCGCCAAGAGCGCGGCGAGCCCGGCCTTGATCTTCTGCGCCGGGCTCAGCGCCATCGGCTCCGGCCACCAGCGCCGCCAGGCGAATAATTGCAACAGGGAAGACATGGGAAGAGCGTCCGGTAGCCGGTAGCGGCATGGGTTGATCGGAGCGACTACAGGGCAGCCGCCGGGCGCGCTGCGGCGTCGGCAGATTTTATATCGTGTTGTGATATAGTCAAGCCGGTCTTGCGCGACCGCGGCCGCGCTACGCCCGAAAACCGATCGCCGGGATCTTCAGCTCGCCCTGCACCTCGGCCAGCTGCTGCTGGTGCTGCAGCGCCAGCTCGGCCAGCAGCGCCTCGCCGTGGCCGGTCAGGTGCACCTCGACGCAGCGCTGGTCGCTGCGCCCGGGGCGGCGCTCGACGAGATCGGCCTTCTCGCAGCGCGACACCAGCGCCACCACGCTGTGATGGTGCGACTGCAGCCGTTCGGCCAACTCGGCGACAGTCGCCCATTCGCGACCCGGGTAGCCCTTCACCTGCAACAGCAGCAGGTACTGCAGCACGGTGATCCCGTGCTCCTGGGCCACCTCCTCGCTGAAGCGCAGGAAGCGACGCAGCTGGTAGCGGAATTCGGCGAGCTCTTCGTAATCGGCCTTGGCGAGCGGCGGCGTGGACATGGGAGACCTCGATGCGGACAGGCCCCCATGCTAACCGCTGTGGCCGACGGGTCAACCCGGGCGCGCAAGACTTCACCCACCCCCACCGGAAACCGACGATGAACCACAAACGCGACTTTGCCGTCGCCCCCGGCCAGGCACGCCTGGCCGGACTGGCGCTGGTAATCGGCGTGCTCGCCAGCGGCGGCGCCTGGCTGCTGCTGACGCTGATCCGCCTCTTTATCAACCTGTTCTTCTACCAGACGCTGTCGGTGGCCGCGCGCTCGCCGGCCGGCACCGCGCCTACCCGGTGCTCGACGACGGCCGTTATCTGGGCCTGCTCGACGAGCTGACGCTAGTCCACCTCGCCGCCGCGCACCCGGCTGACACGAAGCTTGCCGGCCTGCTCGATGCGACCGCGCAGCCGTTCGCCTTGCCCGGCGACAGCGGCCGGGTGCTGGCGAGCCGGCTCGCGCAGCAGGGGCTGGAGCGCATCGTGGTGCTCGATAAGGCCGGCGGGCGCCTGCTCGGCCTCATCACCCGCAGCGACCTGCTCAAGACCGCGTTGGCGTTCCATGCCGAGGAACAGCACGCCGAGCACCACGCGCTATGGCGCCGACCTAGCACCCGTCCGGCGGATTAGGCGCTCTGTGCATTGGCCTTGGCCGCCGCATTCTTTACACTTGAAACAATCTATCGCGGAGTGCGCAGCATGACCCTGAACCTGATTTACTTCGCCCGGCTGAAGGACACCTTCGGCCGCGGCGGCGAAACGCTCGACAGCGACGCGGCGAGCGTCGCCGAACTGTTGGCCGAACTGGCCTCGCGCGGCGGCGTGTGGGCCGACGAACTCGGCACTGGCCGGGTGTTCCGTGTCGCGATCAACCAGACGATGGCGCAGCCGGACACGCCGCTTGCCGCCGGCGACGAGGTGGCGATCTTCCCGCCGGTGACCGGAGGCTGAGATGGGCGACTTCACGATACGCGTCGGCCATGCCGAATTCGAGCCCGGCGCCGAGATCGCCGCGCTGTCCGGCAACCCGGCGGCCGGCGCGATCGCCAGCTTCGTCGGCCTGGTGCGCGACTACGGTGATGCCGCGCACGTCACCGCGCTGGAGCTGGAACACTACCCGGGCATGACCGAGGCGGAGCTGACCCGCATCGTCGGCGAGGCGCGCGAGCGCTGGCCGCTGAACGGCGCGACGATCGTCCACCGGGTCGGCTACCTGCCGCTCGGCGAACCGATCGTGTTGGTGGTGGTCGCCGCCGGCCACCGCCGCGACGCGTTCGCCGCCTGCGAATTCCTGATGGACTACCTGAAGACGCGCGCGCCGTTCTGGAAGAAGGAGTACTACCAGGACGGCACGAGCCGCTGGGTCGACGCCAAGGACAGCGACGACGACGCGGCGACGCGCTGGATGGCGCAATGAGCGTGCCGGCCTATTCGGCGCTGGTGCTGGCCGGCGGCAGCGCGCGGCGCTTCGGCGGCGCCGACAAGGGGCTGCAGCTGCTCGCCGGCCGGCCGCTGATCGAACACGCGCTGGCGGCGCTGGCCGCGCAGCAACCGCCGCCGGCCGAGATCCTGATTTCAGCCAACCGCCACCTCGACGTGTACGCCGGCTTCGGCCACCCGGTCTTGAGCGACAGCCTGCCCGGTTTCCAGGGTCCGCTGGCCGGCATCGCCGAGGGCCTGGCGCACGCTCGGTGCGACTGGCTGGTGACGATGCCGTGCGACGTGGCGCGGCTGCCCGCCGACTTCGTCGCACGGCTGTTCGCCGAGCGCCACGGCGCCAAGACCGACGCGGTGATCGCCTGCGACGCGCACTCGCTGCACCCGACGCTGGCGCTCTTGCACCGCCGCGTGCTGCCGCGGCTGATCGAGTTCCTCTCCGGCGACAGCCGCCGGCTGCGCGACTGGCTGGCCGGCCTCTACACCCGCGAGGCCTTCTTCGCCGAGCCGTTCCCGAACCTGAACACCCCCGAGGCGCTCGCCGCGCTCGAAGCGATCACCCGCTAAACCATTCGTCATAAAACAGTGAGCCGCATGTCATATGCGGCCCTTACCCTCCTCGGTTTCGTTCACCGAGGAGTATCTGCATGTCTTTGCGTCCCCTGCTGCTGGCGCTCGCCGTCGGCGCCTTGTTCACCGGCTGTCAGAACGGTTCGGCCACCGGCGCCCCGACCGCGGCCGTTGCCGACGCCACCCAGCCCAACACCACCCCGGTGCCGGTGCGGCTGATCGCAATCAACGACTTCCACGGCAACCTGGAGACCCCGTCCGCCACCGTCACCGTCCCCGACCCGAACGACGCCAGCAAGACCGTCAAGCTCGCCGCCGGCGGCGTCGACACGCTGTCCGCCTGGATCAAGCAGCGCCGCGCCCAGGTGCCCAACAGCGTGGTGGTGTCGGCCGGCGACCTAATCGGCGCCAGCCCCTTGATCTCCAGCCTGTTCCATGACGAGCCGACGATCGAGGCGATGAACAAGCTCGGCCTCGACATCAACGCGGTCGGCAACCACGAGTTCGACGACGGCCAGGACGAGCTCATGCGCATGCAGCAGGGCGGTTGCAAGCCGGGCAGCACCACCAGCTGCCAGAACGGCAACTTCACCGGCGCCAAATTCCGCTTCCTCGCCGCCAACGTCGAGAAGGCCGACGGCAAGACGCTGTTCCCCGCCTACGAGATCAAGCGCTTCGGCGGTGTGCCGGTCGCGTTCATCGGCATGACGTTGAAGGGCACGCCGGACATCGTCACCGCCGCCGGCGTGCAGGGCCTGTCGTTCAAGGACGAGGTCGCCACCGTCAACCAGCTGGTGCCGACGCTGAAGCAGCAGGGCGTCAACGCGATCGTCGTCGTCGTGCACGAGGGCGGGCTGCAGACCGGCAGCTACAACGACTGCCAGGGCATCTCCGACGCGATCGTCAACATCGTCAAGGGCTTCGACAAGGCGGTCGGCCTGGTGCTCACCGGCCACACCCACCGCGCGTACAACTGCGTGATCGACGGCCGCCGCGTCACCAGCGCGTACAACTACGGCCAGATGTTCACCGAGGTCGACTTCCAGCTCGACCCGACCACCGGCACCATCGTACCGGCCACGCTGAAGGCGACCAACCGCATCGCCACCCGCGACATCGCCCCGGACAGCGTGCTCACCCAGCTGGTGAGTCTCTATAAGACGCTGGTGGCGCCGATCGCCAACCGGGTGTCCGGCTACGCCGCCGGCAACCTGCCGAAGAGCCAGAACGCCGCCGGCGAGTCGGTGCTGGGCGACGTGATCGCCGACGCGCAGCTGGCCGCCACCGCCAGCCAGGGCGCGCAGCTGGCGCTGATGAACCCGGGCGGCATCCGCGCCGACATCACGCCGGCCGCCGACGGCAGCGTCACCTACAACCAGCTGTTCACCACCCAGCCGTTCAACAACCTGCTGGTGACGCTGACGCTGTCCGGCCAACAACTGGTCGACCTGCTCGAGCAGCAGTGGACCGATCCGGCCAAGATGCGGGTGATGCAGGTGTCTAGCACGCTCGCCTACAGCTACTCCGCCGCGGCGCCGGCTGGCAGCAAGGTACAGGTGGGCAGCGTCACGATCAACGGCCAGCCGCTGCAGCTCGCGCAGGACTACCGGATCACCGTCAACAGCTTCATGGCCGACGGCGGCGACGGCCTGACCGTGCTGAAGCAAGGCCGCAACCGGGTGGTCGGCAGCGCCGACATCGACGCGCTCGACGCCTACTTCAAGGGCTATAGTGCGTCCAGCAAGCTGCCGGTACCGAGCGCCCAGCGCATCACGCTGCTGCCGTAAGTACCACCAAGCGGTCCCTCGCACGCCCGGCCTCGCCGGGTGTTTTGGTTCTGTTCGCCGCCGCCCGGCGCCGCTACGATGGGCTGTCGTCATCGCCCTAGCGAGTCCCGCCATGCCCTACATCCCCGAGCACTTCATCGAACCCGACCCGGCACGCCTCGTCGCCGCGATCCACGCCTGGCCGTTTGCGGTGCTGATGAGCAACGGCGCCGAGCTGCCCGAGCTGAGCCACCTGGCGCTGCTGCCGGTATCGGCAGCGGGCGAGCCGCTCACGCTGTTCGGCCACCTGGCGCGCGCCAACCCGCAGCTCGACACGCTGTTCGACGGCGACCGGGTGCGCGCGCTGTTCCTCGGCCCGCACGACTGCATGTCGCCGAACGACTACGTCACGCCGAATCTCGTGCCGACCTGGAACTACCAGGCGGTGTACGCCGACGGGGTACTTCGCCGCGTCGACGAGCCGGAGCTTCTGCACGCACGGATGGCGGCGCTGAGCGATCGGTTCGAGCAGGGTTCGGCCACGCCGTGGCGCTACGATCCCGAACGCCAGGCCGGCCTGTTGCCGCACATCGTCGGCTTCGAGATCGACGTCGACAGCCTGGTCGGCAAGTTCAAGCTCAGCCAGAACCGTAGTGACGCCGACCGGCAAAGCGTGATCGCCCGCCTCGCCGGCGGCGACGACAACCAGCGTGCGCTGGCCGCGGCGATGCAGGCGGCGGGTCGAGCGCTAACGTTGGCCGAACCTCGTTCAGGAGAACACCATGCCTAGCTACCACGGTTCCTGTCACTGCGGCGCGGTACGCTTTCGCGTCGACGCCGCCATCACCGAGCTGACCACCTGCGACTGCTCGCTGTGCGTGAAGAAGAACGCGCTGATGGCTAAGGTGCACGAGATCCAGCTGACCCTGCTGCAGGGCGAGGAGGCGCTGAGCCTGTACCAATGGAACAGCCGACGGGCGCAGCACTACTTCTGCTCGCGCTGCGGCATCTACCCGTTCCACCGCAAGCGCGCGGCGCCGGACCACTACGGGGTGAACGTGTTCTGTCTCGACGATTTCGACCCGCGCGGGGTGCCGGTGCGGGCGACCGAGGGGGTGGGGATGACGGTGGTGGATCCTGCGGCGCGGCCGGAGTGGCCGGGGCCGCGGGAAGAGGGGTAGGGGGAATGCTTAGCGGCGGGCACGTTATCCACCGCATTTGTTGTTTCCCTGCTTCGGCCAACGTTGGTGCGGGCTGTGGCTTTGTCGGTCTCGCCCGACCGGCGAGGTCCTTTCTTTTGTCTCGCCAAAAGAAAGGACCCAAAGAAAATGCGACCCCGATGCGCTGGCCTTCGGCTTCCCTCGCGCCTGCCAAGCGGCCAGGCGCCGCCGAACTCGCGGGCGGCTAACGTCCGCCCACTCGAACAAGCGGCGGCTTAAAACCTGGCCGCTTGACGATCGCTCGGCAGCGCAAAGGGGACGGGCAGGATGATTGCGACGAGTGTGAATTCCGGGTATGAATTCTAAGATGTGAAGCGCTGTGGTGGATCTGCTGGCTGATGCGCCAAGGTTGGCCGAAAGCATCCGTTTTTCAACGGGATCACTTATCCGGCTTTCGGCCAACCTTAGGGTTTATCCACAGCCAAACGCCAACTGCCGCTTTATCCACAATCAGCAACAGCCCAACAATTAACTGATTTTCCAATCCAACTCACGACGGCCGCCGACGACCACCCATCCCCCTTCGACGCCGCCGAGGACGTCACGGCCAACGGGGGGTGTCGGCGAGCACTGTCCGAGTGCCGACGCAGTCGGCGCGAGTTGCGCAGCCGCCCGTTGGCCGTGGCGCCCGCAGGGTAGCCCGCGCAGCGGGCCGGCGTCGCGGGGTCGCCTTTTCTTTGGGTTCTTTCTTTTGGCGAAACAAAAGAAAGAACCTCGCCGGTCGGGCGAGACCGACAAAGCCGCAATTCCCAACAACGTTGGCTGAAAGAGATGAAGAGTTGCGGCACAGCCAACGTGGGTCGTCTGCGAACACTGTCCGGGGCCGGCTCACCCGGCGCGAGTTGCACATCTCTCGTGTCGACCATGCCTGGCCGCAGCCGTGTTCCACGTGAAACCGAACGCAAAACGCCCGGCACGAGGCCGGGCGTTGTCGGGCGGAATGCGACAGGCTTATTTGCCGGCCGGCACACCGAATTTGTCGCGACGGACACGCACCGCGTCGGCCAGCGTCTTCACCAGCTTCTCGGTGTCGTCCCAGCCGATGCAGGCGTCGGTGATGCTCTGACCGTAGGTCAGCTCGCAACCCGGTTTCTGGTCCTGACGGCCCTCGACCAGATGGCTCTCCACCATCACGCCGAAGATGTGCTGGTCACCGGCGACCAGCTGGCCGGCGATGTCCTCGGCCACTTCCATCTGGCGCTTGTAGTCCTTGCGGCTGTTGGCGTGGCTGAAGTCGACCATCAGCTTCTGCGAAAGCCCCACCGCGGCCAGCTCGGCGCCGGCGGCGCGGACATGGTCGGCCGAGTAGTTCGGCTCCTTGCCGCCGCGCAGGATCACGTGGCAGTCCGGGTTGCCGCCGGTCGACACGATCGCCGAATGGCCGGTCTTGGTCACCGACAGGAAGTGGTGCGGCTGGCTGGCGGCGCGGATCGCATCGACCGCGATCCTCAGGTTGCCGTCGGTGCCGTTCTTGAAGCCGACCGGACAGGACAGGCCGGACGCCAGCTCGCGGTGCACCTGGCTCTCGGTGGTGCGCGCGCCGATCGCGCCCCAGGAGATCAGGTCGGCGAAGTACTGCGGCGTGATCATGTCGAGGAATTCGGTCGCCGCCGGCACGCCCATGCTGTTCAGGTTGAGCAGCAGCTTGCGCGCGATGCGCAGGCCGGCGTTGATGTCATAGCTCTCGTTCAGGTGCGGGTCGTTGATCAGACCCTTCCAGCCGACCGTGGTGCGCGGCTTCTCGAAGTAGACGCGCATCACCACCACCAGCTCGCGCGCGTATTCCTGACGCAGCTTCAGCAGCTTGTGCGCGTATTCTTCGGCGGCCTCGGTATCGTGGATCGAACACGGCCCGATCACCACCAGCAGTCGGTCGTCCTCACCGCGCAGCAGTGCGGCGATCTCGCGGCGGGTGGTGTAGATCAGCTCGGACGCCGACTCGTTGATCGGCAGCTCGTACAGATGGGCAATCGGCGGCAGCAGTTCTTTGATTTCGCGGATTCTGACGTCGTCGGTCTGGCGTTGCATGGCGGTTTCTCTAATGTCCGGGTATTCATTTAGGTATTCCCACAGACTACCCGCATTTTGCGCACTGCGACAAGTCTGTCCGACAAAGGAAAACGCCGCCCCAAGGGGCGGCGTTGGCGGGCGGGACGGGGTGAGCCACCGTCAGTCCGCGTACTGGCGCTTCATCCGTTCGCGGCGCTCCTGCGCCTCGACCGACAGCGTCGCGGTCGGCCGTGCCATCAGCCGCTTCAGGCCGATCGGCTCGCCGGTGTCTTCGCAGTAGCCGTAGGAGCCGTCTTCGATCTGGCGCAGCGAGGCCTGGATCTTCTGCAACAGCTTGCGCTCGCGGTCGCGGGTACGCAGCTCCAGCGCGTATTCCTCTTCGAGGGTGGCGCGGTCGGCCGGGTCCGGGGTCGCTTCCTGTTCCTGCAGGTGGTTGGCCGTGGCGTTGGCGTTGTTCAGCATTTCCTGCTGCAACTGCAACAACAGCTCCTTGAAATATTCAAGGTGATCGGCGTTCATGTAGTCGTCGTCGCCGCCATTCCAATTGAGGATGTCTTGTTCGGTCAGCTTGGCCATAGTTAGGCTTCCATCAAAAAGTTGGTGGGCAAACAGGGAGGCAAGATTACCGACCGCTCGGAGAATAAGCAACCTTCTTGAACCATGCTCAGTGCTTGTCACAAGGCTGACACAGGTATAGCCCATTCGTATCGGCAAACAAGCCCGATATGGCCCGCCCGCCCGCCATCCCGCCCGGCCCACCCGGTTATTCATGACAATGACACGGTTTTCAGCCAACATGGGCGCAACTTTATACCCGGCCGGGTCAACCCGCGGCAATCAGGAGCTGCCCATGGGCGCGGTCACAGGTGCCGTACGACCACGCTGCGGCGGGAAGGACTGGCGCTGCTGACGCTGACCGTACTCGGCGGCGCGGTGGCCTATAACCTGACGCACAGCAAGCTCGGCCCGGCGCTGCTCGCCGCGCTCGGCATCTGGCTGGCGACGCCGCGGCTGTTGCAGGCAGCGCTGATCTGGTTCGCCCACATCGGTTTCGACCGCGCGCTCGGCTACGGCCTGAAGTACGCCAGCGGTTTCGCCGACACCCATCTCGGCCGGATCGGCCGCCACCGTCAGGAGAACGCATGAGCCCCGACTGCATCAAGCATTACCGCGACATCCAGGAGCCCGACGACGACCGCTACCCGGGCAGCGACGAGTTGCTGTCGATCGGCGCGCCGTTCGGCCGGGCGTTCGGCTTCACCCGGCTCGGCATCCACCACGAGCTGCTGCCGCCGGGCCGGCGCACCTCCTGGCCGCACGCCGAGAGCAGCGAGGAGGAGTTCGTCTACGTGATCGAGGGCACGCCGGACGTCTGGCTCGACGGGGTGCTACACCGGCTCGGCCCGGGCGACGCGGTCGGCTTCGTGCCGGGCAGCGGTCTCGCGCACAGCTTCCTCAACAACAGCGACGCCGACGTACGGCTGCTGGTGGTCGGCGACACTCGCCGCGCCGACAACCGGGTGCACTACCCGCTGCACCCGGCGCGCAATGCCGAAATCGGCGCCCAGCACTGGCACGACGTGCCGGAACGCGAGCTGGGCGGGCACGATGGCCTGCCCGACGCGCTGCGCGACAGCAATATCCGCTGACTCACCCCCAAAAAAACAGCCGCCCGGCTAGGGCGGCTGCGGCGCGGCGAGGCGGCGCTTACTTCTGCGCCAGAATCCACTGCACCAGCGTCTTCAGCTCGGCGTCGCTGACCTGCGGGTTCGGCGGCATCGGCACCGGTCCCCACACGCCCGAACCGCCGGCCTTGATCTTGGCGGCGAGCTTCGCCCCGGCGCCCTTGTCGCCGGCGTACTTGCGGCCGATCTCCTGCCAGGACGGCCCGACCAGCTTCTTGTCGGCGGCATGACATTCGGTACAGCTGTACTTCTGCGCCAGCTGCGGGTTGGCCTGGGCGGTGCCGGCCATGAGGCCCAGCACGGCCAGGCCCAGCAGTTTCTTCATCGCGTTTCCTCGCATCGCGTTCACACCACCAGCTTCAGCTGCTCGACCAGCGACAGCTCGACCAGGCGCACCGGCAGCATCAGCACCACCTGGATCAGCAGGAACAGCACCAGCGGCGACAGGTCGATCCCGCCGACCGCGAAGCGACGCAGCGGTTTCAGGAACGGCCGGGTCAGCGCATCGAGGATCGGCGTCATCGCGTTGTACGGGTTCACCCACGACATCACCGCCTGCACCAGCACCGCGCCCATCAACAGATAGAGCGACTGCTTGAACACGTCGAGCAGCGACAGCAGCGCCAGCGCGAGCCAGGTCTGCGGCACGGCGAAGTTGTACGGCCACGGGTTGAGCGCCAGTACCACCGCGTTGGCGATCAGGCTGACCAGCCAGGCCAGCGTCAGCGTCGCGCTGTCGTAGCCCTTGATGCTCGGGATCAGCTTGCGCGCCGGCAGCACCGCGAAGTTGGTCAGCGCCAGGCAGAACTGCGCCAGCGGGTGCTTGAACGGCGCGCGCGTCACCTGCAGATAGAAACGCAGCAGCAGCACCAGCGTGAACAGGTCGGCCAGCGTCTTGATCAGGAATTGCAGGGTTTCGGCCAACATGGATCAGTCCCGGCTCAGCTGTTCGCCCAGCTCGATCGAGCGGGCGCGGCAATCACGGGCACCCTGCACGATCGCCGCCTTGACGAGTTCGGCGTCGAAGCGCGCGATCGCCCGCTCGGTGGTGCCGCCCTTGGACGTCACGTTGGCGCGCAGCTGGGCGATGTCGGTATCGGTCGACTGCGCCAGCGCCACCGCCCCCTCGAAGGTGGCCAGCACCAGCCGGCGCGCCTCGGCATCGGAGAAGCCGACCTCGCGCGCGGCGTTGATCATCCCCTCCATGAAGTAGAACACGTAGGCCGGGCCGCTGCCGGACACGCTGGTAATGTCGTCGATGCCTTCCTCGTCGGCCAGCCACAGCGTCACGCCGGTCGCGCCCATGATCGCGTCGGCGGCCTTGCGGTCGGCCTCGCCGACCGCAGCGTCGGCGAACAGGCCCGACACGCCCTTGCCGACCATCGCCGGGGTGTTCGGCATCACCCGCACGATGCGGTCGTGGCCGCCGAGCCAGCGGCTCAGCGCCGCCAGGCGCACGCCGGCGGCGATCGACACCACCAGCGCGCCGTTCAGCGTCGCCGACAGCGCCTCGCACACGCCCTTGAGCTGCTGCGGCTTCACCGCCAGCACCACCACCTCGTCGACCGACAACGCCGGCACCGCCGTGCTGGCTGAGACGCCGGGCAAGGCGGACAACGCGTCGCGGCGGTCGGCGTTCGGGTCGACCACCTGGATCTGGTGGCCGCCCTGTTTGACCAGCCCGCCGATGATGGCGGTCGCCATATTGCCGCCGCCGATGAAGGTAATCTGCATATTCTTGGTCCTCATTATTGTTGGGGGAACCTCGAAAAACCTGCTACGCGTCACGGATGCTTCGTTGGGCGGTGCTCGAAATCCTCATGGACATCGAGTCCATTCCGGTTTCTGCGCTCCGTCCGCCTCGCCTGCGTGTCGCTCGCGACGGTTTTTCGAGGCCCCCTTGGGGTACGCCGCAGCGGGGCCGGCTCAGGGTCGGGAATAATCGCGCGCGCCGAAGATCGCGGTGCCGACCCGCACCAGCGTGGCGCCTTCGGCCACCGCCACCTCGAGGTCGGCCGACATGCCCATCGACAGCGTATCAAGGGCGATGCCGTCGCCGGCCAGCTGATCGCGCAGCCGGCGCAGCCGTGCAAACTGTTCGGCCAAGCGGGTGGTGTCCGGCGTCGGCTCGGGGATGCACATCAGCCCGCGCAAACGCAGCCGCGGCAGCGCCGCCACTTCCCGCGCCAGCGCCGGCAGCGCCTCCGGCGTGCAGCCGCTCTTGCTCGACTCGCCCGACACGTTCACCTGCAGGCAGACGTTCAGCGCCACCAGCCCCTCCGGGCGTTGCGCCGCCAGCCGCTCGGCGACTTTCAGCCGGTCGACCGAATGCACCCAGTGTGCCAGTTCCGCCACCGCACGGGTCTTGTTCGACTGCAACGGCCCGATGAAGTGCCAGACCAGATCGGGCAGGTCGGCCAGCGCGGCCGCCTTGGCCGTGAGTTCCTGCACATAGTTTTCGCCGAACTCGCGGCAGCCTGCGGCGTACGCCGCGCGCAGCGCCGGCTCGGGAAAGGTCTTGCTGACCGCCAGCAGCGCAACGCTGCCGGCGGGGCGGCCGGCCGCCTGTTCGGCGGCGGCCAGCCGCGCGCCGACGTCGGCCAGCGCGCGGGAAATCGGGTGATCCATGACCTTCCTTGTCTTGCCGGACCAACGGCACCAGCGCCCGGCGGTGACGGCCGAACGGGGCAGTACCCCGGCCAAACGTGAATGGGATGAATGGAATTATAAAGGGAAGCACCGCGGCGACGATACCGGCGCGCCGCGGCGGCGGGCACAAGGCCGCCGACAGCCAGGCGTCCGGCACCTCCCCGGCCACCCCGGCGCTGGCCAGCAGCGGTGGCACCCAGGTCAACACCACCGCCTGAGCGTACCTCCCGCCCTACCGCCGGCCGGTGGCGTCTTCGCACGCCACCGGCCGTTTTGCTTGCCGGCACGGCTATGCCATCATCCTGACTTCCGATTCGCGGAGTCTCCGATGGACATTGCCGAGCTGCTGGCGTTTACCGTCAAGAACCAGGCATCCGACCTGCACCTGTCGGCCGGCCTGCCGCCGATGCTGCGCGTGCACGGCGACGTGCGCCGCATCAACCTGCCGCCCCTGACGCAGGCCGACGTGCACGACATGGTGTACGACATCATGAACGACTACCAGCGCAAGCTGTTCGAGGAAACGCTGGAGTGCGACTTCTCGTTCGACCTGCCCGGCATCGCGCGCTTCCGCGTCAACGCCTTCGTGCAGAACCGCGGTCTCGCGGCGGTGTTCCGTAACATCCCGACCCGGATCCAGACGCTGGAGGAGCTGAACGCGCCGGCGATCCTGCGCGAGATCGCCGGCTACCCGCGCGGCCTGGTGCTGGTCACCGGGCCGACCGGTTCGGGCAAGTCGACCACGCTGGCGGCGCTGCTCGACCACGTCAACGAGACCCGCTTCGGCCATATCCTGACCATCGAGGACCCGATCGAATTCGTCCACGACAGCAAGAAGTGCCTGGTCAACCAGCGCGAGCTGGGGCTGCAGACGCACAGCTTCGACAACGCGCTCAATAGCGCGCTGCGCGAGGACCCGGACGTGATCATGGTCGGCGAATTGCGCGATCTGGCGACGATCCGGCTGGCGCTGACCGCCGCCGAGACCGGCCACCTGGTGTTCGGCACGCTACACACCAGCAGCGCGCCGAAGACCATCGACCGGATCATCGACGTGTTCCCGGCCGGCGAGAAGGACATGGTGCGCGCGATGTTGGCCGAAAGCCTGCGCGCGGTGGTCGCGCAGACGCTGCTGAAGAACCGCGACGGCGACGGCCGGGTCGCCGCGCACGAGATCCTGCTCGGCACCGCCGCGGTGCGCAACCTGATCCGCGAGAACAAGGTCGCGCAACTGGTGTCGGCGCTGCAGAGCGGCCAGCAGCAGGGCATGCAGACGCTCGACCAGAGCCTGCAGGAGCTGGTGCGGCGCCACCGGATCAGCGCCGCCGAGGCGCGCGGCCAGGCGAGCAATCCGGCGCAGTTCTAGGAGCGAAGATGGAACAGGACCAGGCGTCGCGCCTCATCCACGACATCCTGCAGCACGCGCACGAGCGCAACGCCTCGGACGTGTTCATCGCCGCCGACTTCCCGCCGGCGATCAAGGTCGACGGCCGGATCGTGCCGGTGGCGCCACAGGCGCTGTCCGCGCCGCACTGCCGCGCGCTGGTGCGCGCGGTGATGAACGAGCGCCAGGCCGCGGAATTCGACGCCTGCCGCGAGGCCAACTTCGCGATCCAGCCGGCAGGTCAGGGCCGCTATCGGGTCAGCGCCTATCAGGAGCAGGGCCGGGTCGGCATGGTGCTGCGCAAGATCAACACCGCGATCCCGGAGCTCGGCAGCCTCGGCCTGCCGGCGGTGCTCGAAGACGTGGCGATGCTCAAGCGCGGCCTGGTGATCGTGGTCGGCGGCACCGGCTCGGGCAAGTCGAGCACGCTCGCCGCGCTGATCGACTGGCGCAACCGCCACGCCGGCGACCACATCATCACCGTCGAGGAGCCGATCGAGTTCGTCCACGCGCACAAGCAGAGCATCGTCACCCAGCGCGAGGTCGGCGTCGACACCGACAGCTGGGAGGTGGCGCTGAAGAACGCGCTGCGCCAGTCGCCGGACGTGATCATGATGGGCGAGATCCGCGACCGCGACACCATGTTGCTCGGCCTGCAGTTTGCCGAGACCGGCCATCTGTGCCTGGCCACGCTGCACGCCAACAACGCCAACCAGGCGCTCGACCGCGTCCTCAACTTCTTCCCGGCCGAGCGTCACCCGCAGGTGCTGATGGACCTGTCGCTGAATATGCGGGCGATCGTCTCGCAGCGGCTGCTGCCGCGGCGCGGCGGCAGCGGCCGGGTGGCGGCGGTGGAGGTGCTGCTGAACAGCCCGCTGATCGCCGAGCTGATCTTCCGCGGCGAGATCGCGCAGATCAAGGAGGTGATGGCACGCGCGCAGGAAATCGGCATGCAGACCTTCGACCAGGCGCTGTTCGCGCTGTTTGAAGCGGGCAAGATCGGCTATGAAGACGCGCTGAAGAACGCCGATTCGCTGAACGACCTGCGCCTGAGGATCAAGCTCTATGGCGACAACGGTCGCCGCCGCGAAGGGCGCGGCGGGCTCGACCACCTCGACCTGCTCTAGCGTCAGCCCGGCCGGGACAGCACGGTCGGCCGCGCCACGTAATAACCCTGGAACAGGTCGATGCCGAGCGCGCGGCAACGCTCGAAGTCCTTGCGCGAATCGACCTTTTCGGCCAACAGCAGCGGCCCGTACGGCCTGATCTCGCGCACCAGCCGTGCCAGCTGCGTCGGGCTCAACGCCGGCAGGTCGAGCTTCACATAGTCGAGCAGCGGCAATAGCGCGCGGTGCGCGTCGGTCAGCTCGGTCAGGTCGTCGAGTGCCAGCTTGAAGCCATGCCGCTTCAGTTCGCGACAGCGCGCGATCACCGCCGGGGTGATCGCGATCGTCTCCAGCAACTCCAGCACCACCTGCGCCGGTGGCACCGCGTCGAGCAAGGGTCCCATCAGCAGCCCCTCGCCGACGTTGACGAAGCCGGGGTGGCCGGCCAGCGCGGTGACCAGCCCCAGGTCGACGAACATATGACGCAGCACGGTCACCGTCGCCACCTGCTCGTCGACCACCCGCGCGCGGTTTTCCCGGCTGGATCGGAACAACAGCTCGTACGCCACCAGTGCCAGCTGGCGGTCGACGATCGGCTGTCGGCCTAGAAACACCTGTGGTTCGGACATGATGGCGCGTTGGACTGGGCTGAAAAAAGGGCTAATTTTAAATTAATCTCAAAATCACTTTATAGCATCAATAAAAAAACGCCGCACCCGAGGATGCGGCGTTTTCACGGACCCTCGCTGGTGCCGGCTCAGTGCTGCAGGATCTTCGACAGGAAATGCTGCGCCCGCTCGCCGCGCGGCGCGCCGAAGAAGTCGTCCTTGGTGCAGTCCTCGACGATGCGGCCCTGGTCCATGAAGATCACCCGGTTGGCGACGCGACGGGCGAAGCCCATCTCGTGCGTCACGCACATCATCGTCATGCCCTCGTGCGCCAGGCCGGTCATCACGTCGAGCACCTCGTTGATCATCTCCGGGTCGAGCGCCGAGGTCGGCTCGTCGAACAGCATCGCGATCGGGTCCATCGACAGCGCGCGGGCGATCGCCACGCGCTGCTGCTGGCCGCCGGACAGCTGGCCGGGAAACTTCGCCGCCTGCTCCTTCAGGCCGACCCGGTCGAGATACTTCAGGCCCTTCTCGTTGGCCTCGTCGCGCGAGCGGCCGAGCACCTTCATCTGCGCGATCGTCAGGTTGTCGGTGATCGACAGGTGCGGGAACAGCTCGAAGTGCTGGAACACCATGCCGACGCGGCTACGCAGCTTCGGCAGGTCGGTCTTCGGGTCGCCGACCGAAATGCCGTCGACCAGGACGGTGCCCTTCTGGAACGGTTCCAGCGCGTTCACGCACTTGATCAGCGTCGACTTGCCCGAGCCGGACGGCCCGCACACCACCACCACCTCGCCCTTGGCGACCTGGGTGCTGCAATCGGTCAGCACCTGGAAGCTGCCATACCACTTGCTGACGTTGGAGAGCTGAATCATGGCTGTCATACCGCGAACCTCTTCTGCAGGCGCTTGACGAGTTGCGTCGCGCCGAAACTGATCACGAAATACACCGCGCCGGCGAAGATCAGGAACTCGTGCGGCAGGCCGACGATGTCCCCCTTCGAACGGGCGGTATTGAGAAAGTCGAGCAGGCCCACCGCGTACACCAGCGAGGTGTCCTGGAACAGGATGATGCTCTGCTGCAACAAGAGCGGCGTCATCTTGCGGAACGCCTGTGGCAGCACGATCAGGCGCATCGCCTGGGCGTAGTTCATCCCCAGCGCGTAGGCGGCGTTGACCTGGCCCTTCGGGATAGCCTGGATGCCGGCGCGGACGATCTCCGAGAAGTACGCCGCCTCGAACATCACGAACGCCACCAGGCACGAGGTGAACGCGCCGACCGGCTCGAAGCTGCCGGTGATCCAGTTGTAGATCAGCGGCACCACCAGGTAGAACCACGAGATCACCAGCAACAGCGGGATCGAGCGGAAGTAGTTGACGTAGAACTTGGCGAGGCCCGAAAGCAGCCGGATGTCCGACAGCCGCGCAAGAGCCAGCAAGGTGCCGAGCACCACGCCGCCCGTCACCGCCATGCCCAAGAGGCGCAAGGTCAGCACCATGCCGTCGGTCAAGGCCGGCAACGCAGGAATGATCTGACTGAAGTCCATCATTTGCCGTTGCTCCCGATCAGACCGGGCACGCGCACCCGGTTTTCCACCCAGCCCATCAGCTTCATCAGGCTCATATTGAGCACGAAGTAGATCAGCGTGGCGAGGGTGAACGCCTCGAACAGGTTGGCCGAAAACTCGGCGGTCTGCTTGGTCTGCGCGAGCAATTCCATCAGCCCGATCAGCGACGCCACCGACGAGTTCTTGAACACGTTGAGGAATTCGCTGGTCATCGGCGGGATGATGATGCGGAACGCCTGCGGCAGCAGCACATGGCGGTACACCTGCGGCAGCGTGAAGCCCATCGCGTAGGCGGCGTAGCTCTGGCCCTTCGGCAGCGCCTCGATGCCGGTGCGCACCTGCTCGCACACCCGCGCGGCGGTGAACAGCCCCAGGCACACCACCACCGACATATACGCCGAGGTCGCCGGCTTCAGGCCCTGCTTGAACCAGATCTGCACCGAGTCGGGCAGGAAGTCCGGCACCAGGAAGTACCAGAGAAACAGCTGCACCAACAAGGGTACGTTGCGGAACAGCGCCACGTAGCCGCTTGCCAAGCCGGCTAGCGCCTTGTTCGGCAGCGTGCGCAGCACGCCGAGCAAGCTGCCGAGAATCAGCGCGATCACCCACGCCGCCAGCGCCACCGCGACGGTCCACCCTAGGCCGGCGACGAACCAGTCCAGGTAGATCTCGTGGCCGATGCCGGTGGACTTGAAGAACACGCCCCAGTCCCAGTGGTAATTCATCGTCACCTCCAACAGACAAAAAGGGCACCGCCCCGACGCGGCGAGACAGGCTCGGCACGCCGGGGGCAGCCCCCGTTACAGCGTCAGCGGGACGCGAATTACAGCTGTTCGGCCGACTTGTCGGTCGGATTGGCCACCAGCTTCTTGAACACGTCGGACATCGGGAAGTTCAGGTTCAGGCCCTTCGGCGGCACCGGGGACTCGAACCACTTGGCGTAGATCTTGTTGACTTCGCCGGACTTGAATGTCGCCTTCAGCGCGTCGTCGACCACCCTCTTGAACTGCGGGTCGCCCTTGCGCAGCATGCAGCCGTAGATCTCGAACGACTGCGGCTTGCCGGTCACCACCCAGCCCGTCGGGTTCTTGGCCTTGGCCATTTCGCCGTACAACAGCGCGTCGTCCATCATGAACGCCACGGCGCGGCCCGACTCCAGCATCAGGAACGATTCGCCGTGGTCTTTCGCCGAGATGATGTTCATGCCCATGCTCTGCGCGGCGTTCATCGACTTCAACAGGCGCTCCGAGGTGGTGCCGGCGGTGGTCACCACGTTCTTGCCCTTCAGGTCGCCGAAATCCTTGACGCCGGAGGTCTTGGCGGTCAGCAGGCGGGTGCCGATCTCGAAGATGCCGACCGAGAAGTCGACCTGCTTCTGGCGCTCCAGGTTGTTGGTGGTCGAGCCACACTCGAGGTCGACGGTGCCGTTCTGCACCAGCGGGATGCGGGTCTGCGAGGTGACCAAGTTGTAGCGCACCTGCAGGTTCGGCATCTTCAGCTCTTTCTTCACCGCCTCGGCGACCTTGTTGGCCAGGTCCACCGAGTAGCCGATCGGCTTCTGCGGGTCGTTGGCCAGGTACGAGAACGGGATCGAGGCGTCGCGGTTACCCAGCACGATCACGCCGGATTCCTTGATCTTCTTCAGGGTACCGGTGAGCTCGGCGGCCATCGCCGGTGCCGCCACCAGGGCCCCGATTACCGCCGCGCCGATCAGCTGTGTACGTACATTCATGACAGTCTCTCCTGTTGATAACGTTGCTGCTGCGAGGAGCCGCCCTTCTGTTATGGGGGAAGGGTCGGCCGAAACCTTCGAGAACCTCTAAAAACCTGCCGCGCGGCACGGATGCTTCGTTGGCAGTGCTCTGAGCGTGCGAATTTGCAATTCGCTCAGTCCAGAATCCTCATGGACATCGAGTCCACTCCGGTTTCTGTGCACTGTCCGCCTCGCCTGCGTGCCGCTCGCGACGGTTATTCGAGGTTCTCCTTATATTTTTTATTGGTGCATCGGGCTGAGCAGTTGCTTGAGGAACTGCTGCGCCCGTTCATGTTGCGGTCTGAGGAAGAAGTCGTTCGGCGACGCTTCCTCCAGCACTTGGCCGTGGTCGATGAACACCACCCGGTTGGCCACCTCGCGGGCGAAGCCCATCTCGTGGGTGACCACCATCATCGTCATGCCGGACAAGGCCAGGTCCTTCATCACCTTCAGCACCTCGCCGATCATTTCCGGGTCGAGCGCACTGGTCGGCTCGTCGAACAGCATCACGCGCGGGTCCATCGCCAGGCCCCGGGCGATCGCCACGCGTTGCTGCTGGCCGCCGGACAGCTGCGCCGGGAAGGCGTCGCGCTTGCTGGCGAGGCCGACCCGTTCCAAGAGTTCGCCGGCGCGTTTCTCGGCGGCGGCACGGCTCTGCTTCTTCACCTGGATCGGCGACAGCGTGATGTTGTCGAGCACCGACAGGTGCGGATAGAGGTTGAAGTGCTGGAACACGAAACCGACCTCGGCGCGCAAGGCGTTCAGGTCGGTCTTCGGATCGGTGACGTTCTTGCCGTCCACCCAGATCTCGCCGTCGCTGATCGACTCGAGCTGGTTGACGGTGCGGATCATCGTCGACTTGCCCGAACCGGACGGCCCGCACACCACCACCACCTCGCCGGCCTTAACCTCGAGGTTGATGCCGTTGAGCACATGCAGGTCTTTGAACCATTTGTGCACGTTGACGAAACGAATCATGGTCGCGCTTCCCGCAGCAAGTGCCGGCAACGCGCTGACGCTGCCCCGTATCAGCCCGCGCCAAGCGCAAGCCGTATGAATAGTTCATGCCGTCGTTAATCAACAATGACATGAAGTGGCCGATTCTGCCCGCTGATTCGCGGCCGGACAAGCGGCAGTATTCAATCGGCCTTCGCCAGGTGGTTGGCGAGCCGCACGTAGTCGGCCACCGCCAGGTTTTCCGGACGGATGCCCGGGTCGATGCCGAGCGCGGCAAAATCGTCGTCGCTGGCGACGCCCTTCAGGTTGTTGCGCAGCGTCTTGCGCCGTTGGCCGAACGCCTGCGCCACCAGCTCGGCAAACTGTTTCTCGTCGTGCGCCACGCCGACCCGGCCCGGGTTCGGGATCATCCGCACCACCGCCGACTCGACCTTCGGCGGCGGGTGGAACGCGCCGGGCGGCACGATGAACAGATTGTCCATCTCGAAGCGGTACTGCAGCATCACGGTGAGGCGACCGTAGTCGGCGGTCGACGGCTCGGCGACCATCCGCTCGACCACTTCCTTCTGCAGCATGAAGTGCATGTCGATCACCTTGTCGGCGAAGCTCGCCAGGTGAAACAGCAACGGGGTCGAGATGTTGTACGGCAGGTTGCCGACGACCTTGATCCGGCCGGGCAGGCTGCCGAAGTCGAACGCGAGCGCGTCGCCCTCGTGGATGGTCAGCCGCTCGGGGCTGAAGCGGTCCTTCAGCCGGGCGATGATGTCGCGGTCGATCTCGGCGACGTGCAGGTGATTCAGGCGGTCGAGCAGCGGCTCGGTCAGCGCGCCGAGGCCGGGGCCGATCTCGATCACGGTGTCGTCGCGCTCAGGGCCGACCGCGCGCACGATGTCTTCGATCACGCGCGCGTCCTGCAGGAAGTTCTGGCCGAAACGCTTGCGGGGGATATGACTACTGGACATTCAGGTTCTCTGACAATCTTTGCGTGAGTGTATCAAATGGCCGGTCGCGGACCCGGCCCGGCTAGAGGTAGTGCATCGCCAGGCCGATCGCGGCATAGCGCAGAAATTTGCCGACGCTAATCCAGACTAGGCAGGGCCCCCATTTCAGGCGCAACCAGCCGGCCGCGAGCGGTAGCGCATCGCCGATGAACGGCACCCACGACAGCAGCAGCGTCGCCGGGCCGAAACGTTCGAACCAGCCTGCCAGTCGCGGCGACAGCGCCTTCTTCGGCACCCGCCGCCCCAGCCAGACGCTGGTCGCGCTGCCGGCGCTGTTGGCGACGGTCGCCAGCAGCAGCGCCGGCCACAGCCAGTCGGGCCACTTATAGAGGAAGGCGGTCAGCGCGACTTCGGAATTGCCCGGCAGGATGGTCGCCGACAGGAAGGCCGACGCGGCGAGCCCGGCCAGCCCCCACGGCTCGGCCGGCATCAGGACAGGCTGAACGGCTCGCCGGCGGCGTCGCTGACCACCTGCGACAGCGTGGCGAAGAACTCGGCGCCGTCGCGCGCGGACAGCCAGGCGCCGTCGCGCAAGGCGAAGTGGAAGCCGCCGCTCTTCGCCGCGATCCACAGTTCCTGGTTCGGCGTGTGGCGGTTGACGATCACCTTGGTGCCGTCGGCGAATTCCAGCTCGAGCACATTGCCGTTGGTCACGTAGTCGGCGTCGAGGCCGGCGTCGTCGATGGCGGTTTCGATGCGGCCAAAAATCGCATCGGACAGGTCGAGAAATTCGCTTTCGGTCATGGTGGCGGGTTCCGCTAAGAAGGGTGGGTGCACGGCATCGGCCGGCTTTGCTAGTATGGCAATTTTGCCATAAGCGACCGATTGCCATGCGAACCGTGATTGCCCTTGCCGTACTCGCCAGCCTGCTGGCCGCCTGCGGCTACAAGGGGCCGCTCTACCTGCCCAAGCCCAACGGCAAGCAGCACGCGCCGGCGCCGGAGACTAAGCCGATCGCCTCCGCCCCGCTCGCCGCGTCGGCACCGGCCGCCGAGACGGCCCAAAATACCAACCAGGACAAGACCGCACCGTGAACGCCTTTACCTACCGCAACGGCCAGCTCAACGTCGACGACGTCGCGCTGACCACGTTGGCCGAACAGTTCGGCACCCCGCTCTACGTCTACTCGGCGAGCGCGCTCGACGCCGCCTACACCGGCTACCGCGACGCCTTCGCCGGCCTCGACCCGCTGATCTGCTACGCGGTCAAGGCCAACGGCAACCTGGCGGTGCTGCAACGCTTCGCCCGGCTCGGCTCGGGCTTCGACATCGTGTCGGGCGGGGAACTGGCGCGCGTGCTCGCCGCCGGCGGCGACGCCAGCAAGGTGATCTTCTCCGGCGTCGGCAAGAGTGCCGACGAGATGCGCTACGCGCTCGGCGTCGGCATCCGCTGCTTCAACGTCGAGTCGGTCAACGAACTCAAACGCCTCAACGAGGTGGCCGGCGAACTCGGCCGCAAGGCGCCGGTATCGTTGCGCGTCAACCCGGACGTCGACGCCAAGACCCACCCGTACATCTCGACCGGCCTGAAGGACAACAAGTTCGGCATCGCCTTCGACGCCGCGCTCGGCGCGTACCAGCTCGCCGCCAGCCTGCCGAACCTCGACGTGCTCGGCATCGACTGCCACATCGGCTCGCAGCTGACCGACGTGACCCCGCTGGTGGACGCGCTCGATCGCCTGCTGGTACTGATCGACCAGCTCGCCGCCGAAGGCATCGTGCTCAAGCACATCGATCTGGGCGGTGGCGTCGGCATCCGCTACACCGACGAGACCCCGCCGGATCTGGCCGCCTACGCCGCCAAGGTCGCCGAACGTCTGAAGGGCCGCAAGCTGCACCTGATGCTCGAGCCGGGCCGCTCGCTGGTCGGCAACGCCGGTGTGCTGTTGACCCGGGTCGAGTACCTGAAGCTCGGCGACGAGAAGAACTTCGCGGTGGTCGACGCGGCGATGAACGACCTGATGCGCCCGTCGCTGTACTCGGCCTACCACGACATCGTCACCGTGCTTGAGCAGCCGGACAGCGCGCCGCAGCGCTGCGACGTGGTCGGCCCGATCTGCGAATCGGGCGACTTCCTCGGCAAGAATCGCGATCTGGCGGTCGGCGAGGGCGAGCTCTTGGCGGTGCTGTCGTGCGGCGCGTACGCGTCGACGATGGCGAGCAACTACAATGTGCGACCGCGCGCCGCCGAGGTGCTGGTCGACGGCAGCGCGGTGAAACTGGTGCGCCGCCGCGAGACGCTCGACGAGATCCTCGCCAACGAGAAGGCGCTGCTGGCGTGAGCGTGACGGTCCGCGAGCTGGTTCGCGACAGCGCGGCCGACCAGGCGTGCCTGGTCGAGCTGGTCGACGCCTACGCCAGCGACCCGATGGGCGGCGGCGCGGGCCTGTCGGCCGACGCGCGCGCCCGGCTCGGCGCGGCATTCGCCGCGCATCCGGCCACCTTCGCGCTGGTCGCCGAGCAGGATGGCGCGCCGCTCGGCATCGCCTTGTGCGTGCTCGGCTTCTCGAGCTTTTCGGCCGCGCCGACCGTCAACCTGCACGACGTCGCGGTGCTGCCGGCCGCGCGCGGCAAGGGCGTCGGCCGCCGGCTGATGGATGCCGTCGCCGCCGCGGCGCGGACACGCGGCGCCTGCAAGGTGACGCTGGAGGTGCGCCCGGACAACCAGGTTGGTCGAAGCCTGTACGAGTCGCTCGGCTACCAGCTGTCGGCGCTCGGCGGGCAGGCGTATCTGATGATGGAAAAGAAGCTGTAACTGTGCCGTTCCACGTGAAACGCCCCGGCAGGCCGGGGCGTTTCGCTTTTCAGAGGCGGGCTCACTGCGGGCAAGGGCGGCTTCGTCGAATGCCTACGAACCGACCCCGGAATCACTCAAGGGGCATCGCCCCTAGCTGGGCCGCGTGTGACGGCAAGGCATCCTGGCTAGCGAGAGCCGGTCCGAGCGGACCTTGCAGCAAGCTGCGCCACAGAGACTGCCAAGTGGCCCAGTCATGCCCGCCATCCCTATCGATCACGAGGGTGGGGGCGCCGATCCGGGCGAGCAATTGCTGATCGGCCGCGTAGCGGTCCTGCCGGCCGTAGGCGAGGTAAAAGGCGGGCCTAGCATCGCTGGCACGGCGCGCGGCCCATTGCCAGGCTTCGCGGCTGCGTCGGTCGATGGCGAGCAGCGGCGGCGGGCTTGCCAGCCAGCTTTGCAGCCCTTGTTTTCGCAAGTCCTGCAGTGGGGCGTCGCGCCCCAGAAACGGGGCGATCAGGACGACGCCGCTGATTTGCTGCGGGTGTTCGCGCGCGTAGAGCATACAGCCCATGCCGCCCAGCGAAATGCCAACCAGCCAGATGTTCCGGTAACCTTGGCGGCGCGCGGGAAGGACGATGTCGTCGTTAAGGCGTTCGACCAATTCGCCACTCAAGTAATAGCCGGCGTGGCTGCCGACGCTGATCACGTCGGCCTTGATCGCATGCTGCCTGAGTTCGCCGATGAAGCCCTCGCGGTCGAAGTCGCCCATTTCATCGCGAATGCCGGGCAGCATCACCAGCAGCGTGTCGCCGCGCTCGGTGGTTTGGCCGCTGTAGTGACTGCTCGGGATCGGCCTTTGCAGCCGCCCGTAGCATCCGCTCAGTATGATGAGGGCGAGCAGCAGGGTGAGGCGGGACAGTGGCATGGCATGTCCTCGGTGGCGGCGTCTTCCCGATATAGCAAAGCTGCGCGCCGTGCGCTGTGCCGGTCTTGCCGGCGCGGGAAGGGGCCATGTCCCGGGTTTTTGGCCTTAAGGTTCGCGATGCGTCGCCGGGCTTACCGCCGCGGGCATTGCCCGAACACCGGGAAATCTATTAAAATCAACGGTTTTCGCCGCCGAGCAGTTTCGGCGGCGTTCGTTTGTGGAGTAAGCGTGATGTCTGAACTTGAACTGGAAGTGGCCGGCCTGATCGTCGAGGCCCTGAATCTGGAAACGGCCGCGGCGGAAATCGACCCGGCCTCGCCGCTCTACGGCGAGGGCCTGGGGCTCGATTCGATCGACATTCTCGAAATCGCCCTGGTGGTGTCCAAGCGCTATGGCTTCCAGCTGCGCTCGGACAGCGAAGACAATGTGCGCATCTTCGCGTCGCTCTCCAACCTGTCCGCGCATATCGCCGCTCACCGCACCTGCTGATGAAGTGGCGCGTGCCCGTGCTGGCGGGGGGCTTCGCCGGCTATCTGCTGCTCTCGCACTGGGTGCTGGGCGCCCCCGAACGGCAAGCACTGCTCGGCGTGTTGCTGGCCCTCGTACCGCCGCTCGCCGCGGTGCTGCTAATGTGCCTGGCCGCCGGCCGGCGAGGGCTCGCACTAGCGATACCACTGCTGGTCGCCACCCTCGTCTGGCACCGGCTGGACTGGTTCACCGGGCATTTTCCCTTGCTGTATTTCCTGCAGGACGCCGGCACCCAGTTCGCGCTGGCGCTGATGTTCGGGCGCACCCTGCTGCCCGGACAAACACCGCTGTGCAGCCAGATCGCGAGGCTGATCCACGGCGAACTGGACGAGGCGCTCACCCGCTACACCCGTCGGGTCACAGAGGCCTGGACACTGTTCTTCGTGGCGATGACCTCGGTATCGACGCTGCTGTTTTTCACGGCATCGCTGGCGACCTGGTCGGCCTTCAGCAATCTGCTGGTCTTCCCGCTCACGGGCCTGATGTTCCTGATCGAATTCGCGCTACGCCTGAAGGCCCTGCCGCAATGGCGCGACCAGCTGCGCTTTACCGACACCTTCCGCGCCTACCGCCTCCTCAACCGGGGCGGCTCGGGTGACGTTGGCCGAGAATCCTGATGGAAACACCGATCCTCTACCCGCTGATCGCGCACGACGACGCGACCCAGCCGCTAGCGCGCTTTGCCGGCCAGGAGCGCAGCGCCGGCCAGTTTCTTGCCGACGTCGCAAGCTTGGCCAAGCAGCTGCCCGAATGTGACGCGCTGCTCAACGCCTGCCAGAACCGCTACCTGTTCGCGGTGGCGCTGGGCGCCTGCGCGTTGCGCGGCACGCTCTGCCTGCTGCCGGCCTCGCACAGCCCCGAAACCATCCGCCAGCTCGCGGCGGATTACCCGGCGCTCGGCTGCCTGAGCGATCAGCCCGACAACGGCATCGCGCTGCCAACGCTGCCGATCGACGAGAGCCTGCTAGCCGCGCCGGGCACCAGCCACTGGCCACCGCCGAGCCTGCCGGCCAGGCAGCGCATCGCGCGCGTGTTCACCTCGGGCTCAACCGGACGACCGCAGGGTCACGACAAGTACTGGGGCGCGCTGGTGGAAACCACCCGTGCCGGCGTGGAGAGCCTCGGGCTCACGCCCGGTTTTTCGCTGCTAGGCACGGTGCCGGCCCAGCATATGTACGGGCTGGAATCGACTCTGCTGCTGCCGCTGTTGGGCGGCGGCCTGCTCTGCGACGAGCGGCCCTTCTATCCAGCCGACATCCAGGCCGCGCTGGCCGGCCTGCCGGCACCGCGCGTGCTGGTATCCACGCCCTTCCACCTGCGCACCTTGCTCGAGAGCGACCTGGCGGTGCCGGAACTGGCGCTGCTCACCAGCGCGACCGCGCCACTCTCGGGAGAACTGGCCGGCCAACTGGAGAGCCAGTTCGAGGCGCCGTTGCTGGAAATCTACGGCAGCACCGAAACCGGCCAGCTCGCCACACGGCGCAGCGCGCTCACCGAATTGTGGGAATGCTTGCCGGGGGTGGAATTGCAACCGGCCGGCGCCGAGCGAGCCGTCGCCCGCGGCGGCCACGTGTGGCAGGCGCAGCCACTCAACGACCGGCTGGAACTATGCGGCGCGCGGCACTTCCGCCTGCTCGGGCGCACCGCCGACCTGATCAATGTGGCCGGCAAGCGCAGCTCGCTGAGCTATCTCACCCAACAGTTGCTGGCGATCCCCGGCGTGGTAGACGGCGTGTTCTTTCTGCCCGAGGAAGGGAGCGCCGGCACCGTGACCCGCCTCGCCGCGCTGGTGGTCGCGCCCAAGCTTACGCGCGCGGCGTTGCTGGCGGCGCTGCGCCAACGTATCGACGCGGCCTTTCTGCCACGCCCGCTGAAATTCGTGGCGGGGCTGCCGCGCAATGCCACCGGCAAGCTGCCGCTGGACATGCTGCGCGCCGCCTTGGACGAGCCTGCTACCGATGACTGACAGCCTGTCGCTATCGCTGACCATCCCGGCCGACCACCCGGCCTTTCCCGGCCATTTCCCGGCACGACCCATCCTGCCCGGCGCCGCACTGCTCGATCGGGTGGTGCTGGCGCTCGAAGAAACGCTGGCGCTGTCGCCCGGCGCGCTGATACTGATTTCGGGCAAATTCCTCGCCGCGGTCGGGCCGGGCAGCCAACTGCAACTGCATGCCGCCCCCGGACGCGCGGACAGCTGGCGCTGCACGCTGAGCGATGCGACCGGACTGACCGTCGCGCAATGCGAAGTGCGCTTCGGGGTGTCGGCGTGAAAGCGGCGGACGCCGAGTGGGCGAATCGCGCCGAGCGCGGTTCGACCTTCTGGCTCTCCGTGATGCGCCATCTGGCGCTGCGCCTCGGGCGCGCGCCGGCGCGCCTGCTGCTCTACCCGATCACGCTGTATTTCCTGCTGTTCGCCGGCCAGGCCGGCGCGGCTTCGCGCAACTATCTGGCCCGGCTGTTCGGCCGTCCGCCGCGCCTCGCCGAGCGCTGGCAGCATTTCTTCAGCTTTGCGTCGACCGTGCTCGACCGGCTCTATCTGCTGAACGACCGTGACGAGCTGTTCGAGATCGAGATCGAAGGGCGCGAGCTGGTCGAGGCGGCCATGGCCCACGGCGACGGCGTGTTCCTCTTGGGCTCCCACCTGGGCAGCTTTGAGGCACTGCGTGCCGCCGGGCGCTGGTACTCCGGCCTGCGCGTGACGCTGGTGATGTACCCCGACAACGCCCGTCAGATCCACGCCGCGCTCGCCGCGATCAACCCGGCCTTGCAAAATACGATCGTACCGCTCGGCCAACTCGACTCGATGCTCGAGGTCAAGGCGCGCCTGGAAGAAGGCGACCTCGTCGGCATGCTCGGCGACCGCAGCCCGCGCCAGGAGGCGATGGCGCGTCGCCCGCTGCTAGGCGGCGACGCGGCGTTCCCGCTTGGGCCACTGCGCCTCGCCGCGCTGATGCGCCGCCCGGTACTGTTCATGTGCGGGCTCTATCTAGGCGGCAACCGCTATCGCCTGCACTTTTCCGAACTCGCCGACTTTTCCGCGCAGGAGCGCGGCGGGCGCGAGGCAGCGGTGCAAACGGCGCTGTCCGACTACGTGACGCGACTCGAACAGCAGTGCCGCTCGGCGCCGTACAACTGGTTCAATTTCTACGATTTCTGGGCTGACCATGCTGACTAAACTGCGTTTCCTGGCCGTCTTCCTGCTGCTGCCGCTGGCGGCCCACGCGGCCGAGTTCGACCTCGGCCAGCTGCTCGGCCAACTGGCGCAGACCCGGTCGGTGCGCGCCACCTTTACCGAAAAACAGTACCTCGGCCTCATCGACAAGCCGCTGGAATCGTCCGGCGAGCTCGCCTACGCGGCGCCCGGCCATCTGGAAAAACGCACGCTGCAGCCTAAGGCCGAGGCGCTGCTGCTCGACGGCGGCACGCTCACCATCGAGCGCGGCGGGCGCCGCCACGTGCTGAAACTGCAGGACTACCCCGAGGTGGCTGCCTTCATCGACAGCATCCGCGCGACGCTGGCCGGCGACCGCCGCGCGCTCGAGGCCGCCTACCGCACCGAGCTGGACGGACGCTTCGAGCGCTGGACGCTGCAGCTGACCCCGCTGTCGAGCAAGATGCTGGCCAAGGTCAGCCGCGTGCGCATCAACGGGGTGCGCGCCGACCTGCGCCAGATCGAGATCGTCCAGGCCGACGGCGACCGTTCGGTGATGAACATCGACAAGGCGGCCCCGTGAGGCAAGCCGGAGCGGTGAAGCCGCGCCGCGCGCTGATCATCGGGCTGTGGCTGCTGGCGATGGTGATCGGCACGGCGTTGCTGGCGCGCGCCCGTTTCAGTGCCGACATGTCGGCCTTTTTGCCGGCGGCGCCGTCGGCCGAACAGCAGATCCTGGTCGACCAGCTCAAGGACGGCACGGTGTCGCGGCTGATGCTGGTTGGCATCGAGGGGGGCAGCGCCGAGGCGCGCGCGGCGCTGTCGCAGGGACTTGCGGCGCGGCTGCGAGCACGCTGCGAATTTGCCGGCGTCAGCAACGGCGAGGCCGGCAGCTTCGAGCGCGAGCGGGCGCTGCTGTTCGGCGCGCGCTATCTGCTCAGCCCGGCCGTGACTCCCGAGCACTTTAGCGAGGCCGGCTTGCACACGGCGATCGGCGACAGCATCGCTGCACTGGCGCTGCCTTCCGGCGCCTGGCTGAAGACGCTGCTGCCGGCCGATCCGAGCGGCGAAACGCTGCAGCTGCTCGAGGTCCTCTCCAGCCGCGACAGCGCTCCGCTCAACGAAGGCGTGTGGAGTTCGCGCGACGGTGCGCGCGCACTGCTAATGGCCTACACCCGTGCCGCCGGCTCGGATACCGACGCCCAGGAAGCCGCCATCGCGCTATTGAAGTCCGATTTCGCCGCGGCCCGCGCCGAACTGCTCAAGCGTTACCCCATGCTGGAACAGAGCCGCCTGCTGCTGTCCGGCCCCGGCGTGTTCGGCGTGGAAGCGCGCGAGCGCATCCGCGACGAGGCGCTGCGTTTCTCGCTGCTAGGCACGCTGATCATCGTCACGCTGCTGTGGACGGTGTACCGCTCGGGGCGTGCGCTGCTCTTAGGGCTCGTGCCGGTCGCGAGCGGTGCGCTCGCCGGCGTGGTGGCGGTAAGCCTAGGCTTCGGCGTGGTGCACGGCATCACGCTGGGCTTCGGCATCACGCTGATCGGCGAGGCGGTCGACTACTCGATCTATCTGTTCATCCAGTCCCGCTCGGCCGGCGCGGCGGCGGAAGACGAGTGGCTGCGACGCTTCTGGCCGACCGTGCGCCTCGGCGTGCTGACCTCGGTATGCGGTTTCGCCGCGCTGTTGTTTTCCGGTTTTCCCGGCCTGGCCCAGCTCGGTCTGTATTCGATCGCCGGCCTCGTCGTCGCGGCGCTGGTGACCCGTTTCGTATTGCCGCTGCTGCTGCCGGCTGGCTTTGCCGTGCGCGACCTGAGCGCGCTCGGCGACTGCCTGGAGCGCGTAGCGCTGCGGCCCCTGCGCCGCTTGCGTCTCTTGGTGCCCCTGCTCGCCTTGTCGGCCGCGGCGGTACTGTTGTGGCACCACGAGCAGTTGTGGAACCGCGAACTGGCCGCGCTCAGCCCGGTGCCGGCTCAGCAACAGGCTCTCGACACCATCCTGCGAGCCGAACTAGGGGCGCCCGACGTGCGCTATCTGGCCGTGCTCAGCGGCGCCGACCGCGAGGCGGTGCTGCGCCAGACCGAGCTATTGACGCCCCGGCTGGACAGCCTGGTGGCGAAGGGACTGCTGGACGGCTACGAGAGCCCGAGCCGCTACCTGCCGAGCCGCGTCACCCAAGAAGCCCGCCGCGCCAGCCTGCCCGACGAGGCCACCTTGCGTGCCCGCCTGAAGACGGCGCTGAGCGGCCTGCCGATCCAGCCGGCACGTCTGGAACCGTTCGTCGCGGCGGTGGAGACCGCGCATCGGGCACCCTTGCTCACGCCGGCGAGTTACCGGGGCACTTCGCTGGCGCTGTTGCTGGATGGCCTGCTGATCGACCGCCCCGGCCAGAGCCTGGCGCTGCTGCCGCTGCGCGCGCCTGAGGGCGGCATCGACGGCGCCGCGCTCGGGAGGGCGCTGGCCGGTCAGCCCTTGCGCCTGGTGGATCTGAAAACCGCGTCCAACCAGCTGTACGCCGCCTATCTGGACGAGGCGCTCAAGCTGGTGGCCTGTGGCATGCTGGCGATCGTGCTGATGCTGGCGCTGGCCTTGCGATCCGCTGCCAAGCTGTGGCGGGTTCTCATGCCGCTCTTGGCGGCGGTGCTGGTGGTGAGCGCCGGCCACGTGCTGGCCGGCGTGGCACTCAGCCTGCTGCATCTGGTCGGCCTCTTGCTACTGGTCGCGATCGGCTCGAACTACGCGCTGTTCTTTGTCGGCAGCGAGCGTTCGGCGAGCCTGCTGCTTTCGCTGCTGGTGGCCAACGCCACCGCGCTGGCAGGCTTCGGCCTCCTGGCCTTCTCGAGCGTGCCGGTGCTCGCCGCGCTGGGCGGGACGGCCGGGCCGGGAGCGCTGTTGGCCCTGTTGTTCTCCGTGATGCTGGATCGCCATGAGCCCGCCTGACTGGCCTCTGCCACCGCCGGCGGACGACGCACTGTTCTTTCCGGCCAGCGCCCCCCGCCCGTGCAGCCCGCTCGTGGTGCTGCTGCCGGGCGCCTACGGCCGGCCGCAGGATTTCGTCGAGCAGGGTTTTGTCTCTGCGCTGGCGGCGCGCCATCTGCAGGTCGCGCTGCTGGTCTTGCCGCTCGACCCCTTCACCGTGACCCAGGGGACGGCGCTGACCGGCCTCAAACAGGCGCTCGCGCCGTGGCGGATGCGCTACGCGCGGATCTGGCTGGCCGGCATTTCTCTCGGCGCCCTGCTGGTGCTGGCGCAGTTGGCCGAGGCGCCCGCCGGCATCGCGGGTGCCTTGGCGCTGACGCCTTATCTCGGCAACCGCGCGCTGGAAAAAGAAATCAACGCAGCCGGCTCGCCGGCCGCCTGGGCGGCGCTGCAAACGCCGTGCTGGGACGCGTGCGAACTGGAAAAGCGCGTCTGGTACTGGCTGGCCCAGGGCGGGGCACAGCGCCTGCCGGTGAGCCTGGGGCTCGCGCACGAAGACCGTTTCTATTCCAGCCAGGCGCTGGCCGAGACCTGTTGGCCGGCCGGGCGGCGTTTCACCCTGTCGGGCGGGCATGACTGGCCCGCGTGGCGCGCGCTGTGGACGTTGTGGCTAGAGCGGGTGAACTTTGGCGATAGTGAGGCGAATCGATGAACAAGACCTGGCGGCCCACGCCACTGATTACCGCCTCGCTGGCACTGCACGCCGGCACGGCGGGCGCCTTGCTGTGGCAACCCGGCGCGTGGCCGTGGTGGCTGGGCGGCCTGGTGGCCGACCACGCCTTGCTCACCGCAGCCGGCCTGTGGCCGAGGAGCCGCCTGCTCGGCCCGAATTGGGCGCGCCTACCCCAGGACGCCGCCGCGCGCTTTGAGGTCGCGATCACCATCGACGACGGCCCCGATCCAGAGGTCACCCCGCGCGTTCTCGACCTGCTCGACGAAGCCGGCGCGCGCGCGACCTTCTTCTGCATCGGCACACAGGCGCGGCGCCACCCGGCCCTATGCCGCGAAATCATCGCGCGCGGCCATGCGGTGGAAAACCACAGCCAGCACCATCACCACAGTTTCTCATTGCGCGGCCCGTGGGCACTCGCACGCGAAGTGGACGCCGCGCAAGCCACGTTGGCCGAGATCACCGGAACGGCGCCGCGCTTTTTCCGCGCGCCGGCCGGGCTGCGCAATCCCTTTCTCGAGCCGGTGCTGCACCGCCGCGGCCTGAGGCTGGCGAGCTGGACGCGGCGCGCGTTCGACACCCGCCAGAGCGACCCGGCGCGGGTGCTGGCCACGCTGAGCCGGGGCCTGGCAGCGGGCGACATCCTGCTGCTGCACGACGCCCACGCCGCGCGCACGCCGGCCGGCCGGCCGGTGATTCTGGCGGTACTGCCCGACCTGCTCGCGGCGATCCGCCGCCTGGGTCTCAACACCGTCACGCTGGCCGAAGCGTCGCGCCCCGCCCAGCCCCTCGCCAGCGGAGCGCTGGCCGATTTTCAATCTTGATGGAGGGAAGAGTCATGCAAGCCTTGCATCTCTCCTGTTTTACCGCGGCGAGCTGTCTGGGGACGGGCCTGGCGCCCACGCTGGCCGCGCTCGCCGCCAATCGCAGCGGCCTTGCGCCCTGCGCGTTCGAAACCGTCGAACTCGCCACGCATGTCGGCGAAGTCAAGGCGGTCGACGACTACCGGCTGCCGGCAGAACTCGCCGATTACGACTGCCGCAACAACCGCCTGGCGCTCTTGGCGCTCGAACAGGACGGCTTTGCCGAAGCGGTACGAAGCGCCGCGGCGCGTTACGGCGCGGGTCGTGTCGGCGTCTTCCTCGGCACCAGTACCGCCGGCATCCTGGAAACCGAGCAGGCCTACCGCGCGCTCGACGAGGCCGGGGATTTCGTGCGGCCGCCGGTCTATCACGGCAGTCACACCCCCTACGCGCTGGCCGAGGTGGTCTCGCGCTACCTGGGCCTGTCCGGCCCGGCCTTCGTCGTGTCGACCGCCTGCTCGTCGGGCGCCAAGGTGTTCGCCAGCGCGGCGCGGCTGATCGCCGCCGGCCTCATCGACGCGGCGGTAGTCGGCGGCATCGACAGTCTGTGCCTGACGACGCTGCACGGGTTCAATTCGCTCGAACTGGTGTCGCCCGAACCCTGCCGCCCGTACGACGCGGCGCGGCGCGGCATCTCGATCGGCGAGGCGGCGGCCTTCGCGCTGCTCGAGCGCCCGGCGGGAGCGCTGCCGCCCGACGCCGTGCTCTTGGCCGGGGTCGGCGAATCGAGCGACGCCTACCACATGTCCTCGCCGCACCCGGAGGGACGCGGCGCCTATGCCGCGATGCGTGCGGCGCTCGAGAGTGCCGGCCTCTGTGCGGGCGACGTCGATTACCTCAACCTGCACGGCACCGCAACGCCGAGCAACGATGCCGCCGAGGGCCTGGCGGTGATGCGCCTGTTCGGCCGCGACGTGCCGATGAGTTCGACCAAGGGCGCCACCGGCCATACGCTGGGCGCGGCCGGCGCGCTCGAAGTCGTGATCGGCGCGCTCGCGCTGCAGCACGGCCTGATTCCCGGCAGCCCGTGCAGCGAAACGCTCGATGCGGCGCTCGATCTCGACTATGTGTTCACTCCGCGTGCGCAGGCGCTCGGGGTGGTGATGAGCAATTCCTTCGGCTTCGGCGGCAGCAACGCCAGCGTGGTGCTGCGCCGGGCCGATGCAAAGGGGCACGCATGAGTACGCTGTCTGCCTATCTGGACGGGGTCGGCGCGGTCGGCCCCGGTTTCGACAACTGGCCCCAGCTCGCCGCCCGGCTGCGCGGCGACGAGCCTTGGCAGGCGGCGCCGACGCAACTGCCGGCGCCGCAGGCGCTGCCGCCGGCCGAACGGCGGCGCGTCGGCAAGCCGGTGCGCCTCGCTCTCGCGCTCGGTTTCGAGGCCGCCGCGATGGCCGGCTCGGAGACCACGGAACTCGCTACGGTGTTCACCGCCTCGGGCGGCGACGGCGACAATATGCACGCGCTGTGCACAATGTTGGCCGAGCCCGAGCGGCTGGTGTCGCCGACCCGCTTCACCAACTCCGTGCACAACGGGCCGGCCGGTTACTGGGGCATCGCCGCGCAAGCCGTGGCGCCGTGCAATGTGCTGAGCGCCTCCGACGCCAGCTTCGCGATGGGCCTTCTCGAAGCGATCGGCACATTGCGGGGCGAGGCGCGCAAGGTGCTCTTGATCGCCTACGACACGCCTTACCCGGGGCCGCTCGCCCGGCTGCGCCCGCTGCCCGATTCGTGTGGCGTCGCGCTCTTGCTCAGCCCAGAACGCACCGAGCGTTCTCTTGCGCGTATCGAAGTGACCGTCGATGCCGCACCTTGCGGCAACACGGGCTTGGCCGAGCTCGATGAGCTGGGCCGCTCGGCGCCGGCGCTGCGCGCCATGCCGCTGTTGGCGGCGCTGGCGCGCGGACAGGGCACGCGCTGCGCTCTGGAAACGCCGACAGGTTTCCCGCTTGCCGTGGAGCTGCAGCCATGCGTCTGAGCCACGCCGAAATCGCCCAGCGCATCCCGCACCGGGGGGCGATGTGCCTGCTCTCCGAGATGACGCACTGGGATGAAAACCGCATCGTCTGCCGCGCCGACAGCCACCGGCTCGCCGACAATCCGCTGCGCCAGCAGGGCCGACTCGGCGCCGCCTGCGCGATCGAGTACGCCGCGCAGGCGATGGCGCTGCACGGCGCGCTGCTGGCCGGCTTTGAGGAGGCGCCGCGCGCCGGTTACCTGACCAGCGTGCGCGAGGTGCGGCTGGCGGTCGCGACGCTGGACGACGTAGCGGCCGAGCTGGACATCGAAGTCGAACGGCTGATGGGCGACGAGAACAATGTGATGTACCGCTTCACGGTCAGTGCGGCGGGGCAGGAACTGGCCTGCGGTCGCGCCGCGGTGCGGCTCGACGCCGCGCGCCATCTGGACGACAAGGGAGCACAAGCATGAAACGCGCACTGGTAACCGGGGGCAGCGGCGGCATCGGCGCGGCGATCTGCCGGAAGTTGGCCGAACAGGGCCACGAGGTGCTGATCCACGCCAACAGCAATCTGGACAGGGCCGAGGCGCTGGCGGCCGAACTTCGCGAAGAGGGCTTGGCTGCACGCGCGCTGGCGTTCGATGTCACGTCGCCCGAAGAAAGCGCGGCGGCGCTGGAAGCGTTGCTCGAAGAGGGACCGATCCAGATCCTGGTGAACAACGCCGGCGTGCACGACGATGCGGTGCTGCCGGGGATGCGTGCCGAGCAATGGCACCGCGTGCTCGACGTGTCGCTGAACGGCTTCTTCCACGTCACCCAGCCCTTGCTGTTGCCGATGATCCGCACCCGCTGGGGGCGCATCGTCAATATCGGCTCGGTTGCGGGCCTGGCCGGCAACCGCGGCCAGGTCAACTACGCGGCGGCCAAGGCCGGCCTGCACGGCGCGACCAAGGCGCTGGCGCTGGAAGTGGCCAGCCGCGGCATCACGGTGAACGCGGTCGCGCCGGGGCTGATCGATACAGGAATGACGGAGGGCGCGTTCGATCCGGACTTCATCCGCGAGATGATCCCGATGCAGCGCGCCGGCCGTCCCGAGGAGGTGGCGGCGCTGGTGGCCTTCCTGTGTTCGGACGACGCCGGCTACATTTCCGGCCAGGTGATGTCGGTCAACGGCGCGTTTTACTGAAAAGCCGCCGCATGAGCAGCAGCGGCAGGCGCAGCAAGAAGCCCGCGAACAAGCGGCTGTGCATGCCGGTGAGCAAGAGGTTGTCGCGCAGATAGTTGAAGTGCGATACCCCCCCCTCGCTCGCTTCGAAATAGCGCACCGGGCAGGGCAGGTTCACCGGGCGCACCCCGCGCCAGCACAGCCGCACCGCGGCTTCCGGGTCGAAATCGAAGCGGCGCATCCAGCGCTGCTTTTTCATCACCGCAACCAGTGGCACCACCGGGTAGACGCGAAAGCCGAACAACGAGTCGCCGATGCCCATCCACAGCGTTTCCAGGTTGGCCCAGCCGTTCGACACCTTGCGCCCGCGCACGCGCAGTTTTGGCGCGTTCGCGTCGAACTGCGGCACGCCCAGCACCATTGCGTCCGGCTCGGCGATCGAGCGTGCCATGAAGGCGGGAATCGCCGCGGCCGGATGCTGGCCATCCGAATCCATCGTCAGCGCGTGGCTGAAACCGGCGGCCTCGGCCAACGTCAGGCCGTAGAGCACCGCCGCGCCCTTGCCGCGGTTCTGGGGCAACACCTCCACGCGCAGCCCCGGGTCCTCTGCAGCCATCGCCATGAGACCCTCCGCGCTACCGTCGGTGCTGCCGTCGACGATCACCCACACCGGGTTCCACTGTTCGCGCGCGGCGCGCACCGTGTCATAGACCTTGGGGCCGGGATTGTAGCTGGGGATCAGCACCAGATGGCTAGAAGAAGGTGTCATTCGGGATTCGCAGGGTGGGCCGGCTGGGGGGTCAGCGCGCCGGCGATGTGCTGCTCGATCGCGCGGGTCAGCGCGCGGCTGTCGGACTCTGGGGCGAAGCGCTCGCCCAGCCGGACACGGAAGCGTATCGGCAACAAAGGGGTTTTCAGGGCCGGCCAGCCCTTGGACAAATAGGGCGAGTCGGTTTCGATGATCAGCGTCTGCACCGCCACGCCGGCGCGCCGGGCGATCAGCGCGGCGGTCGGCGCGAATGGACTCACCGGGTGGTGGCGGCTGCGGCCGCCCTCGGGAAACAGCAAGAGCTGGCCGCCGCTTTGCAGCTCGCGACTGGCGGCGAGCACCATAGCCAGCGGCGCGTCGTTGCGGATATAGCCGGCCAGGCGCGCACCCGCGCCGAACAGCGGGTTGTCGAGCAGGCTGGCCTTCATGATGCACGCGACATTCGGCAGGCGCGAGATCAACAACGGCGCGTCGAGCAGGCCGGGGTGGTTGGCCACCAGCACCAGCGGGCCGGCGTCGCCGAGGCTGTCGAGCGCATCCAGCTCGAATCGGCAGGCGCCGAGCGCGGAAAGCAACCAGAGATACAGCCGGAAACCGCGCATCGCCACCCAGCGACCGAGCGGCCGGCCGCGCCGGGCGGTCAGCACCAGGCGCAGCGGCAGCGCGATCACGCTCCACGAGAGGCAGATCAGCACCAGGAACAGCCAGCCTAGCGCCAGGCGCAGCACGTCGTACGGGCGGCGCAGCAGGTCGGGCAGGGGCAGAGGCAGGCGGCGGATCATGGCAGGCGCACCAGCGGATGGCCGGCCGAGGCTTCGATTTCGACCAAGAGGTCGGCGCGGCAGACGTCGGCCTTGAGGTAGACGGCATTAAGCATAGCGCCGATTTCGGAGGCGAGCAGCGCAGCGACCAGCGGCTGATGCTCGGGGTGGCGCAGGTAGACGGTGTAGTGCAACGCCTCGAGCGCGAAATCGGCCTCGGGCAGGCGGCGGCGCGCTTCGTCCAGCAACACGCTGATATTGCGGAGCGTTTCGCGGGTCTGCTCGGCGACGTCGCCCGGATGCATTGTTTGATGACCGACGATGCTCGCCGTGCCGGACAGCCACAGTTGCGGCCGGCCATCCAGCCAGGACACGCAGGCTCGCGCGAAGGTCGGCGCGCGCGGACCATAGTCGCTCGGATAGTCGTAGGCGCTGACCTGGCGCGGATTCTCGATCGCGAGCGCCGGCTCGCGCCCGGCCAGCACCGCCACGACCAGCGGCCCGCGCTGGCTGCCCAGCGCACAGGCGGCCGGCACTGCGGAGCTGACGCTGCGGCCGGCTTCGGCAAACGCCTGCTGGCGTCCGTAATTGAACTGGCGGTAGCGCTCCAGCCCCGCTTCCTCGCCGTGGATGTCGGCCAGATAGTTCCAGAAGCGCCACGGCGCGGCATAGCCCTCTTTCTCCAACAGCTCGAACAGCGCACGGTAGGCGACGCGGCTGGCCTCGCGCAGCGGCGAGGCAAACTCGCCGTAGGCGCTTTCTTCGACGCTCAGCGCGGCGAACAGGCAGTCGGGACGACGCCACAGGCAGAGTGCGCCCGTTTGGGCGCGTTCTACCGGTAGCCCGCTGGCAAACAGGCTAAACAGCGGAAGATCGGCCCGGGGGACGCCGAGCCGGGCGAGGGCCACTTCGGGCAAGCCGATCTCGCTGGCCGGGCCATAGCACAGTCCACCGAGCAGCGCGGTCGGCGCATCGGGCGGGCAGGAAGTCCAGACGAGTTCGAGCGGGGCGTGTTCGGTTAGCATAGTGGGCGAGCGATCTGCAAAAGAAAATCCGCTGATCAATGAGCCATTGAATCAGCGGATTATCGAACGGCTTGCGGGGGCAGGAATTCGAATCATACGACCTTCGGCCTATAGGTTCCGATGGCTCTTCGAGACGGCCGATCCTAGCAGCGCAAACGGGTCGTATTTTCTGGGCGCCGCGGACTGCTGTCAAGCCTAGGCCTAATGAGTCGCAAGAAAGCCGCATGGGGGAAGCGAGGGGAGGCTCGGTTTCCCCGCCTCTCGCCGTCAGACGCTCGGGCTACGCGACACTTCTGCGCCTGTCGGTGCTCGGCGGCCAAGCCTACCTGATGATGGAAAAGAAGCTGTAACTGCGTCGTTCCACGTGAAACGCCCCGGCATGCCGGGGCGTTTTGTTTTCACGGGCGACTCGCCGCCGCCAGCGCGAGGTGCTGCCTGCGCCGCCACGCCCGCCACCAGCCGAAGAAGGTGACCAGCAGCCAGGTGCACTGCGTGACGAACGACGCCAGATTGAAGCTGTGCGACAGCGACACCAGGATGCACGCCGGCCCCAGCACGTTGAGCGCGAAGTAACGCGGGCTCTCCGGGCTCCAGCCCATTAGCTGGACACCGAAATACGCGGCGAGGTAGACGACCACGCCGATCAAACCGATCAGGTCATACATGATGAAAACCACAGCAAGGGTGCAGAGACCGGGGCGCCCACGCGCCCCGGGACAGGCCGGCCAGGCCTACTTGGCCATGGTCAACTCCGTCAGCGGTCGACCGCCGGCCTGCCGGTTCTGCGCCTTGTAGTACGGTGCGGTCGAACGCGCCAGCGGCGCGCGGCCGCGGATCGCGTCGGCGAGCTTCTCGGCCATCATGATCGTCGGCGCGTTCAGGTTCCCCGTGATGATGCGCGGCATGATCGACGCGTCGACCACGCGCAAGCCCGTGAGTCCGTGCACGCGGCCCTCGCCGTCGACCACCGCCGTCGGGTCGGACGCGTCACCCATCTTGCAGGTACACGACGGGTGCAGCGCGGTCTCGGCGTGTTCCTTCACGAATGCGTCGATCTCGGCGTCGCTCTGGATCATCATCCCCGGCTTGATCTCGCGGCCGCGGAACTGGTCCATCGCCTGCTGCGCGATGATCTCGCGCGTAATCCGCACGCCGGCGCGGAACTCGCGCCAGTCGACGTCGTGCGCCATGTAGTTGAACAGCAACCGCGGCTTGACGCGCGGGTCGCGGCTGGCGAGTTTGACGAAGCCGGTGCTCGGCGAGCGCATCGAGCCGACGTGGCACTGGAAGCCGTGGCTCTGCACCGGGTTGCTGCCGTCGTAGTTCATCGCGAGCGGAATGAAGTGGTACTGCAGGTTCGGCCACGCGAACTCGTCGCTGCTGCGGATGAAGCCGCCGGCCTCGAAGTGGTTGCTGGCGCCGATGCCGGTGCCGTTCAAATACCACTCGATGCCGATCGCCGGCTTGTTCCACCACTTCAGCGATGGGTACAGCGACACCGGCTGCGTGCACTCGTACTGCAAATACATCTCGAGATGGTCCTGCAGGTTCTCGCCGACGCCCTTCAGGTCGATCACAGGTGCGATGCCGAGCGCGCGCAGCTCGTCGGCGTTGCCGACTCCGGAGCGCAGCAGCAGCTGCGGCGACGCGATCGCGCCGTTGGACACGATCACCTCGCGGCTGGCGCGCGCCTCGCGCGG